>CAIMWN010000309.1 GCA_903845155.1 Oligoflexia bacterium
TAAAGATCGGGACGACCTTTGTGGCCCAGCGTAAGTATTGACTATTTTACCACCACAATTCTACCTCAAAGCCCTTAAGTAATTCTGATTTTCATACCATGAGTATGGGAAGAAAAAATTTCGATTTTTGCAAACTAAGTCGCGTGGATTTGGTTCAAGCAGAATCTAAATAAACGAGGACTGTAATTAAACATGAGGAATAAAAGAATGAAGACTGTAATTTCAAAAGATCAAGGAGTGGGAATCGTACTCCTACTCGCATCGACTGGCCTAGGGCTATTTGCATGTACGTCATCGGTTACTCCGTCAGCCACTTCGAGTACTGGTGTAAGTCTTACCGGCTCACTCGCGGGTGTGACGGATGGACGAAGTATGAAAAGAAACGCGAGCACTACAAAACAAAGAACAGTCAGCTACACTGGCGATTCGGTGGTGTGTACAACGATGACTAATCCACCTACGACTGCTAAAGCAGCGGTGAACGCAGATGGCAGTTTTAATATCTCAATCACTGGTGGCGTGAATCAACCGATGAATTGTAATTTAGTGGATAGCTCAGGAAATCTTTTGGCCGCTATTGTGAGTTCAGATTCAACCCACACAGATATGGGCGGAAATCCAACTACACAATCCACTATGGCTTATTCAGCAAGCGCTAATTTAGGCGCTATCAGCTACGATCCCGCAACTGGCAAGGCTTCAGTACCAGTAGCAAATATTCAATCATCTCTTGCCCCAGCTCCAGCTGCTGCAAGCGTTTATGATCCGACCGGTGAATGGACCATTGCAGCGGTACCCTTTGCTGTGCCCACTGGCTACAGCGCACTTTGTTCTCAGGATTCACAAAACTGTAACGGACCTCCAGCGGGTCAGAAGATTGCGCTTCAACAATTTAAAGGTGTGCAAATTTCTGGTGGCGCATCAGTGATTGGACTACAAATTTGGCAAGGTGGCAATGCTGCGAAACTTGCTTGCGGCGCTAGTGTTACAGGTATGGCCGACGGCGGTGCTTCAGTGGGTGTGGATTTCAGTGGTCTAGGCGCGCAATCGGCCGGATTTACTTATGCAACCACAGTAAACTTTGGCGGCGGCGATCATACTCTTACCAATAATTATGAATTTGTAGCGGATGCGGTTTCTGAATATCCCACTCAAAATGGTTGTGCTTCTCAGATGATTAGCATTGGCGGAACTTCTTCACCGGGATGGGTTTGCCATGCATTAGCTGTGGATAATTCAACCACTCTATATCAAGCATCGGGTGGCGGAGGTTGTGTGGTAACTTCAACCGGAGTACCCGTTCAAATGAATGGAATCAATCCTCCAAATGGGTCTTTTACCACTACAGATTTAGGTGGCGGATATTCACTTCAATCTAACTCCGGAAATGTGACGATTAACAACGTGAGCACCAATGTAACGTGTACTAATATCATGGGTATTTTCGCAGACTCAGGTCTTACTACTCCTGTAGTGTATGATAGTGGAAACACTGCAACTCAGTTTGATTGGGCCCACATTACTCAAATCAACGCAGGCAAGCATTGCAGTAATAGTGATACTGGTGGTAATCCATTCACAGCTCTTCAAGCAGCTCAATGTTATGCTCAATACTTTCAACAAAATGTGGGCGATCACTCCACTGCTTGTTTGAAGCGTGTGGATACAGACTGGTCTGCAAGCACAGTGAATCAGGTGAACGGCGTAGGGTTCCTCCATATCGGAACCAATCCGCGGAGTCTGGTTGCATTTAATGAGTTCCATCCTGATCCATCAGGACAAGGTGGAGCGATGAGAATGGAACAGAACCAGATTCAAGGAGTTCAAAGTGCCTCCGGTCAGGGCTATACCGCATGTAATACTTTTGAAGTAGATGAGTTTACTTACAAAAAGATTGATGAAAATACCCTGCTTGCAGGTTATCAGTCTACTACCATTACTACTGATGCAGGCATTCCAGATTGCGTAGCGAACTTTGGAACTGCCGGTAATGGCAGCGTTCAAAAATTCATGTTCTTACTCACTAAGTAAAAATTAAAATATAAATTATAAAAAGCCCTCACTTCTGATTGGAGTGGGGGCTTTTTGTGTTGTATGATCACTTCATGAAAACTCAAATTATCAGTGGCAGTCACCGGGCGGATTCTCAATCGATGAAAGTTGCAAACTACATTGCAAAGTTGATCGGACAAAAAGGTGGGGAAGCGAAAATTACGGACCTCCATCATGGTGCTCTTCCTTTGTGGGATGAGTCAGTGTGGGTGGGGAATCCCGATTGGAAAAAAATCTGGGATCCGATTGCTGCGGATCTTCGAGGCGCAGACTCTTTAGTGGTAATCACCCCTGAATATGCGGGAATGGCTTCACCGGCGATTAAAAACTTTTTCTTATTCTGTGGTGGTGATCTCATAGCTCATAAGCCAACACTGCTAGTGAGTGTGACGAGCAGTGCCACTAATGGAGCATATCCCATTCAGGAATTGCGCGGAACCAGCCATAAAAACTCACGTCCACTTTACCTTCCCGATCACATTATCGTCCGCGAAGCTGAAAAGGTTCTGATGGATTCGGATCCGAATGGGGTAGCTGCAAATCCGGCGGATGAGTATTTGCGGAAAAGAATGGATTACAGCGTCCAGATGCTGCGCGAATATGCAAAGGCTTTGAAATCAGTACGTGAGAGTGCGGTTTTGAATTATAAAGATTTCCCGTTTGGCATGTAATCTTGCACGATCGCTTTAAGCGCGATGACCCAGTCGTCGTTTGCATTTAAGCAGGGAATATATTTAAATTCCATTCCACCCCCTTGTAGAAATTGAGCTTCGTAGCGGAGTTTGATTTCCTCCAAAGTTTCCAAACAATCTGCGGTGAATGACGGAGATGCAATGGCAATGCGTTTGATGCCTTTCAATGGAAGTTCATCGAGCACATAATCAGTGTATGGGGTGATCCACGGGGTGCGGCCGAGTCGTGATTGAAATGAGGTAAAAACCTGATCGACAGTCAGGCCGAGTTTTTTTCTTAAAAACTCCGTGTTTTGGATGCATTGCACTTTATAGTTTTTATCGCATTTGGTTTTGTAAAGTTGTCTCACTGGAATTCCGTGGTAGCTCAGAAGTAGCAAATCTGGCTTCATTTCTTGCAGAGTTGTTTGCATTGAATTCGCGAGGGCTTCAATAAATTTCGGATGTTCGAAAAAATCTTCGATAATTTTATAGGTGGCCTGAGGGGCTAGTTTTTTCATCAACGACTCAAACTCAACAATGGCGGTTTCGGAAGCGGCATAAGAGTAGTGAGGATAAAGTGGAAAAAAGATAAAATGATTCACGCCATCGGAGAGCATTTTCTTTACCACCGACTCAATGCTGGGAGATGCATATTTCATCGCAAACTCAACAGGGATTGAAATTTGAGGCCGCAATTTTTGGGTGAGTTCTCTGGTGAAATTGACTAGCGGTGAGCCCTCTGATGTCCAAATCTTTTGATATGCCTTAGCAATTTTGAATGAGCGGGTATTGATAATGAGAATGTTCACCAGAATCCAACGAAAAAATCCTGGAATATCGATCACAAAGGGATCACTTAAAAACTGTTTCAAGTACCTTCTGACCGCCAAGGGTGTGGGTTGATCTGGACTTCCTAAGTTGATTAAGAGGAGGCCCGCTTTTGAAGATTCCGGCTGTAGTTGCATGATTGCTGCAACGCTAGCATTTAAAACATAAACGCGGAAGAGCTTGTGACTCTCCCGCGTTTACTGCAATATTCTCATGATTTGGCTTCAGAAATCGTAATCACTCGGCAGTCAGGCCCGGTACAATCCGAAAAATGACTAACAAGTAGAGTGGTCAAACTGATCCCTAACATGAGGGTAATGATGAGTATTGGGTACTTCATGCTCATAGAGAGAGCAAGAAACCTGCCAAATTAAACCTTTTTAGTTTCAGGGACTTAAACTTTAGATAGTCTTGAGTGGTGCCTTATAGGGATGAAGAAGCTTCACTACCTTCAACGACATCGTAGGGTTCAACCAAAATGCCAGGAGCTCTAGTTGCCCGGACATAGTCTCGAAGAGTGGGTTCAGCAATGAGATTTCCATTGGATGGGTCGTTCTCGGCGGCAGAAATCAATGTAGTGGGCAGGAGAATACAGAAAAGGAATAATACTAAGAATTTCATACGTACTGCTTTCTGAGGGGGGGGTACTCTTCCCTCACTCCTTAAATTTTACTCGCTGCAAAAAAATGGTGCAAGTGCTTATTTCGCCTTTTGAACACACTAAATGGAAGTTGTTAAGCAGCTTTTCTTTTTTGATGGGTCACTGACTTTTCACCTAGCCAGATTTCAAATAGACGCGCTGCTTTCTTTGGGTTTTTCTCGATCTCAACGGTAATGCGTTTAATGCAATCGTCAATTTCGCGCCGCAGCATGTTTTGGTCTTGCGACCGGAGTTGAACGGGCGATCCTGCTTTACGCTGCTTCGTTGTCATAAGTTGGGGTGGGTTGATCGGTATTGGTTTGGTTACGAATATCAGCAATTTGATCTTCTGAAATGGGGGACATAAATACTTCGTCATTTACGATTGAAAACGCAAACCAGCGCTCGCCTAATTTTTGATAAAGCACATCTACTTCTTGTTCATCATTTGCTGCATTTTTACGGTTTGAATTAGCTGACATAGTATCCCTCCTGGATTGGGTTTTTTGTTTCATCAGTGCCCTTGCACACCTCTCTCTTCGGTGGCCCTGAGATAAACTAAACGTAAAAAGATTGCCTAGTGTGAACGCATGAATGTCGTCAAATTACAAACAACTTTAATCAAGGTGGCTGTGGTGTGCGGCTCCGATGGAGAGTGCAATATTGAGTCGCAGCACTCGCTTTTCTCACCTCAATTTCACTCAACGATTGCTCAGGTGATTCTTGATTAATACTTAAAAAACGCTCAAATATAGCTTAAAAAATGTTTAAAAAATTCTTCACCCTCATACAATTTATAAAAAAGAACTGAACCATGTCGTTCTTGGTGTATCTGGAAATCTGTCACGGGCGACATGCTTATATTCTACATAAAGCGAGTGTAATGTTTGTCGATAGGGGGACTATGAAAGCTTTCTGGCAAAATACATTGAGTGCGAATCGCAATTGGAGTGTGCTTTTATCACTCCTGATGTTTGCATGTACGGGAAGCCCAAGGTCAGCAGTGAACATCGCTCAGCTCGCTGCAACTTCTTCAAGCGCCACTCCAAGCAGTCCTGGTATTGTTCAACTCAATCATGTTGCGGGTAACGATGCTCCCACAAACTTAACGGCAGTAGGAAGTGATCTGTATTTTGTAGCTGGAAATGGCACCGGAAATAAGGTTTTTCATTACGATAATCCCGGTGAGACTCAGATCTCTAATTTGAATGCGGGCGGCGACGATGCTCCGAATTATTTAGTAGCCCTCGGATCAAAATTGTTTTTTTCAGCCCACGACGCGAGTGGATTTTACAAAGTTTACCAATACGATGGGATCAGTGTTACTCAGATTTCAAATATCAATAGTGGTGCGAGTGATGACCCCTCCGGCTTAATTGCAATTGGTTCAACATTGTATTTTGTCGCACACGACGCTACTCGCTACCAAAAGATTTATCAGTATGACGGCACAGCAGTAACTCAAGTATCAAATGTCAATAATGCTGGGAGTGATGGACCGGCGAACTTGACTTCATTTTCGAACAAACTTTATTTTACGGCATATGAGCTAGGTTTCAATTCAAAAATATTTCAATACGATGGAACAGGCGTGACTCGAATTGAAAATGTGAATGACGGCGCATCGGATAATCCACAATTACTCACGCCCGTTGGAACCAATCTTTATTTTGTCGCTTATACCGGGAGCGGTAATAAGGTGTTTAAGTATGACGGTACAAGTGTAACGCAAATCACGGATTTAAATGCTGGCGGGGATGATTTACCTTCGGGTCTCACTGCCTTGGGATTCGACCTCTATTTTAGTGCAAGCAATGGAAGTGTAAATAAAACTTATCAATACAATGGCACGAATATTACTCGAGTATCTAATACCAATAATGGTGGGAGCGACCTTTCGAATAACTTAACTGCGATGAGTGGAAGTTTGTATTTTGTTGCCCAGAATGCCAGTACCTTTCGAAAAATATTTCAATACAATCGTACCGAGACTTTTGCCATCATTCACCCCATGGGTGGGAGTGTGAATAATCCACAGAATCTCATCGCACTTGGAAATGTGCTCTATTTTACTGGTATCAACTCAAACGGTTATACCAAAATTTATAAATACGATGGAACTGCGACGACACAAATTACTAATTTGAATGCTAACGGGAATGATAATCCGCAATATTTAACACCAGTGAGTGGCAATCTCTATTTCAGTGCTAGTAATGGTGTGGGGAACAAAGTTTATCGTTATGATGGAACTTCGGTGACTCAAGTTTCAAATACTCGATTGTCGGGAGGAGGCGCAGGTTCTGCATCAGACAGTGGCTCTGGTTCTGCATCAGGCAGTGGCTCTGGTTCTGCATCAGGCAGTGGCTCTGGTTCTGCATCAGGCAGTGGGTCTGGTTCTGCATCAGGCAGTGGGTCTGGTTCTGCATCAGGCAGTGGGTCTGGTTCCGCCTCAAGCAACGGCTCAGGTAGTGCGAGTGGTACTTCGGGCGCTACTGGTGGGGCATTTGGAACTTATAATCAATTAGGCGCAATGGCCGCATTTGATTTTGTAAGTTCTATTATCGTGGCTGATATTACTGATTATGGAAGTCCGTATGCAGGAAATAATTCCGGAACCGCGATTACGCAGCCGATGGCAAATGTGTTTAGCCCGACTGGTGGTTGGGGAAGTCAAGAGTGGCAGGGGATTCGGGAAAACCTTCCTGTTGAAAATATCTTTAGCGGAGACTATTTAAACGTCTGCCATAATGCTTCCTTCAATAAAAATGTTACGGCTGAAACAGACACGATGGTTTATGAGTGTCTAAATTCTTCAAATCAGAACTCGTATGCTTTTTGGGGTGACGCTCGTGGCGTGGGAACCGGATCTTATAGTGGTACAGGAACCGCATTCGCGGGCGCTACTCATTCACAGAACCTAATGCCAACGTTGATTCAAGATGGTCCTTCGGGAACGACCACTGCTTATTATAATCTCTCAGCTAACAATGCAATTTACTCACGCGGGGATATCTTGGATTCTGCCCTTGGAAATGGATTTTTATTTAGACGTTATGGTAGCGTAAGCAACCTACAGTACAATCCAATTACTCGCGACGTGAGTATAGAAACTCCAGTGAATGCACTCGCTACCAGCTGCGGGGGCTACCAATTTTACGCGATGTTCACCTCTGATTACTCAGGAAATATTGGCGACATCACTAACACTCCCCTTCCTTCTTATTCTACTTCTCACGATGGAGTAAAGGTGGTGA
>CAIMWN010000310.1 GCA_903845155.1 Oligoflexia bacterium
AACACTTGCCAGACTATCAATAATATTTTGCTCGATACCGGTAGTTACGGTCTTCGAATTTTTAATTCATTGATCACTATACCTGTCACTCCGATTACCAACGGTGATAAAACACTCGCTGAGTGCGCGCAATTCGGCGATGGAAGCAGCGAATGGGGCCCTGTTGTGAATGCTTACGTTCAGCTCGGAAACGAAGCAAAAGTGGCCGTTCCTATTCTTGCAATTAACTCTACTTACCAAACACCTCCAAGTATTTGCACCAGTGCACAAAGCACTCCAGATATTGCCCCCAATACCTCAGGCTTTAACGGCATTCTCGGCGTTGGATTATTCGCGCAAGACTGCGGAAGCGGCTGGCTCAGGCTACGCCGGCGTATTTTGCCCGACTTCCATTCAAAACCTGACTGCGGTTAATTATGGAACAGGTGGAACACCGACTAGTCCTTCCGTGAGCTTTTCAGTAGAAAATGCCTTCACTCTTTTTAATTCAGGCAATGCGGTTTTTTCAACAATGGCGGGCTTAAGTTCAAACGGATCTGATGCTTCGTTTGACTGGGGCCTACCCTTCTTTTTTGGGAAGCATGTTTATGTTGGAATCGAGAATACTTCGTCTAGCTTAGGTGCGGGACCATACTGGTCGTATTAACATCAGTCATTGAATATTTCAGCCTCGGAGCTGCGTCAACGCTCTTAGGAAATTTAAACCTAGGATTTTTTGTATGCGTTCAACACTCCATCCACGTTCAAGCATTTTTTGCGTTAGTCTAGGTAACTCTAAGCACGTTGGCATATCAAAGGGGGGCACAATAAGACCGTCCCAGTCGCTACCCAGAGCGACACAATCTTCACCGCCGACGTTAATAAAATGTTCCAGATGATTGAGCAAATCCTTGATTCCGGCCTTACCCCAGGTTCCATTCAAAAATGAAGTTTGATACATCACTCCCATCACCCCACCACGATCCGCGATAGCGTGAATTTGTTCATCGTCGAGATTTCGCCAATGAGAATAAACCGCCTGTGCACAGGTATGGCTGACCAGAGGCGGTAGAGTGCGATCATGTGAGGCGAGTGCTTCAAAAAAACCTTTCCTACTGATATGAGCAAGATCCACAAATATGCGCTTTGAATTCAGTTTTGCAATGAGTTCATGACCTAAGGGACTCAAACATTCACTCTTCTCTTTAAAGACTGGCGTACTCGTCACCCCGATATTAGAAGATGAAAGATGAACGAGCGTGACCTTAATGAGCGCGTCCCCTAACTCATCAATGATACTGACATCATCTCCAATCGCATTCCCTCCCTGAATACCAATCCATGCAGCATGAAGTTTCATTGCTTTGGACCGGACATAATCTTGCTGTGTTTTCACTAAACACACTTCACTCGATGCAGACTTGAAAATATTTTGAAGTTTCTCGAAATTAGATTTAAGTGCCTTTTTTCTGAACCATGCAGGCGCAAAGGGCTGAGTGGTGATCGACCAAATCGCGCCGTTCACTTGAGCCTTCTCTAGACGTGGAAGATCGACTTGCCCAAAAAAATTTCCTCTGAAAATTCCTGGCATGTGCTTATGCCTAATATCGTAGCCAAGCAAGCGAGTCCAAATAAACGAATCAATGTGCAGATCAATCACATCAGAAGAATTATGAAGCGTGCGTGCTTCATTTGTAATGACATTGTCGTCGTTGTTGTTCTTTGCCATGATGATTCCTCGCTGTGATTATTGAACTCGATCACCCTTCACCGCCATAAATGCGTGCACCGAATACACCTCAAGCTGACGCAAATTCTTAAAGAAAAGCCAAGGAATGTGCTCTTCTGAATCACTGATGCGAAAACCCGCCTTCGTATACAAATGCTCCACCGCTTTTGCTGAAGTCTTCACCGATGCAGGTTGATGCGACCTGAGTTGCTTGGCTGCTCGCTCGTTCCAAATATAAGGGCTACTTTGAATAGCAATGCCTCCCTTTTTTAAAACTTCACTTTGCATTTTTGGAAGTTCGTGAGGGTGATCCAACATATCAATCAAGTTGAGCGCGATGCAGATGTCATACCCCTCGAACTCCAAAGGCGGGTGAGCAAAATCACTGACAATCCAATCTACACTTTGATTTTGAGCGAGGGAAATTTTAGCACCCATTTCCCTACTCGTCACTCCTGCTAATAAATCTTGGGGAATCATGATCTTGCCAGGATAAGGAGCGCCCAAGTGAAGATGTCTCGCCAACGCAATACTTGCGAACGATTGATCTAACCCTAAATAAGATCCGATTCCAGATTTTAGAACCGAGTAGAGGCCGCCCACGCCACAACCTAGTTCAAGAACACGGGCATTTGGTAATTGATTGTTCTGATTTAATTTCTCTAACCAAACTTGGATCTGCTCGAAGGGCCCATGGTCCCAATATTCTTGAATGAGTTTCGCGATTAACGGACTACTGGGCCCGTTCTCCGCTTTCCACCATTCATTGCTTGCAGCCTTGACTGTCAGATAGTGATTCATAAAATAAAGAGAAATGACTCGCGCCGCTTCTAAGTCATCTTCGATATGACCTTCTTCAATTTCTGCTTTTGCGAATAAATAATCGCGTAAATATTTCTTGGGAATTTCTGAATCGGGGACCAATTGCGAAATCCCTTTTACATGATGAACTAAATAAGCCGCCACATCTGAGAGTAAAATAGCGACACCACCTAAAATGGGATATTGCGTCTTACACTTTTGACACACTAATTCACCGGTGATGACATCCAACTTCACCTGTTTCCTCGAGTGAAGATCAAGATGACCAAAGCAAGTTGGCTTTCCCTTTATTTTTTGAATTTTTTGAGGGCAGCGAAGCTCAGAAACGGTAGCGGTTAGCATGGTTTTAGTTTAGCCTAAGCACATCGTAACAACAACGATCTTTCAGTGATTGCAGGGAACGAGCAGAATGATTTTCCAAACCATTTTATTAAAGCGCCTCTTTTTTGGCATACTTATTTTACCTTTTTTTATGGTGAATTCAGCTGACGCGATTGAAACTATTTCACTTAAAAATCGCTTCGGATTGGGTGCTGGCGGTGGATTTGCAATCCCTGCTCAAACTCATCTTTTTAGTCAGCAAACTGGAACTGACCTTTCAGGCTATATTAATTTTCAATACTACTATACCGATAATTTAGGTTTAGAAGTTGCCTACAATCACCTTAATTTCGCGAGCAGCAACCCCATTGCCCAATCGTTTACAGTGGGAGGACTCTATCGTCTTCATCAAAATTCTATTTTTTCGCCCATCCTCGGGATCGGCCTCGGCTACGGCATTGTTCGAAATGCTGCAAACGAGAACTTTAATTTTACGAATATCACTCTCAACGGAAAAATGGGCTTAAACTATACGATCGACTATCATTGGGTGGCTGAAATTGATTTGAAGTGGGCTTGGTTCAATAATTTGCCTCACGGTTCTTCCTATCAAGTTCACGGCCTTCTTCCTCAAATTGGCCTTACTTATTTTTTCTATCGTAAGAGTGATCGGGAGCCACTCGCTAATCTCATTACGCGAAGTAAAGACGTGAATGACAGTGATGGCGATGGTGTTACGGATGATATTGACTTGTGCCCGAACACGCCTCGAGGCGCCGTGGTGAATACACTTGGATGTACATCGAGTGACCTGGTTGAACTCCCACTCCTTTTAAAATTTGATTTTGGAAAAGCAGAAATGAATAAAGCGTCTGAACCCGAAATCAACAAAGTGGCGAATCTACTCGAAGAGCATGCTGACATCAGGGCTGAGATTACAGTATTTGGCGAATCAGTGACCCAAGAGGGCGAAAGTGAAAACATCGCCAACGAACGTGCACTCGCAATTCAAACTTATTTAATTCAAAAATCGGGAATCGAAGGACACAGAGTCAATTCAACAGTGATTCAAAAAGCACCAGAGAGTGCTCAAAAAAATCTTCGTGCAATCGTCGTGTTCAAAACGATATGAATGGCACCCTCAAGCGAATTGAGTTGAGCTCGCTCCACCGCATGGGCCACAAATACAATTAAACTCAATATAATAGGCCAAAAAAATAACGTATAAGTTTTCGATCTCATCCGAAGCCCCCTTTTTACCCATCCCTCAGCGCGGACACTACCGCACAGAGTCATCACTGGTCAAAGCAAAAAGCATTTGTGTACAGTTCTCCCCCTTTCGCGTTGTAAGCCACGCCTTTATCAGTTCTAATAGAATCATATGAGTCGATTCCAAAGCCTCCTCGTATTGAGCATCTTCTTGACCCTCACTTCAGCTAATACCTTTGCATTTGAGATGCTGGGCCTCATCAGCTACGACATTAGCTCTATCCAAAACAAACCGTCCAATTACGGAAGCACTCAAAATGGACTGGGTTACAATTTTTTTGGTCGCATCGACTTAGGCCCCGGGAAATTAGAGAGCGGATTTATGTACGCTCCTGCAGGAGTAACCACCCATGAAGCATCTCTTGGAGATGTGAAAATGACCGGCTCGTATTGGATTATTCCCCTCATCTATCGCTACTCTTTTTACGAGCCCTTTTTCTCCCTCGGCGTGGGTTTTGATTATGCTGCAGTTGGAAATACTGCCCTCACCGTGAATGGTGCCCCCTACAATATTGCATCCAATAACAGCGGATACCAAAGCCACTTCGGCGCAGAAATCAGTGGAGAAGCAACTCAAGATTTAGGTGAAAACTTAAGCGCAGTTTTAGATGTTCGTTACCGAATGGGACTTTCGAATGGTATTACTTTTTTAAACTTGGATCCCACTGTTACCAGCGCGCAAAGCAAATATA
>CAIMWN010000311.1 GCA_903845155.1 Oligoflexia bacterium
CTCACGTTTGGCCACTTCACGAACAATATTAAAATCAATTAAATTTGTTTTTTCATCGACGCCATAGTGAACCGCTTTGAACAGTTTTCCACTAAAATTAACTGGACTTCCATGGGTAAGGTGGCCTCCGTGTGATAAATCCATTCCCAAGATTTTGTCACCGGGGCTCAGGAGTACGTGGCAAACCGCCATGTTGGCGCTAGAGCCCGAATGAGGTTGGACGTTGGCGGCTTCGGCACCAAAAAGTTTACATGCACGCTCAATCGCGAGCTTCTCGGCAATATCTACAAACTGGCATCCCCCATAATAGCGTTTGCCCGGATATCCTTCTGCATATTTATTAGTCAGGATAGAACCCTGCGCTTCGAGTACTGCTTTAGAAACGTAGTTCTCGGAGGCAATTAGTTCTAGGCCTTCTTCTTCTCGCACCGACTCAAGGCCAATGCTATTGAAAATTTCTGGATCTTGTTTTGAAAGAGAATTCCATAAAAATGAAGTCGACATATGTTTAGCGCCCCTTTGGTGGTTGATGAGAGGAAAGTTTGAGAACGCGCTTTACGTGGCGTTCGCCTTGATCTTCTTTGGTAGTGAGAAAAGTTTTTAAAATTTCGAGCGCTTTCGAAACGCTCAGGATTCGCGCACCTAAACAGAGTACATTTGCGTGATTGTGCTCGCGTGCAAGCTTTGCCGTTTCTGTGGTTTCTGCAAGGACTGCACGAATGTGCGGATAGCGATTGGCAGCAATAGAAACACCCACGCCGCTTCCACAAATGAGCACACCCATGTCTGTTGAATTCAAAAGTGCATCTGCAATTTTGTCGGCATAGTCGGGATAATCTACGCTCTCTAAAGAATGGGTACCTAAATCAGTAAAGGTTACGCCAAGGGCAGCGGCATTCTTTTTAAACTCTTCTTTTAATGGAAAACCTGCGTGATCAGAAGCAATAAAAAGATTCATTTTGTTCCTTCAAATTTTTTAAAGAGCAAAGAAACATTTGTTCCTCCGAATCCAAAACTATTGCTGATTGCCGATCGAACCGGTTTTTTCACTGCTGTATTTGCAGTAAAGTTAAGGCCCGACGCTACACACTCAGGATCGAGTTCGTCGATGTTAATGGTGGGTGGAATGATTGAGTCACGAATTGATAGTAATGAAAATGCGGCTTCGAGAGCGCCGGTTGCGCCCAAAAGATGTCCCGTCATGGATTTGGTCGCACTGACGTGCATGTTTTTTGCATCATGAAATAATTTTGCGACTGCACGAGTTTCTTGAAGATCACCGAGTGGGGTAGATGTGCCGTGCGCGTTTACGTAATCCATTTCTTTGCTTGGAATGCCTGATTCTTTCAGCGCAAGTTCCATCGCGCGGTATCCGCCGTTACCATCCTCAAGTGGTTGAGTAATATGAAACGCATCTGAGCTCGCTCCGTATCCTGCAATTTCGCCGTAAATTTTAGCACCTCGTTTTTGAGCGAGTTCTAGTTCTTCTAAAATCAGCACTGCTGAGCCTTCGCCCATAATAAAGCCATCGCGGGCGACATCGAAGGGACGAGAGGCGCGTGTCGGTTCATCATTGCGAGTAGAGAGGGCGCGCATGGCTGCGAAGCCACCAATTCCCAAAGCACAAACCACCGCTTCGGCGCCACCTGCAATCATCACAGTGGCGTCCCCTCGTTGAATGGTTCTATAGCATTCGCCAATAGAATGCGCGCTTGAGGAGCACGCAGAAACAGAACAATAATTTGTGTTTTGAGTATTCAATAAAATGCTGAGTTGTCCGGCCGCTAAATTTGGAATGACTTGCGGAATGAAAAAAGGAGAAATACGCTTGAAGCCTTTTTCTTTGAAAGTGGTGTGAGTGTCTTCGATTCCCGGAAGCCCGCCCATGCCCACTCCAATGTTGACTCCGATTTCGGTAGGCGGAATATAATTTTTCTCGCCCGCGGTTCTGCACGCATCTAAGCCCGAGTCGATGTACGCTTCTACTCCTGCCGCAAGTGCGAGGTGAATGAAACGATCCATGCGTTTCGCATCTTTAGGCGTAACTGCATGGGTGATGGGCTCTTTGTTTTTACCGCGTGGATAAAGTGGACTGGTGAGTGGTTTACAGGGTTCGAAATTTTTTACTTCGCCCGCAATTTGTGCCGTACATTCGGTAGCATCAAAGAGGGTAATTTTAGCTATTCCTGATTTACCTTCGATGGCAGATTTCCATGAGGATTCACGGTCTCCTCCGATAGGGCTTACGATTCCGATTCCGGTCACCACCACGCGCTTCTTTGTCTGTGATTGCATGCCCCTGATTTAAACGCGAGTTCACTAAATTGGGAAGAAAAGAATGCGTGACGCATGTGTCAAAATGTTCTTTAGAGAGGTTTCCGTTTACGATGTGCGACGTTCTGAGGAATTGAAGCGAAGGGCGCAGGGGAAGCATGGTGATTTCCTGCAAACTGAAACGAGAATTCGGTGGATCAATTCGCGTGTGTCATTGATCAAGCTATCGAGCTTCGCTCAAAAATAAAATGGTTTTATTTTACCTGCTCAATGATAAGCCTGAAGCATGGATGATGAACAAATCAGTGTGGGTAAGTTTTGGGACGAGCACAGAAAAAATGAAAAGACTGCAGTAGCAAAGAAAGTTCACTGGTGGGATTCTTTGCTCGTTTGGAGAGAGGCGCAAAAGGCTGCTTTCGGCGATGAGATGCTCAACGGAAATGAGTTTTTAGGAAAACTATCTAACGGCAAGCCCTTTGAACGTGCGATTTCAATTGGCGCAGGCGCCGGCAATAAAGAAATCGATTTAATTCTCAAGGGTATAGTTAAGAACTTTGTTTGTTTTGAACTTGGTAAAGAAAGTGTGCAGGCTGGTGAAAAGCTGGCAAGGGATCATGGAATTTCTGATAAAGTTAAATTCATTCAGGCTGATGGTATGCGTGAAGGGAGTGCTCTGGGTGGCTTTGATTTGGTTTACTGGAACAATGCTCTTCATCATATGACCGACATCAAGGCCGCAATTCAACTCAGTCACCAAATGTTAAAGAGAGGGGGCGTGTTTTATATGGATGATTATGTGGGCCCCAATCGCTTGCAATGGCGACCAGAAGCGATAAAAATTGTTTCCTCCATTTTAAAAAATTTGCCGGAAAAATATCTAAGGAAAGTAAATGCTCCGCACGAATTAGTAAATACTGACGTAAGCTTTCCAACTGCTGAACAAGTTGCCGCTGATGATCCAACTGAAGCAGTGAATAGTGAGGCGATTCTCACTCATGTAAAAGAGTTTTTTCCTGGCGTAAAGATATTCATGATGGGTGGAGCGATCTTTCAGGTCGCATTTCAGAATATTATTGGTAATTTTGATGAGACAGATGAAACGGATCGCGCGCTCATTAAAATGATCTGTATGATAGATCAACTGGCCACTCAGTTGCCAGAAATTGGTCCAAACTATGCTGTTGCGTACGGCCAAAAGAATTAAAAGAGGTTTGCGGAATTACGAGTAACAAATTAAAAAAGCCCACATTCAAAAGAGTGTGGGCTTTTTTATTTAAACCATTAAAGCTGAAAAAGGATTAGTGGTTTGCGCTAGATTTAGCGTTGATGTAATTGATCACATCACCAACTGTTTTCATTTTTTCTGCTTCTTCATCTGGAATGTCCATGTCGAATTCTTCTTCCATGGTCATTACCAGTTCAACGATATCGAGGCTATCAGCACCCAAGTCTTCGATGAATGACGATGCTGCTTTAACTTTTTCAGGCTCAACTGCGAGCTGGTCGCAAATGATAGAACGGACTCTTTCTTCTGTATTCGTTGACATTACTGTCTTCTCCTTTATTTAAAAATGACGATTCGAAGGTTTTAATGCGGATTGACTCAAATGTAAAGGCCGCCGTTGATTCCAATGACTTGGCCTGTGATATAACGAGATTCAGGAAGTGCAAGAAAGGCGACCAGGTTCGCAACATCTTGACCTTCACCTAGGTAACCCAGTGGAATCCCTTCAATAATCGCTGTTTTTTGTGTTTCGTTTAGCGCATTGGTCATGTCGGTTTGAATATATCCAGGAGTAACTGCGTTTACTCGAATATGACGCGAAGCAAGTTCCTTTGCTAGGCTTTTCGTCAGTCCGATCATGCCAGCTTTTGCTGCAGAATACGCCACTTGTCCTGCATTGCCCATTTCACCTACTACGGACGATATTTGAATGATGGATCCCTTGCGGTTCTTCATCATGAGTCTAGCCGCTTCTTTACAAGTGAGAATAGCGCTTACGAGATTGGTTTGAAGTGTACGGTCGAGTGATTCTTTTTTCAGTCTTAAGATCAGGCCGTCTTCAGAAATTCCCGCATTGTTGACCAGTACTTCAAGTGCCGCCCCTGTTGTTTGCGTTTTTTTAGAAATGAATTCGAATGCGGTGGCAATTTCAGCTTCAGAAGTGACATCAAAACGAAGGGGTTCTGCTGATCCCCCGGCTGCAATAATAGTATTTACCACTTCAATAGCTTTCGCTTCGTTAGAAACGTAATTAATCAGGACATGAAAGCCATGGCTTGCTAATTTTTCTGCGATGGCAGCGCCGATGCCGCGCGAAGCGCCGGTGACGAGGGCAAGCGGTTTAACTAAACTCATGGGTGTTCTCCTTGTGGAAGTTTATTCGCCGCCTGAGTTGCTACTTTGAGAGATTCAAGGTCAAAGATGGGGAATACCTGGAGCTCATAGTTCGCTTCTCTTCCAATTCGTTTTGCTAATCCTTGTAATACTTTTCCTGGTCCGAATTCAAAGGCGATTTTATAGTTGTGCTTGAAAAGAGTTTCAACACTTTGTTTCCAGAGCACGGAGTGATCAATTTGCTCTGCAAGCAAAGGGAAGATCACGGTAGGTTCCTGCGTGATGCGAGCAGTTCGATTGGGCAAGTAGGGCGTGCTCAGCTCAGGTGTCATCCCCGATTTTTTTAAAATGTTCTCCATGACTTCGCGCGCTGGCTTCATCAGTGAACAATGGAAAGGAGCACTGACATTCAAGCGTTTAGCCATGACTCCGCGAATTTTTTTCTCAGTGATCAGTTTTTCCAGAGCATCCACTGCATCGACCGACCCTGAGACCACCGTTTGCCCAGGGGCGTTGAAGTTTGCGGGTTCAACCGTACACGCTACTTCGTAAGTTCCATTTTCTGCTACACGAATTGCTTGTGCTGCCAGGGTTGCTTCCTTGCACCAAGATTCTACTTGAGCGTCGTCGGCACCGAGGACCGCGCTCATGGTTCCTGCTCCGACCGGCACTGCTTTTTGCATCGCAAGGCCGCGTTCGCGAACCCATTGAATTGCACTTTGAAAGGGAAGAGCGCCTGATGCGACGAGCGCAGAGTACTCACCGAGGGAGTGTCCAAGATTTACGCCTAAGTTCAATTCGAACTCGCGGTTTGCAATACGGTAGCACCCAGTGGAGACGGCGAGGATCGCGGGCTGCGCATTCTGAGTGAGGGTGAGGTCACTTTCTGGCCCGTCAAAGCAAAGTTTCTTTAAATCGAGTTTGAGAGCGTCTGAAGCTTCTTCCATGGTCTGGCGAAAAATAGAAAATTCTTCGTAAAACACTTTACCCATGCCCACTTGTTGTGAGCCTTGCCCTGGGAAAAAACCAACATTCTTGTTTTTACTCATCGCCTTCATCCTTTATCGCCGTTCAGGCTTTATCGCAATAGTACCAATGCAAAACTCCCGAATCGACAATCAGTCGACCGGGAGCTTTATAAAAGTTTTATCGACCAGCATTTTTTATTATGCTTGTACTGACTTAGTTTTCGCGACTTTTGCTTTTTTTGCAGGAGCTACGTACAAGCCCTCTTTAATAGCTTTCATAGAAACGGTATGAGTGCGAACAACGTCGTGAGTAAAGTTACAGGTCGTTTCAGCAATAGGGTCCAATTTATATGCTGCTGAATAACGGCGCATGTTTCTACGACTGCGGGATGTTTTCTTCTTAGGAACTGCCATGGTTTATCAATCCTTTCATAAAACTCAACCGAGCTTCAAACTCGGGTAGAATTTCTTCTAAAAATAACCAAAAATTTGGATAAAAATTAAGTAGAGAAGTAAATTCGACTAAAAGCATACACTTGTCAAGAAAAAGGATGGCTATAAAGATGAAAATACTTGACGATAGCAATGGTTTAAGGCACCCAATTAGGTTAGGATTCACTTAAAATGAAGAAAAATTTAAAAACGAAAAGTTCAATAAAAACCGATAAATCGAGCAAACTCGCTGTGAAAACATCGACTAAGGCCCCGGTAAAACTCCTGGTGAAAGCAAAAACATTGCTGAATCGAGTAGTGGCTAAGACAGTCGCCAAGACGGTCTCTAAGCCCCAGTCAGAGAAACCGAGCGCACCTAAGTTAGTGGCGACCCGCATGGCCCCTAAAACGGCTAAGAAAGCACAAGTGAAGACAAAACCTTTTAAAGCGGGTTCAAAAGTAGTCGGACCGACAAGACCTGATAAAACCGTAAAGGCCGCGCAGGGCGCAAAACCGCTCCATATAAAGCAAGCTCCTACCAAGCCGGTAGCGCACGCTAAAGCACCGGTTCTCTTAAAGGGCCAAGCAAAAGAAACTTCAAAAGCTCCTGCCGATTTAAAAGCGGCTGGCAAAGCAGGTGCTAAAGTTAAAGCAAGTGGAAAATCAGGATCCTCAGAGATCAGCTTCGAGAAAATGTGTCGTGAGACCGCATGTGAAAACGCAGCAACGACCAAAGGGTATTGCCGCTTAGATTACATTAAAAACTGGAAGAAAATTAAACGTAAAGAAATGATCCTTAAAGAAGGAAAACTGAACCAATACATTGAAGAGTTGGTTGGAAAATATCCTGATAAATATATCGATGTCATTCGCCAAGATTTATCTACTGAAGTGAACTTCAATAAAGTGATTCATGATCTTGAGCTCGATGAGTCTATTGATGATTTGGATTACGATGGTGACTCTATTGATGCGCTAATTGGTGGCATCAAAAAAGAGGGTGAAGGCTTCGACGATACTGATTTCTGAGTTTTATTTTTCACCTATGCTAGAGCGATCAATATATTTGGTCGTTGGGTGATTCCACTTTAATCAAAGTGGAATCACCCAGCGAGCAAAACACTGTATTATGCCTACATAGCTGAAAAATAAGAGTTAGAAATCATCCAATCTCAGGATGTTGCAAAACGATTTCAACGCCCTGCTAGTGGGTGATCGGGCCACTGCCGCCACCGCTCATGCCTGAACCGGACTTTGCGCCTTTGATGGCTTCTAAGCGCTCATTTAAGAACTCCTCGGCTTCAGCTTTGGTGAGGTCTTCGACGTGAGAAGTTTTCTTTTTATATTCTGGATCATTCTCAATCAGCCATTTTTCAGCCAAATTTTCAAGAATCGGATTTGATTTATCCATTTTTACCCAGACGGGGATTTTTTTGATTTCAGCTACTTTTGCAAGCGGAGACCAATCAAAAGGAGCTTCTTCGAGTGCGCTTAAAGAATGATATGAAAGTTGCTCAATCATCGTCGGGTTTTTTGCGTCGAGATAATATTCATACGTTGCACCGGCAGCATCCAAGCAAGCGGCAAGCACATCCTCGAGAGTAGGTCTTTCGCGCATGGGATTAAAGTCTGCACTCAAGTAAACCGTCGTTGCAGACAGATTGTTTTCGCCGTGGAATAGCGTAATGGTGAGAAGTACTTCGTCACCATAAATAGCGCCGTTGGCTTTGAACTCAGATATGGGATGAATCTTTCTCATTTCTATCAAACCTTCAGCGAGTGCTGTACTCAAGGTCGATTCTACGATGCGCAAATAATCCACCGGCAGATCAGCTGCATCGATGATGGGTTTGTTCGCTACAGGTGGCCTTCTTTTTTCGAATTTCATAAATAATATTTTCTAATGCATTCTCAGCATTTTTGCCCAATTGCTTTAAATTACACCCTCGCGAATGTCTTTAGAGTGACTCAGCTGCGGAGGGAATTCTTCAAGTTTGAGCGTCTTTTTTAGGGTTTTTGTACCTCTTTGTACAGTAATTTGTGCTGTATCGGTTGGTTTTAAACCAGCTAGTCCACGTTCAAGTTCCACTTGTTCGAGAATTTTTTTACCGTTAAATTCAAAAATGATATCTCCGGGTTGAAGTTCCGCATTAAACGCAGGCGCATTCTGAACCAAATTAACCACGATGACTCCATTCTCCCGTTCAAGCCCGTAAGCGTATGCGATTTGCCCGGTTACGCGCCTAGAGACGATTCCAAGCCATGGGCGAGGAACTCGTCCGTATTTTTTAAGAGTGGGAATCAGGTCTTTTGCGGCATTGATGGGAATCGCAAAACCGATTCCACCGAACTGACCGGTACGTGAGAAAATTGAAGAGTTAATTCCAATTACTTCTCCTTTTGTGTTGAAGAGTGGTCCACCGCTATTTCCAGGATTGATGGCGGCATCAGTTTGCAGAAAATTATCGAAGGGGCCTTGTCCGATGTTTCTATTTTTCGACGAGATAATACCTGCAGACACCGAGTAATCCAAACCAAAGGGATTTCCGATCGCAATCACGGGTTCACCGATGCGAACTTTTTCCGAGTCTGCAAGTTTCGCAGGAAGTACCATTACGGGAGGTTTGCCATTTTTGTCCTTCAACTGAAGTAATGCTAAATCTGTTTTGGGATCGCGGCCGACAATGCGTGCGCCAAATTGGCGTTTGTCTTTCAATGTAACAATAATTTCTGCTGCTTGATTTTCTGCGGCCTCTTCGACCACATGATTGTTAGTCAGAACGTAGCCCTCGAGGTCGATGATGACACCTGAACCGAGGGAGCCTGTTTGCTGATCTTCGGGAATACCAAAAAATTGAAGGTATTCACCCCAACCTTGCATTTTGAGTGCGGCTCGTTGATTTACTTTTGTAGAAATATGAACGGCGGAGGGAGTGATTTTTTCCACCAGATCCGGAAGGTCGGTTGGCGTAAAAGGACCCGCCTGTGCCTGCAGTGGAAGTGTGATGTAAAAGACTGACATTGCGCTGAGTAAAAGATGATAAGTTCTCATAGGAATAGAAATAATCTGCTGCGACTCAGGTTGCAAGAGGGAATTCGATTAGGTATATTTGTAAAATGAAAGAAATCGTAATTGTTGGTGTTGCTCGCACTCCGATCGCAAATTTTCAAGGTGCGTTAGCATCACTCACTGCTCCAAAGTTAGGGGCGCAGGCTATTCAAGCGGCACTTGGACGGGCGGGGGTTAAGCCCAGCGAAGTTTCTGAAGTGATCATGGGCAATGTGCTGACTGCGGGCGTGGGTCAGGCACCGGCGAGGCAGGCAATGATTTACGCGGGGATTCCAAATACAGTGCCCGCATTGACGATCAATAAAGTGTGCGGAAGCGGAATGAAAGCGATCATGCTGGGTGTCCAATCTATTCTTACAGGCGAAAGTGAAATTGTAGTTGCGGGTGGACAAGAGAGCATGTCGAACGCTCCCTACCTGATGCCCACAGCGCGGAGTGGTTTTAGAATGGGGAATGCGCAAGTAGTGGATTCCATGATTTATGATGGGCTTTGGGATCCCTATTCAAATCAACATATGGGTAATTGCGGTGAACTTTGTGCGAAGGAGAGACATTTCACTCGCGAGGCACAAGATGCATTTGCAACTGAAAGTTTCAAGCGAGCTCAAGCCGCTCAAACAGAGAAAAAATTTGAGAGTGAAATTTGCCCGGTCACCGTCACTGGGTCAAAGGGCGAGTCCGTGGTGGTGGCCCTCGATGAAGGTCCGGCGAAGGTTAAGTTCGATAAAATTCCTACTTTAAAGCCTGCATTTGATAAAAGTGGAACTGTTACCGCAGCCAATTCTTCGACTTTAAATGATGGAGCAGCGGCAGTAGTGATGATGAGCGCAGACCTTGCGCGAACGAAGGGATTGAAGCCAATCGCTCGAATCGTATCGCAAGCGACCAATGCGCATGCCCCTGAGTGGTTTACTACTGCTCCCGCGGGTGCCATGAAAAAGGCGGTAGAGCGTGCGGGTTGGAAGATGGGCGACGTTGATTTGTTTGAAGTGAATGAAGCCTTTGCAGTAGTCGCAATGGCTGCGATGACGGAACTTTCCATCCCTCATGAAAAAATAAATGTTTGGGGTGGGGCGATTAGCTTAGGTCATCCGATTGGGGCGTCGGGTGCCAGAATTGTGATTACCCTGATCTCTGCGCTCAAAGATCGCGGACTCAAGCGCGGACTTGCCGGCATTTGTATTGGTGGCGGTGAAGCGACTGCAATTACCGTCGAGTTAATTTAACGTTTCTTCATAGACAATGATTTCTTGACCGCTCTTTTTAAGCGGGCAATGGCGATGTCTTTCGATTTATTTTCTTTTGAATTGAATGAACTCAAGTCCATGCGTGAAAGTAAATCGTCTATGGATGTTTGCGGTGCAGGAGTGATTCCAATAGATAAAAGAAACTCAGAAGTCTGTGTTGACCACTCGAGCGCCTCGGCAGCCTTGTTAATCTGGCTCGTATTTTGATTTTTGAAATCGGGGGTCCATTGGTGAGTAGAGCTGAATTTTTCTCGGACTAGTTCCCATGCGAGCGCGATTTTAGACTTCTTTTCTCCGGTCATTTTCGCCGAAGACAAACAGAGTGCTGCCCCTTTTAAGAAAGATTGTCTTACTTGAAGGAGATAAGTAACGAGAGGCTCGTATTTCAAAGCTTCTTGCTGATAGTCGGGTAAACTAGATATCGATTGATGAGTACGTACCAAATCTTTTTTCGCGGAGAGCGATTCTTCGAGAATACTGAGCATGCTTTCTGGCTTCTCTTGCCCCGTGAGCGCCTTTGTTTGCGTTTCACTGATCACATGCATGGCGGCCATCAATGCGAAGAGATTATTCTTTCGGTTTGATTCTACGACTGGAGAGACATCGTAATCGCTAAAATCGTTATCAGTATAATTTTGGATGCTTTGAAGAAATTCCATGGTCATGTTTTTTAACAGAATAGCCCGAGTACTTTTTTCTTCTCGATCTGATTTCCAAAATTGAAACTCCATTGAATAAAAATAAGTGCCCGCGAACCCGATTTTGGATTCGATGTCTTTCGCGATATCCATTCCTTCCAAGGCTTTTTGTCGGCGCGTGCTGGATGAATCCATTCGTCCGTCTGTGTATGCGTTTTTCAAATCGGTGGACATTCCTGTAGTAAGAGTAGCGAGATGGTCAGTAGTTTTAGCCATACCGCTCGTGGTAGTCGCCATCCCTTTGGTGGTTTTGGCCATATCTTTAGTCACTCCTAGCATTTCGCCAGTGGTGCCAGCCATTTTATCGGTAGTTTTGGACATCCCTTGAGTGACGGTAAGCATTTGGTCGGTAGTCCCAGCCATTTTATCTGTGGTTTTAGACATGCCTTGCGTGACGGTAAGCATTTGGTCGGTGGTTCCCGCCATTCTGTCAGTGGTGCCGGCCATTCTATCAGTAGTCTTAGCCATCCCTTGAGTCACAGCGAGCATTTCTTTGGTGGTTCCGGCCATTTCGTCGGTCTTTTTTGACATTCCCTTGGTAGTGGCCGACATTTCTTCGGTTAACTTTTCCAATTTGCGAGTGAGGATGAGCATTTCGGCCGTATTGCCATTCATTTGATCGGTGGTATCACTCATTTTTGCCGTAGTGGTTTTCATTTCCTTCATATCATTCATGGGCCCGCAGCTGACGAGAGCGAAAGTTCCGATAGTGAAAAAAGTGCAATGATAAAAATTTAAACGGTTCATGGCGACATCTTAAACTGTTTGTATTTAATTTGACAACTGTTTTTATAGTGAGCTTGTGTAATTAAATGCTCCTGAGGGGCTTTCAGTCCGAAGGAATGGGGTCTGATTCAATGAAATGAGTTGATTTTCGAAGACTTGAATCGACTTTGGCCAGGTCTTGATTGGAAGCGCTATGACGCGTTTTGGTGTAAAACATAAATTTGAAAATTGCCAATTTCGTTAGAATTCTATTAAAGTAGTGAAATATGAAAAAAGGAATGAGCAAACTGGTCTCTGGGCCAGACGAGGCGGTAAGCGATATTTTTGATGGAGCAATTCTGACCATGGGTGGTTTTGGACTTTGTGGAATACCAGAAAACACCATTGCAGCCTTAGTGCGTAAGGGTGTGAAAAACTTAACCTGTGTTTCTAATAATGCAGGCGTGGATGGTTTTGGAATTGGGCTGATGCTCGAGAAAAAACAAGTGAAGAAAATGATTTCGAGCTACGTGGGCGAGAATAAATTATTTGAACAGCTCGTATTGAGTGGGGAGTTGGAACTAGAGTTCGCGCCACAGGGGACGCTTGCCGAGCGTTTGCGTGCGGGAGGATCTGGAATCCCGGGATTTTATACCCCCACTGGTGTAGGTACTTTGATTGCCGAAGGAAAAGAAGTGCGTGAATTTGACGGACGGAAATATATTCTGGAAAGAGGAATCATCGGCGACTTCGGAATTGTAAAAGCATGGAAGGCCGATTCACTTGGAAATTTAATTTTTAGAAAGACTTCCCGCAATTTTAATCCACTTTGTGCCATGGCCGGTAAAGTCACCATTGCAGAGGTGGAAGAGATTGTACCCGTGGGCACTTTTGATCCCGATCAAGTTCATTTACCGGGTGTTTATGTCCACCGCCTTTTTAAAGGTGAAAAATATGAAAAACGAATTGAACGAAAAGTATTGGGGACCGGAGCCATTCATCCACAGGGCGTTTTAGCTACCTCCCACACCGGAGGTCGATGATGAGCTTAACACGTGAACAAATTGCACAGCGAATTTCACAAGAACTAAAAGACGGGTTTTATGTGAACCTTGGAATTGGAATTCCAACGTTAGTGGCGAACTATATTCCAAAAGATATTGAAGTGATACTGCAGAGTGAAAATGGTATTCTTGGTCTTGGACCTTATCCTTTAGAGAGCGAAGTGGATGCGGATTTGATCAATGCGGGAAAAGAGACAGTCACCGTAATTCCGGGCGCTGCTTATTTTTCCAGTGCGGATTCTTTCGCGATGATTCGGGCTGGAAAAATTGATCTCACCGTGCTGGGAGCAATGGAAGTAGATGAGCACGGAAATATCGCCAATTGGATGATTCCGGGAAAACTCGTCAAAGGGATGGGGGGTGCGATGGACTTAGTTGCAGGCGCCAAGCGAGTAGTGGTAGCCATGCAGCCCGTTTCTCAGGCTGGCAAGAGTAAGGTCTTGAAAAATTGCTCTCTTCCCCTCACGGGTGAGAGTTGCGTGAATCGTATCGTTTCAGAGCTTGCAGTAATTGATGTTACCCCTCAGGGCTTGAAGCTTGTGGAGCGCGCGCCTGGCGTGACAGTAGAAGAGATTGTAAAGGCAACTGAGGCGAAGCTGATTGTTGAGGGTACGATTCCTGAGATGAGTTTTTAGGTAACGGTAATGGCACGAGCTATCCCTCCTTGCTTCCAAGCCCTTGGTTCGAATTTAAGACCTGCCTCAACCTGATGAATGAGCGAATAACGGCAATATTTACTTCAATTGCTCTTTCGCTATTCAAAACTGATGACAGCATTGCAATGCCGTGTTCAGTAAATGCAACGGGCAAAACACGGTTTCCACCTCTTCTGGGTTTTGAGGTCGCAAATTGCGAC
>CAIMWN010000312.1 GCA_903845155.1 Oligoflexia bacterium
GAGGGCCAAAAATATATGATTCTACTCGCACTATTCATACAATTATCTTCACTTAATCACCCTAGCGCACTCGCATCGCTCGGCGATACTATCAGTAGTATCGAGGCCGACCGTTCCAGGCTCTCAGGGCGCAGAAGTGCACCAGAAACCTATGCACTCTACGAAGTTCATATCATCACTAACAATGGCGTGATATTGCGTGAATATCTTTCAAATGGCGGCAAGATTTTTGCAATTACCTGGCAGGGCAATACCCACCCCGATTTAAGTCACTTACTTGGAGCTTATTTTAAAGAATTTAAGAATTTGCCCAAACGAAACAATCGCATCAGAGGCCGAGCATTAAATAGTTCGCTCGTAGGGAAAAATGTAACAGTGGAACGATCTGGGCACTTAAGGCGCGCTAGAGGCAGAGCCTTTCTTCCAAAGCTCATTCCCCAAGGAGTTAAACTCGATGAAATTAAGTAACATTGCAACTTCTGATTGCTCCATCAATGCAGTTTGGCAAAATATTATTGTTCCCGTTAATGTGACCATTTAAACCAACAGCACTGACATGTAGTAGTTCGACTATTACATTCTGCGGCTAAATCAAGACTATAAAACTGCTAAATTCAATATTTGGGCCACGTTATTTAAAAGTGTGCGAATAGATATGCTGAAACAAACGTTTTCAGATTAGTCGTTTCCACATGAAAAGTAGCACATCAGATTCTCTGACTGTGTGGGCCTCGCAGAATCGCGATCATTGCTAAAATGTAAATTTAGTAGTCGCAAGTAAACCATAAGCTGTCGTAGCAGTATAAGAGATAAAGTAGTTGCCTGAAGCCAATCCAGATGTCGTATAGGCGTAATCTGCCTCAATCCCAAGGGTGACCCTTTTACTCAGTGGGAACTCCATACCAGCCGAGGGAATAACACCCATCCCAAACCCAGTCGCCACTAAACTCCCTGAAGCTAGAAAGCTTTGAATATAAAGACCGCCGCGTATGCCGATGTAAAATGGCGTGCCATCAATATGCGAAAAACCTAGACTTAGGCCTACTACCGAAGCAAGTGACGTATACTCAGTAAGATTGCGGTAACCATCCGTTACAAATGCACCCATGCTGAAATTTCCGCTCTCACTATAATGCATCGTACGAGCGAACTCGATGCTACCTACCCCGCCAAATCCAGCGTACGAACTAGTCGCATAGAAAGCACCAAGAGAAACTCTCATGAAAAAACGGGATCTTTGTTCAACCTCTCCATTTTGCGATGCTACCACAGTCCTATTGGCCTCTTCGCTGACAGGCGGTACCTGTTGCTCACCGTTATTGCTCGTATTGCCTTCGCTTGCGTTACTCTCGTCGAGGGGAGGCAACCCTTCTGCTTTTGCAATTGCCAAAGGAATGATTACTAAAATCAATAAGGCTTTGAAGATACTCGGTTTAATCATTAATTTGCCTTTCGCTTTTTTGAATAATTCAATTTAAAAAATAATTGACCCATAACATGTGAACTAAGACGATTCTAATTTTTCCTAGCGCCATTTGAAACTACCTGTTTAGCATTCAAAGTATTTTCTTGACCTGCCTTAAATGGAATTACATTTGTGCCACATCCAGGAATTATGCTAATTGTAGTCAAAGTAAATTTGCTTTGCCATAAAGTTAGTAGCTTAATTTTTCCGTCCTTTAATTGTATTCTTAAAAGATTATTTGTCCAGTGCTACCAAAATGGTTTTTGCGAGATCTGTTGGATCTATAGGGGGTTGATAATTTTGAAAACTTTATTTTGCATTCTACTCTTGGTTAGTGCGCTGCCATCATTGTGCAACGATGACGTTTTAAGACTGTACATTGGTTTTGTTCAAAAAGTTACATGTACCGGAAAGCTTTATGTATCAGCAGTTGGGAACGAAACCTGGTGAGGCTTGAGGCGCACCAAAAGCCGCTCTTAAATAACCTCATAGATTACGAATAGTTGCACGCCAACTAAATATGGTATTCTCTTTATGTCTTAAGGAGGCAGTTTATGAACAATAAAAGCATTCGTTATCCAAAAATCGGTGGAATTGAACGCGTTCGCGAGGATTTAAAAGAAATTATTGAAAAAGAATCACCGGAGGCGCTCATTCGAATCATTAAAGAAAATAATAAAATTATTTCCGAGGAAGATGCTGACGATACCCATCAAGAATCAGATCGGGTTGCAATATCCAGAGATGTAGAAATCTGAAAATGGAACAAGTGCTACCTTTTTCTAGCTTAATCTCTGAATCGATAATGCGGCAGCTAAGTGATGGCTGCATTATCGATTCTAATATCTTAATAGCTGCGACTTATGATCTTCATCCATTCAATGAAGAGTGCTTGGGGTTGTTTGAAGAATTAGCAAAATACAGAGTCCCAGTATTTACTACGGTCACGGTCAGAACAGAGTATTTAGATTTTGTAAGAAGGTTAACCATTACTGAGAAACTAATGGATATTTTATCTGAATCGCAGAGATACAACTTATCTGAGCGTGTTCGAGTAGAGCTTAGGAGACATAAAACTTGGATTGACATTGAAGCATCAAAGGGGAATGTGCCAGTTTTACCAGACAATCGAATTAAAGACTGCAAACAAGTCTTTGATCCTAAAATTCATTCAGGTAAACTAGGATGGCTGAGTTTTTGTGACAGTTTTTTGAATGGCGTGCTTCTTAGGCATTGGACTAAAATTGAAGACGAGCTTGGAATCAATTACTTGAAATTGCGAGGCTCAGATTCTTATCAGTTTCTTCAAAAAGTTATTAATTGGGATGATATGTATAAAATTTCGGAGAAGACAGGCTTGTCTTCAAATGATGCGATGATCCTTAACGCATTTCAAGCATCCAAATTTAGGGCAATTATTACCGCTGATTTTGATGTAGCTTTTGCAGTAGTCGCGGAAAATGCAGATGATAAAATTTGTTTTGTCCCTAGCGGCCTTTATAAAAAAATTAATAAGCTAAATTTTAATTGATTCTCACCTTTCGGAAGCCTGCCTGATACTTCCCTGAGATCTCTTGGCAGGAAAAGCGCCTGAAACACGTGAATCACCATTTGAGAGCGAAAACTTTGAATTATTCTAACAATTTGCCAAATAAAAAATGGCGTACCCGGTAGGAGTCGGCCACCTCGCTTTTCGCATCCAGCTCAAAGCTCCTCGGCCCCCTTCATTTGCTGAGTTACACTTCGTGTGTAACTCTCCGTGCCGCGAGCAGTGCTCGCAACACGGCCGCAAATTCCGCTTCGACTCCCACCGCGTTTCACCATTTCATTCCAATTTCCTTTTTTCTCTAAATCGAGCAAGGTGAACGAGCGAGGTGTAGCGGTAGCTACTCCGAGTGAGTGAGTCCGTAGCGAGATGACGAGAAAAATGGAAAGTGGAATGAATAATGGCGTACCCGGTAGGAGTCGAACCTACGACCTACAGCTTCGGAAGCTGCCACTCTATCCAGCTGAGCTACGGGTACGCAAAGAGTGCTTCGTTCAATATATCATAAACCACCATAAAGCTCACCGCATTTTTGCGCGGTAATCACGACGGCGTTTCCAGTTTTTAATCTGAAACCACAAAGAAGGACCAAAGAAGATGAGGTAATTGGAGTAAATAGTAAGTAAAAATAGCTTGTCGAGCCAGTCACCCAGGAACAAATGGTAGCCAAAAAATGCGAGCGCAAGCCATCCTAGAACCTTCATTTTCACAGGGAGAATCATGTATATTCTGATTTCTTGCTCAGGGTATAGCGCTGCGGCAGCGAGAAAAAGCGTAGAGTTGAACTCACTGACCTGTACTACGGGGTAAGAGAATACAAGCGAGAAAATGATGGTTAATACAATGGAAACTAAAATATAAAAAGTAGTTTTAAACGCACCCCATTCGGATTCGATGGAATTCAAAATAGAATACAAAAACCAGAGCGCGAAGATCATCCAAATAGGGCTCATGGAAAGCGGCATGGATAGAAAAGTGACGAGTCGCCACACTTCTCCGTGCATCACCATTTCAGGACGCAAACAAAGTCGTTCGAACCACATTGGATCAGAACTAATGAGAAAAAATCCGAACACCTGAAGGGTGACCAAGATGATCGCAATATTAGGAACGCCTAACCATTCAAAATGCTTATTTAAAAAACGTAACCATTTGGGATCTGAGCTTTGAATCATGATGGAGACCTATTCTTCTTTAGGTAATAAAATATCAATGTAAGTTGTACCTTTTGCGAGAGCAGAAGAAGGCCTTGCGGATTGGTTTTTAATCAGGACACGCTTATCTTTAAAAAGTTTCTTAAATTGGTCGCGAGTAATGTTCTTTAAACTTAAGTGATCGTCTTGATCACGGAGAGCCTTCATCAATGTGGAATCAAGTCTTGAAACCCCTGTAGTTAGGGTGAGCGTAAGGCGATACGAATTGGCGGGCTGGACAGGAATGTTACTCATTTTGTAGATGTACCACTTTAGCGTGCTGAGTACAAATTGCTAGGCAGACGACATCTCATTGACGCGCCGCAAGTGCGTGGTCAGAATCCTTTTTTCGTCGCCCTGTCTAAAACATCTGCAAATCCATTGAGTTAGAGCTCAGCTTTTTCTCATCCGTCATCAAGATCCTTCGCCGACTTACCGATAAATGAAGAGTGAAACCGTGTATTTACACCATCGCGATCCTTTTACTGAGCTTCCTTCCTTTAAGGCCGGAGTTGCTCGCCTATGCCGATGGCCTACCGAGCGACCCTAGCAAACCTTCGTTTCAGCTGTACCAATCGGATCTAGTCATTGACCACATCAAAAGTGGCAAGGCCACTTACAAAGATGCCCAAACCGCCGGCCTCAAACTTCAAAAATATTTTTCTGACCATCCCAATTTGGAACAAGAGAATAAAGCTGCTTATGATGCGCTTAGAAAAAAGGAAATTGAACTAGCACGCGCCTACGGTGTGGGTTGCGCATTGGGAGATTGTAAAAGCAAACGTGACCTCGATGAACGCATTTACAAAAATGTGCTCAATCAAGAGGTTTCAGAACGAACTTGTACTGCAGCGCCGCAAGGAACAGCGTTTTCTGCCATCACGAGCTTTGTGGTTCCCACCATGAAACTTTTAAATAAAGCAAAAGTCCAAAGTGAAAATGACAAAAATGCTACCCGCCCTGAATTGATCGAAGAAAAGAAACAGGTTTATCTTGAGGGACTGACTAACGGAATTAAGAACCAATTGGAAATTGGATTTCACTTGGACGGTTATCCACACACCCAAGAGATGGTGGATCGAGTCATCAACAATCTCGTAGACCAACGTTGTACCCTCAGCACTTATTGTACCACCAATGACAAAAATCAAATGCGGGCAGATGCTCAAAAATACGCTAAAAAATCGGGGTTTGCGATGGGCTCACCCATCAGCGACCAAAGCTTGATTGATCAGTTTTGCACTCAACTCAATTCCTATCCACAGGTTAAACTTTTTTATCAAAATCAAAAAGATGAACAAAATGAGCCTACTTACGCCCAAAAAATGCGCGATCCAAATTATTACAATCGCCCCAAGCAAGATGGCATTCTCGCAGCTATCCCTGCGCATCTAAAACAACAAGCAGCGGCTGGACTCAGTGTAGGATATCGCCAAGCGGCCGTCGATATGATGCACAAAGGTGGCGTAGGTCTATTACTCATGGGTGGAAAAAGTGGAGCAGAATTTTTAGGTCCACCGAATTGTCAAAATCCACAGGACCCCAAGAATTTAACATATTTAAAGACCTCAAGAAGTAACTTGCGTGCGGGCCTTGATGAACACGCAAAGAGACTTGCTGATCTCGCCGACCCTAAAGTGAAAAGTGACAAACTTGTAAAAGACCAACTCGCAAAAATGATCACGGCAAATCCTGGTGCATTCGCTGAAGTCGTAGGCAAACACCCTGATCTCGCAGCCGCCACTTGTGATGTGATCAACGATGTTGAAAAACAAGATATCAGACAAGAACACGTCGACACTGCTTTAATGATTGGCGGCATGGTCGTTGCCGGCGCCTTGGTTGCAACGGGCGTGGGAGCAGCGTTTGTTGGCGCGGGAGCCGCAATCTTGGGAAGCGCTGTGACTGTGGGAGCAGTTGCCACCGCCGCAGGTTGGGGAGGTGCTGTGGTAGCAGGTGTCAGCATGACAAACAACATCCACAAATATTATCAATATGATGACGAAGCCAAACTTCAAATGGACGCTGTTAAATCTTCAAATGGCACCGAATACGGCAATGCCGATGAAAGAACTTATAGCGAAGCAAAGACGAACGAAGAAAAAAAGGCAAAAGCCAAGTCCGATGCGATCAAAGACGGCGTTACCATGGTGATGTCGCCCATTGGCGGTAAAATTGTCAGTAGCATGAAAGAAATGAAGGCCGCAAATCAGGCAAAAAATGTAGTCAGCGAAGGCGTGGTGATTGAAGACGAGGCGAATGTTGCTGTGAACGCAAGCAAAACAACTCAGTTCGGTAAAATCTCTAATACCATGGGCACCTACGGAAAAAATATTTCAAGCGAAGTAAGTGAATTGGGTGACCGTCTCGGCGTGTCGGCCCAAGACGTAGTTCAGTACACCTCTGATTGTGTTGCTGCTCCAAAACCAGAAGAATGCGTCATGGCGATCATTAAGGGACACGCCCAAAAACATGTTATGAAAGGCATCGGAGCACTCGCAGGTAAGAGTAAGAACAGCTTAGAAACGGAGCAAACGAATGGGAACAGAACCATCAGTTCTGAACCTTCAGAAGCAAAAACAACATTCGGTCAAACTGAAAAGAGTAAGGAATATTTTGATTTCGATCAAAAAATTAAAACTGCGAAGACACCTGAAGAGTTGAACCTATTCAAAGCCCAAAAGGCCGCTTTCGAAGATTTTAAATCACAATCAGAATTTAATAAACTCACCCCCGAACAACAAAAGGATGTTTTAAATGATCTTTACGCTGTCCATAGCACCGGCGAAACGAAACTCAATGGCAAACCATCAAAAGAAAAAGTGCTTGCCCTCAATCAGCTAAAAGCGAAATTAAAAAATGATTTAATGGAACGGGATCCTAATTTAAGCAGTGCTGAAGCCAAACAAAAAGCCTTTGCCATGATTGATGGAATTTCAAATAAAGATGTACATATTTTAGGCACGAGCGTCAGCGAACTCATGGCGGCGCCCATCAAGGACGTTAACGTACTTAATAAAATTCAGGACCCGAAGACCTTTGAAAAAGAACTAAATGAAGAGCTCTCCACTCGAAACCATCTCTTTAAAGCCTACAATGAAGAGACTAATCAAGTTGAGAAAATGAAGATCTATAAAGTGATGAAAAAACACGATGAGGCAGTCAAAGACCTTTCGTATATTGCAGGTAAAAAGCTAGGTATCAAGCCCGCTGAAGTGGACGCAATGTTTGCCAAACCGACTATCGTCAAAACTGAAACACCGTCCACCGCTCAGACCACAAAGGCAGAAACGCCCCCCACTAAAACGATCGACGAGTCGCTGAGTACGATCAAAGAATATAAAACGAAATTCGACGGTACCTCCATGGCCAAAGAAACCAATGACTTACATATCGCTCCAGATTCGAGCGCAAAAAAGATTATCATAGATCAAAAAATTCAGGAACAGCAAGATGCATTAGACGATCTAAAGACGATCAAAGAAACACACGGGAACAATTTCAAATCTTTAAACTCGAAAGAGGCGTTAGATGCAAACGCTGAAATTACAAAAAGAGAAGTCCAACTGAATCAAAACCTTGCCCGTCTTAAGGCCGAACAATCCTCACTTAAAACCACCATTGATATCACTAACAAGCGTCTTACAGAACTCAACACCTATTCCGAATTTAGGTCAGACGCCTTAAATCAAAAACTGAGTAATGGAATTAAGCCCACTGACCCTTTTATCACTAAAGTTAAAGATGAACTAAAAGACCTCGAAACCATCAAAAAGAATTTCCCCAACAAAGACGATCTGCCTGCACTTAATAAAGTGGATTTAGACGCTGAAATAAAACGCATGAATGAATTTCTTAAAAATGTCCAATTTCCTCAGTAAACTCAAACGTGGCCAAAAGTATGATCTCGCTTTCATTCTTGAAAGCGCGAATCCGAATACTAATTTTGACGAGAAGGTTTTATGGCTAGAACGCCTCTTTGATTGGATTCGAGGAAGTGGAAATGGTCTGCAAGAACAAACCCTCAATGTGAGGCTCAAGTTTTGGCTGCAATTATTTGAACGCAATCCAACATGGAAAGAGCCAGCCGCTCGCAGCATCGTGTCGGTACTCGCTGAAAGCTCAGCACTCCGACTTTTCACAGAAACAGGAATCCCCTCTTGGACTTCATTTCCTCAGGAATTCATGAGCCGCTTGATCCGGGTGTTCATCTCACCAGAACCCGAACATTCTCGCTCTTTGAAACATGCCTTGGAAGAGATTTTTTACGATGAGCGCGATGCAGAACTTTTAGCTAAAATCCCCGAGCCGCTACGAGCGGAGCTATTCAATTGGCTAAAACCAACGCTCCTTGCACACCCCAAGGTCATGAATCATTTATTAGAAGAAATGATTAGTGCGGCTTTACTCATTTCGATCAAAGCTGCAGCGATTACAGTAAGGCAAGATTTTGCAAGTCGATCAAAGCAACCGGTGAAAGTACTCGATTATGCCTTACTTAAATTAGAAAATGATATTCGTTACCTGATGACTTCCCCACCAGAAAAAACATTGATTCAAAATATCGAAACCAATATTAAAATCGACCTAGCCAAAGGAAGGGAGATTCTTGCAGAAGTAAAAGCGCATCTAGAAAAACATGGAGTCAGTGTGGATTTGGTTTATCAGAGAGAGCGCCTCAAAGCCTATCTCGACCGCATCGAACTTTTGGTAACCACCTACCTTTCGGTCCGACTGGGGCGCGATGACCAGGAATTGCTTTGTGCAAAATTAATGGTAACCCTAGTGCAAGGAAATAATTACGATCGTGATTTTTTTCACCTCCTTCGAACCAACTTTGATCTACTTTCAAAGAAAATCGTCGACTTCACCGGCAATACAGGCAAACACTTCATTGCCCAGAATTCCGCTGACTATAATAAAATGTTCAGATATGCTGCAGGGGGCGGTTTTCTCACTGCATTTACGATCATGATTAAATATGCGTCCAAACAAGAAGGTTGGCCTCTTTTTATTCAGCTTTGTTACAATTTCCTCAATTACTCGACCAGCTTCTTAGTGATGCATTTTTTACATTTCAAACTTGCAACCAAACAACCATCCATGACGGCTGCCGCTCTGGCAAGTAAACTGCAGCTACGGGAAGATGCGCAGGACGATGACATTTTTGTTCAGGAGATCGCTAAAATCTCGCGCTCACAATTTGCATCGGTGTTGGGCAATTTAGTAGCAGTGATTCCCACTGCATTGCTCTTAGATTATATCTGGAGTTTAAGTTCTGGCCACTCCTACCTTGACGCCACCCATGCACAACATATCTTAGAAAGCATTTCACCATGGAAAACCGCAACCGTTCTTTACGCTGCCATGACGGGCGTATTACTTTGGCTATCGGGATTGACCAGCGGTTGGATTGAAAATGCAAATGCGTTCTATCATATTCCGGATCGGATCAGAAATCACAAAATACTGAAGAACGCACTAGGGGAGAAACGAACCAAATCGTTGGCGAGTGCATTTGATCGCAACATTTCAGGGATTGCTAGCTCCATCAGCTTAGGTTTCTATTTGGCTCTTTGGCCGACTCTTGGAGCTTTTTTTGGACTCCCCCTCGATATACGCCACATCACTCTCACTACGGGGGCGGTGAGTATGGCGATTCACTCTCTCGGAATTCAGGCCATTTCTGGCATCCAATGGTTTGAGCTCACCTTAGGGATCGTCTTCATCGGCACTATGAATTTTGCCGTGAGTTTTTCACTCGCCACTTTGGTTGCTGTTCGCGCTAAAGAATTAAGCGGGCGCCGAACTCTATCCATTTTTAAAAAGGCAGCCCTTTATTGGCGACAATCGCCCCGTCCTTTTTTCATTCCACCGAAATAATTAGTGAAGTGCTTCACTGGTATACCCAGAAATGAGCCGTGCTTTTATTTTTACTGACAAATCTTTGCCTTGCTTTCTCGGAAAATGTTTAACGTTTTCAAGCGCCCCAATCGTTCCAAACATATGACGATTAGTGTCCACATTGAATGTCATCGGGCGAATCACTGAAATTTTTCCCACCACTATTCGAAATGGAGGTAACCCTTTGCCGTCGAATCGAACACTGCCGCAATAAATTCGCTTAAATCCGTAGTCTCCGGGCGCAAGCTCAACAAAGGCAATATGGCTGCCAACACTCAGTTGCATATCATGTGTTTTAAGTTCTGAACCCGTTACCAGTTCTGCGATGCAACCTTCTTCGGCCACGATTGCTTGTGAAGTCATCCCATAGGGAATGAGTACGCCTGAGCTCCCCTCCGAAACATCTGCATCTGGTGTAAGTTCCGTAACTTTTACTGCAGTAGAGCAAGCCGATAAGAAAAACAAAAGAATCATGATGTTTATGCGAAGTATAATATTCATTTCTATCTCCTTGTACAGTTTACTTTATAATAATAGACTAACAACATTGAAAAAGAAGATATTTGAGTTACGCCCTACGCAGTTTGCCCTTGGATTAAGAGAAGTTGAAGCGAAGACAAAGAAGCTCAAGGCCCTTGCACATCATGAGCTGGACGATTTCTTAAAAGCACACCGGGTCCCTGTGATTCAGCATGACGATGAAACCTTCCACCTCATTGATCACCATCATTTGGTGCGTGCGTGTTGGGAAATGGACATCGAACACGTTTATGTTGAAATTATTGCAGATTTATCTAAATACAAAGTGGACCATTTTTGGGAAAAGATGAAAGACTCAAACTGGGTTCACCCCTATGATCAATTTGGAAAGGGTCCCCACCCCATCGATGCCCTCCCTTTGGATATTCGTGGTTTGGCCGATGATCCTTACCGAAGCCTTGCTTGGGCTATCCGTGAAGAGGGCGGTTTCGAGAAAACTGAAGAGCCATTTGCCGAGTTTAAGTGGGCTGACTTTTTTAGAAAAAACATTACGGTGGCACGCACTCCGACTGGATTTGACGAAGCTATTAAAGAGGCAATCAAGCTTGCTCATACGGATGCGGCAAAACACTTACCTGGCTTCATTAAAAAATAGCTAAACTCTGGGCAATAATTTTACCTAGGTTCCGTCTTTAATGCCTTTGAGATTATAGTTCACTTTCCAAAGATCATATCGCCCGAACTGATCCTTCAGGCGAATTTGGAAATCATCCCAACTTTTATTTTCCTTTTTCGTCCACAGCACTTCGCTCATGGCGCTGAGGCGTGGAAAAATCATGTATTCGACTTTACTCGCATCCGGCATATACTCGGTCCACACGTTGGCTTGGGCACCCATAATATATTTTACTTCATCGGGCGCAAGGTCGGCGGGAACGGGCTCAAAACGATAAACGGTTTCCACCGGTAAGTATCCGCCAATCGCAATGGTTGTTTCATGTTTGCTTTGCGAATGATCAAAGTAGGAAGTAGACGAAGGAGTCATGATGACATCATGGTGCTGGCGAGCGGCTGCAATTCCACCTTCAGTTCCGCGCCAACTCATTACAGTTGCGTTCGGGGCCAAGCCCCCTTCCAGGATTTCGTCCCAACCGATCATTTTACGACCTTTAGAATTCAAATACTTTTCTATTCTTTGAACGAAATAGCTTTGAAGCTCATGTTCATCTTTTAAATGATTTTCGCGCATCCGAGCTTGGCATTCCGGGCTTTGATGCCAACTCTCCGTAGGAACTTCATCGCCCCCAATATGAATATAAGGCGAAGGGAAGAGTTCCATTACTTCATCGAGTACATCTTGCAAGAAAATGAAGGTCGACTCTCTACCTGCACAATAAATATCATTAAACACTCCCCATGTTCGCTGCACTTCATAAGGCCCACGCGTACAACCCAGTTCAGGATAGGCAGCGAGCGCCGCTGATGAGTGTCCGGGCATTTCTATTTCTGGAATAATGGTGACGTATCGGTCTTGCGCATATTTGACTACGTCCTTAATTTCCCTTTGGGTATAAAATCCACAGTATGGATTTTTGTCGATTCCGTCGCTCGGCTCTCTCCCGATTTGAGTGCCACTGCGACAACCTCCCACTTTGGTGAGTTTGGGATATTTTTTGATTTCGATTCTCCAGCCTTGATCTTCGGTCAAGTGCCAGTGAAAAACATTCATCTTATGGAGGGCGATAAAATCAATATAGCGTTTAACAAAATCGACCGGGAAAAAATGCCGGCCAACATCCAGATGCATACCCCGATATTGAAATCGAGGAGCATCTTGTACACTGACCTGCGGAAGCTCCAAAATGCTCGACACGGACGTTGGCAATAACTGGATGAGTGTTTGAATACCATAAAAAACACCCTCGGCATTGTCGCCCGTAATCATTACTTCATGTTCGCTCACTTCGAGCTGATAACTGCCGCGAACGCTCTCCTCTCGCTGATTATTCTTTAAGACAATCACGGGGGACGTCGAAAGATTCCTCAGTTTTAAATGTTTTTTGAGAGGAAGCGTGAGCCCATAAAACTGAGATAGATAGGACTGAAAAAACTCGGCTGAGTTTTTGAGTTCTTTTTGACCGTATTCAATGCGCGTATCCTCGCTCAGACTAAAAGTACCTGAGTGCGAAACCACTGAAACAGGTTCAGGGATGATGCTCACTGGCGCTGCCTGCACGAACGATGGACAAAGTATTACAGCCCAAAAAAGGAGACGGTTCATGCTCAAGGGTTATACGCTTTGATTCTTTGTAATTCAATAAAATAAGTTTAATAAATAAACTAAAAGTAGTGTTTAAACGATATTCGTTGAACTCATCAGTCGATGAAGCGTGACCATGAAAGAGAAAATCGGAACTCTCCATAAACTTAAGGTTTTCATGATTCCTCCGCACTCGTTGCTGGCGCAGCAATCATGCCGAAAGAAAAATAAGTTCCGCTTCCAGTACCTGAACCAGTATTGGTGTTGGTATTGGTTTCAGTACCAGTACCAGTACTAGTACTGGTTCCGCTTGAACTGCCACTTCCGGCACCGCTTCCGCTACCAGTGCCGTTCGCTGCACTTGTGTTTGAATTAACCGGATTCGCGCCAGGGTTGCTAGAGCGAGTGGGCTTACAGGCCTGTCTCGCTTGCAGTAAGGCTCCCTTGAAAATATCATTCGCTTGCGGACTTTGCCCAGGCGTAGGGAGAGTCACCCCTTGTTGAGCCAGATTTTGCCCAACGCAAACACCTAACCAATAGAATCTTTTTCGATCGAAGCGTAACTTTTCGCGCATGGATTGCTCATACCCTGTGGCATTGCCCTGAGGGTCTGCTGCATAGGCAAAATTTGGAACCAAAACACTCATCATCATTAACCAGTTCATCCATGCGGTATTCATTTGTTGTACTCCTTATCCATTGAGGCATTCCATCCTGGAGTCGTGTGTTGCACATCCTGTGCTGTCTTCTATAAAGCAAAGAGCAAGCCAAACAGCGGATTAGAAAAACCACAATGATATCAAAATGATTGGGGAGAACTGATGTCTAAGCATAACACATGGTGCCACTATGGGAGAGCCATGATAGCGCTAAGGCTCTTCAGGGCGCTGACAACGGATCAATCCGGTCGCAGGATCCATCGTGACTTTCATTTTAAGGCGCTCTCCTGCAAATTGAATCGCCTGAACCCGTGCCGGCTCTTGAACCGGAGTAATGAAGATAGAACCACCAGTTCGAAGCATGCGCTTTGCTTCCGTCAAAAGAGCGTGAATTTGGGCAAGGGGCTCGTAACTGAAAACGCTCCAAGTGGAAAGGATCATGTCAAAGGTCTGGCTTGCAAATGGCGTCCGGAAAGCGTCGCCTGGAACGAAGTTCGGGTCGTTTTCCTGACCGTCACTCAGAAACACATCTAGTCCGTGGATGTCGAATCCAAATTTTCTCAATTCTTTGACGAGCTTACCGTCACCACAGCCCAAATCCAGTATACGCCTACCTTGAGACTTAAAGATAAAGCGATCTAAGCCAGATTCTTTGAGCTCACGCACTCCACGATCGGTCCGGTGATAATATATTGAATAGGTCGACCGTTTAATGCGGACTCCTATTACTTCGCCACCACTGTTGTACATCGTTTGAAAAATCGGGAGTGCGTGAGCTGCGGTGATAATCAAGTTGTTCACATGTATCCTTTCGGTATCTGCGGGTACAAATAAAGACGAAAATAAAAAAAATTGATTGGGAATTTTGTCAAAAGCCTTTATATAAATGGGATGACTGCAGCAAAAAACTCCTTTGATTTGAACACCGAAATTGTCGTGGCAAAAAACGTAACAAAATCGTTCGATCAATTTGAAGCACTCAAGGGAATCAACCTCACCGTGCATAAAGGCGAGGTGGTGGTGATCATCGGACCATCTGGATCAGGAAAAAGCACATTCATCCGCACCCTGAATCGCTTAGAAAATTTTGACGATGGTGAGATTTCCATTAATGGCACAATCCTTGAGGATGGCGCTAATTTGGAACTGATAAGACAAGACGTCGGCATGGTATTCCAAAGCTTTAATCTTTTCCCGCACCTCACTGTCCTTCAAAATATAATTTTAGCGCCAATGAAAGTACTTGGTCTCGCCGCAATGGAAGCCGAACGTCAAGCTTTGGATCTTTTAAAAAGGGTAGGCATTGTTGAGCAGGCAAATAAATATCCCACAAGTCTGTCCGGCGGACAACAGCAACGAGTTGCGATCGCACGAGCGCTCGCGATGCAACCCAAGGTGATGCTTTTTGATGAACCCACGTCAGCGCTCGATCCCGAAATGGTGAATGAAGTGCTTCAAGTGATGAAAGAACTCGCTTTGTCTGGGATGACCATGGTCGTGGTGACGCATGAAATGGGATTTGCAAAGGAAGTGGCCGATCGCATTGTCTTTTTTGATCAAGGCAAAATTATCGAGCAAGGCGACCCTGCCAGTTTCTTTAAAAACCCAAAAGAAGAACGTACTCGCGCGTTTTTAGGGCAGATTCTTAGTCACTAGCCTGTTATTCTTTTATGATGGCCCTAAAACATTACCCTAAACTGGTAGCTCTTCTTATTTGTTTCAACAGTGCTTCTGCTCACTCAGCGGAAAACACACCCACTTCCCTAGCCCCAAAAACATCAACAAAAACACAAACGGCGACGTCAACGGGTCCCTCCTACCCTGCAATTTTGGCCTGCGAAGCAGCTTTTGAAGCCTTGAAGACCGAACTCTTCAAAATCGATGCTTCCGGGCAAATGGATCAGCAGAAGAATAAGGAAGGTTGTGCGCGCCTCACAAAAAACTTCGAGAATGAAAATGAACTCACTCATGGTCTTTGTGAAAATAAAACTCTTGGACAGATGGATAAAGATTTTAAATCTTATATCGACACTCATGAAACTTTGTTAAAAGTGCCTGTAGATCAAAGAGACTCCATGCATATGACGGATCTATACCATAAATTTAAGACGCAAACGGCAGAGATGATCAGCGCGAAGTGCGCAACGAAAGTTGAAAACAGCAAACACTCCCATTAGAAACCAGGCACGAGTCTTGAATAAGACCGAGCCATGATAGTAAAACGCGTGTCCGTTGGCGAACTTCCCATTTTTAAAACCTTCGATATAGAAAGAAAACTCCCTGAGTTTATTGATATTGAAACCATGGACGGAGACCTTTCACTGATAGAGAGTCTGCCCAATCAAGGTCTAGCCATCGTGGGTACACGTTACCCACAAGGAAGGTCGGTAAAGTTGCTTGAGAAAACAATGCGAGACCTGAGCGGAAGCGGACTCGTGATTATTTCGGGCCTCGCGCGCGGGATTGACTCACGCGCTCATGAATTGGCCCTGGAGTACGGATTAAAGACTATTGCCATACTCGGATGCGGAATCGACCGTGACTATCCAAGAGAAAATCGAATTCTCAGAAACAGGATACTGAATGCAGGAGGAATGATCATCTCTCAGTTTGAAGTGGGAGCAGAGCCTTATGCTGGCAATTTCATCGAACGAAACCGTCTGGTTGCCGGATTTGCAAGCGCGACCTGGGTCGTGGAAGGCGGAGCGATCTCAGGCACCCTTAACACCGCAACTTGGACTATTAGAATGAATCGCGAACTCTATGCAACGAGCTGCTTTCCCGGCGACCACTACTATCAAGGTAACGAAAAGTTGTTGAGTCAAAGAAACAATGAAAGCTACCCCATCGCGTTTCCCTTTTTTAGCGCGGAAAGTTTTTCGTTTTTGTGGCCCTGCTTAAGAAAAGAATCCCAACCGAAGCTTCGAAAAACGATTGTACCCAAAAGCACAATTCAGAAATGGGTTTTGGAACTGAAGCAAGCACATGGAAAATGTGAAGTACAAGCTCTGATGAATTATGCCTATGCACAAGGGCTGACCCTGGGGGCGTTTTACTTGGAATTTGAAAAAGAATTGGACAGCGGTCTCATCACTCAAGATATTTTAGGCGAAGTTGAGGCGAATCTTTAAGCGCAACTTCATCGTGAGAAACGAGGTTCACCACTTGCTCTACCTTGCGTTCAAGCTCTCCCAAATTTCCAGACCAAGCTTGGGTTTCGAACCATTTTAACACCTCGTCCTCAACGGTGAGGACAGGAATAGCGCGTTTCCGGCAAGCGCGCTCAAGAAAATAAGGGAAGAGATGAGTACGAATGTCTTTCTTTCGTTCGCGAAGCGGCTTTAACAGTAATGATTCAACGGTGAGCTTATAATAAAGTTCAACATGAAACTTACCCTCTTTTACGGCTTGCGAGAGATCCTTCGAAGAAGTGGCAACCACTCTGAAATCGACAGGGAATTTTTTCGCACCACCCACTCTAGAAAAGTATTCGCTTTCGATGGCGTTAAAAAGTGCGTTCTGCGCTTCAATACCCAAAGCGCCCACTTCGTCGAGCACCAAGGTACCACCCACTGCGAGTTCCATTTGGCCAGGGCGAGTAAAGAGACTCACGGGCATGGCCCCCTTCTCCACACCAAGCAATTCACTGAGCTGAAACATCTCGGGGACCGCATCGCAATGTAACTGTACGAAGGGCCCGCGAGCACGATTCGATTTGCGATGGATCTCATAAGCTACACTTCGCTTACCCGACCCCACTTCGCCCACCATCATCACATGACTATCACTTTCAGCAATATGATCTACGCGTGCACGAAGCTGTTCGGTACTCGGTTCATTTCCAAAAAGTGGAATGGGGATAGGACCAATTCCTTTCACACTCATTAGCTCTAAAGCAGGTTCTCGCTTTCTACGTTTACGACTTTGTATTGCTTTTTGAATTGTCCGAAACAATTCTTGTTGATCAAAAGGCTTTAATACGAAATCGAACGCTCCCGCTTTAAGCGCAGTCACGGCAGCTTCAATGGTGCCGAACGCGGTAATCATCACAACAGGTAAATCAGGCGAGTATTGTTTACAATACGCAAGAACGTCCATTCCTGTCTTTCCTGGCATTGAGAGGTCGGTGATCAAAACGTCTACGTCTTCTGTATTCAAAACAGGGAGCGCTTCATCAAATCCTTCAAACGCCTGAACATCATACCCCTCGCGGGCGAGGAGTGCTGATAGAATTTTTCTTAAATTTACTTCGTCATCGATCACCATGATTTTATCAAGCACGAGGAACCTCTACAATTACTTCCGTCCCCACCCCAAGGGTTGAACGTACTTCTATTTTACCCGCATTAAATTTTATCAATCGCTGACATATGGAAAGTCCAAGACCACTCCCATCGCTAAACGTAGTGAAAAACGGGTGGAAAATTTTACTTTGAGTATCCGCATCCATTCCCACCCCGTTATCTTTTACCTTAAATCCGAATTCAAATACTTCGACTTCAATTCTTGGTTTCGAACAGGTTTGAACCGCTTTTAAGGCATTCTGAATCAGGTTAATGAGAATCTGCTGCAAATGATCAGGAACAATCATCACCCAAATTTCTTCTTGTTTCGAATAAAATTGAAGGTCAACCATTTCGGGAATGGAATGGCGATGTGCTTTTAGCGTGGTCTGTACGAGGTGATTTAGATTCGCTTTCTCAGGAAAATCCTTTGGAGAATAAGCAAAATCTAAAAACTGGGACACCAAACGATTAAGCCTAGATACTTCTTCTTGAATGACTTTGGCCCAGGGACCTGAGTTTTCATCAATCAGTTCCGCTGCGCCTCGAATGGCACTCAAAGGATTGCGAATTTCGTGAGCGAGACCTGCAGCCATTTCGCCCATTAAGATGAGGCGATCTTTTTCTTTTGCTTCTTGAATCTGAGTCAAGCGAAGCAATGTGGGTCCCACCTCTTGCAGCGATTCAAAAATTTTAGAATAGAACCCAATACTCACACTCCACTCATCGACGAAAGTATGGGCGGAAACAAACACAAGTGCAATCACATGGGTTTGCTGGAAAACAGGAAAAACGATGTCGCTTTGATGCACATCCAGAAATTGAATCAGAAGATTAAGTTCTTGCTTTCGCTCTGCCGTAATCACTTGATCTTTTTCTAGCTGGATTAAGTCGCGGTGAAGAATCGGGGTTTCATGTTTAGATCGATGGCTCTGGAAAAAAGAATCGACTGCCAAAGGCAATTGCAAAGTCTTCTGATCGAAAACCAATCGTGTACTTGCTTCCATCCAAAGTTTGAACGATTTCTTAATGAGTTCCATCAACGACTCCATGTCAGTTACGGCAAGGAGCGCCAGCCTGAATTGATCAATTTGCTGTTTTCTCATTTCGCTTTCAGATCGAAAGATTTCACGACCCAGAAAACGGAAGAAAGTAATCAATGGATTCCAAAGAACCAGAACGGCAAATGAAATTAAGAAGGAGTTTAAAAAGAACAAAGGAAAAGTAGTGCTTACATACTGAAACATGAGTGCGAAAAAGCCAGTGATCACCAAGGATAAAATGAGGGTCGCAAAAAAGCGCGATATCAGCGCCTCCATGCCCAGTAACTTTTGAGGACTGATGACTTGGCTGGCGAAGCCAAGAAAAACGGCAAAAATCAGGTTTCCAATGGAGGGGATAAAATACCCTAAAAATGGAATATGATCGAATGAGCAAAACAGAAAACAAGCGCCCAACCCTAGATAGAAACCTTTGATTTTTCTCGACGAAATAAAATCAATGCTTACCGCTTTGCCACTAATCAAATGCTTAATCATGACATTAAAATATTGAATCACGACAAAGGTTGGCCAAAATGCAACGAGCGCCCAAAAGAGAGGAGACGACCCCATGGAAAAGGTGATCATCGTACCTAGAATGACCGCCCCCGCAAAACTGACCCAACTCAAGAGCCGACTGATCACATCCTCATTCGATAAAATTTGAGCCAAGAGACTTACCCCGATGGGTGAGATCCAGATATTCATGAACCAATGCACATCTTTTGAAAACCTGCCGCCCAGCGTAACATAAGCCACAAAACTTAAAGCCCAAATGGCCACACAAAAACAAAGCACTGAAAAAAAGATTGCGATCTTCTGGCGCCAATTTCGATAAAGTGTCCAGCTCCCAATGGAGAGACTGACAAGTCCGAGTACTAAGGCGGTTTGCTTCAGTAAATTCATTTAAACACCAAAAAAGAGAAA
>CAIMWN010000313.1 GCA_903845155.1 Oligoflexia bacterium
GGATCAGTCACTTTTTTTATACATTCAGAGTATGGGGTTTGAACTTCGTTCTCAAATCCTGAAAAGCCTCAAGGAAAAAGAGGCAGTCTCAAAGTTTAAAAGTCAAACCCAGCCGACGACTGGTGAAGGATTGGACCATACGGTATGAACATGATGTTTGAACGTAGTGCAAATAACCAAGAGAGAGGCAGAAAAAATTCTGACTCTTTAGATTCAAATATGATTCCTGTTTCTTCATTAGAAGAAGTCGCTATTCATTTAAAGAATAACGATGAGAATTATAATTATGAATATTTTCTGGTTGAAAAAAGAATTGAAAAAAATCCTACCGAGTTTGCGACTCCAGCATCAGCTGCCATCGCAATTCAGGTAGTGACTCCGCCGCCATTTGTTGCAAAAGAAACGATCTATACAGCCCCTGCAGCAGCGACAGCTGCAGCACCGAAGTCTCCAGGGCCTGCATTGGGATCCACAGAAGCTTCAGATGTCCCTTACCTAGTTGAGAATGCACAAATTCTTCTTGCAGCAGGTGAGATCGAATTGGCGAGAAATATTTATAGAGCAATCTTAAAGTCCGGTGATGCGAGTGATGTTGCTTACGCGGGTCTCGCTCAATGTGCAGATCGTGAAGGATTAGTTGAGCAAGCCATTCAATTTGCATGGGATTCCATTGCATTTGCCCCGAACAAAAAGGGTTATCAAATTCTTGCGCAGCTATTAGTACAACAAGGTCGTGATCAAGAGGCGTCTCAAGCTCTCAGTCGCGCGCTAAAATCACTCGATCTGAGCATTCAAGAAAAAGCAGATTACTATAAGATGATTGGCAATTGTATGTCCCGCTTGGGAGAACAAAATGAAGCCGAACGCGCCTATAAGAAGGCACTTGAGCTCAGTCCAGCCAGTGATGAAGTTCAATCCAATTTAGGCTCACTCTATTTAGAGCAGGGCCAAGTGCAGGAAGCGAAACGTTGTTACCAGGATGCGATCGCTTCAAATTCTCATAATGACAAAGCATGGGTCGGATTTGGTCTGTGCTGTGTTGCAGAAGGCGATAAAGAGTCTGCTCATGAAGCATTTGCGCGTTCACTTGAAAAAAATCTTCGTAATTCGACTGCCATTTTTCACTTGGTGAAATGTGCATACGAGATCAAAAAATATTCTACGGCGGAGAAAACTCTAGCTCAATATGTAGAAGTTGCGCCGGTCAGCCCAAGTTTGCTCTATAGTTTGGCTGGCCTTCAATTTCACGTGGGTAAGAAAAAAGAGTCTTCTCAAACTGCAAAAAGGATTTTGCAAATGAAAGCCGATCACCAAGGAGCTCGAGAATTATTGAATCGCATTGAAACGGAGTAAGACTGATTAACTGATACCGCAAAGTCATGGAGGACATATGGTAGCTGACATTCAAATTCTGCAGGGTAAAATCATCGATGACCCTGAGCAAAGAACTAAAAACATATCTAGACTCATTGAGGAGTTGGCGCTCGAGATTCTGACTGAAGAAGAACTCGCTATCGCGATTGCGCCTCAAAGTAATAAGAGTGCCGAAGGAGCCGCATGAGTGCGGCACTTGAGCCAACTCCGCGTAAAAAACTATCACTTTTAGTAGTACAATTAGGCGGTTTGGATGAAATTTTTCGATCTTTGATGGCATTAAAAGCCATTAAGCATCTCTATCCTGAACTAAGTATCTCGTTCATTACTCGCGCAGAAACTGCTGCACCGATTAAGAAAGTGGATTGGATTTCCCATGTCTTTGATATTCCTACACTTAGAACTAAGTCCGAGTCGGAAATTACTTCTGCGAATGATCCATTAACTAAAGTTGCCTCTTGGATAGATCAAATTATAACTCAACATTATGACTTACTCGTAAATTGGACCTATTCAAAAGATTTTGCAAGAATGGCTGCCATCACCACTTCGCTCATTCCAGCCTATGTTAAGTTGGGTGATTATATTAGAGATGATATGAATATTGGTTCCTACGATGCTTGGAGTATGTATCGTCAGGCCTGGCTTCAGGATTCTATTGAACAGGATATACATCACACCGATATCATCACCACACAACTTCTCACTGCACTTCAGATTCATGCAGGTGACCCAGATCCTGATGCTTCAGCTACAGCGGTAAGTTCACGTTATTTCTTTAAAAACAGTACCATGGCTATTCATCCCGAGTGGGCAAGTCGTCCCCATAATTTAAAATGGACTGCAATTCACTTAGATACGGTTCAGGAAAACGCCGTTGAGTTTGTAGATCGCGTGCTCAGGCGTCATCCAGATCAGGGTATTGTGTTACTTGGAGAAAGTGCGCAGGCCAAGGATCAAGCTGTTTTAATGAAAGCGCCACGCGTGGTGAATTTAGTAGGTCAAATCCATTTCGATCAACTCACTCACCTCTTGTCGCAATGTCATTGGTTAATTTCTTCAAAGAGCCCAATCGTTGACTTAGCTTCGCTGATGAATATCAGAGTAGTTTATTTAGTTCAGGATCTGCCTCATTATTCACTGAAATGGACTGAAGATGGCCCCTATGGAAATAGTCATTTAGTGATTCAGGCTGATGATTCAGTCAATGTGGATGCTCTCTATGGCGCTTGGACTTATTTTGGGAGCGAATGGTTCCACAAAGGTTCTGTCAGTGTTGAAAAGCATTTCGAGAATCTCGGCCTTTCAGCTCAGTTAGAAAAGATCCAGCTTTTCAAATCACGTATTCGCACCTCTCAAGAGGGGGGCGGAGTTTGTTTTGAGAAAGTTTCACCTCAATATTTCACTTTCGAAGCTTGGATGTATCGGGTGCGTGGTCAAATGGCTCGGGCTTGGTTTTGTGGATGGCTACCCAATATCGAGGCCGAAATTTCAAGAATTCAGTTGAATCCTGAGCTGATTAAACGTGTTCGAGGGGTCAGTGAGTCGATTCAAGTACTTGAAAAGTTATCTCACGAAGGAAAAGGGATCTCTAAAGAACTTGAAGTTTATGCAGAAAAAGTTCGGGCCGGTTATTTAATGAGCATTGAAGACCGCGACGCGATAGAAGTTTTTGGTAAGAAGTTGATGGAAGTGGAAGCTCTGATGAGCAGAGTTGTCCAGGTTGAGCCAGAGCTACGAGCCATACTTAAATGGTATCAACAAATGATGTCTAACCTCCAAGGTGAAAGTATTGCTGCTATGGCGAAAGAAACTGGCTCAATCTTTGACTTACTAAGCGAAGGGGTAGAATTGGTATCAGTGTACGCACGTAAAACCCTAAGTTTGGCTAAGCCAAAAGCAGTTGCTGAAACTACGGAAGCGACCATTACGCCACTGAGTCCAAATTAAACATCATTTCAGTGTCAGCCTTAATATTCACGAATCACCCGCCTCAGTTTCTTGTTATTTAATTCAGGAAATTCCACGCTAAAGCGAAGACCTGGCATGCTAGCATTCAATGATCGAGAGAGCTTTTGAAGTTCAAGGCTCACTTGTAGTTCCGCGCTTTCCCGCTTTTCTGCGGCAATTTTTAAGGAAACGAGTACTTCCCCTAAGCCCTGTTGTCGAACCAAATACTCTTCGATATCAGGTGAAGCACGCATAATCGCCCGCCTTATGAAATCAGGAAAGACCTGAACCGCATCATTCTCTTCACGAATGGCCCGAAAATAAAAGAGATCATCCGCTCTTCCCTCTATACATTCAAGGCTCATGAGCGCCGAACCGCAAGTGCAAGGGGAGGTGTTTCTGGTCAGAATATCATTTAAGCGATATCGTACCATGGGTTGTGAGGTGCGACTGAAATCAGTTATAATTGGAATAAATTTGGTTTGGGCTTCATCTAGCCATTCCGGTTCAATCTTAATGCAATCCTCATTTAAGTGTAGAGTGCCTTGTGCGCAAGTAATACCCAAAAAACCCTCAGTGCACTGGTAGACTTGATGAACCTTCTGTTGAAATGCGATTTCAATCTTCATTTCGTCCAGTGGATCAAGAGTTTCGGCAATGGATAAAATTTTGGTCGGAGCAATCGTAAGTGTTGAATCATTTTTTAGTTTCGCCAATTGGATGAGTACTGAGGGTGGTGCAAAAAGGAGTGTGGGGGCTAGGGCATTCAATTTCTCGATTTGGTCCTGGATGGGTATGAATAAATCAAAAAACTCAAAACGAAGTCGACTACTCTTAGAGGCGGTGTACAAGTTAGAGTTTGCCCTCATAAAAAACGCAACCCTGTTTTTCGAAAGCAGAGAACCAGGAAGAACTTTAGCAAGCATTGTTCCCGCATAGCGGGCGCGTTCTCGATCAGAAACCAGGAATAATCCCCTGTTCCCACTCGTTCCTGAAGACAAGCCCACCGTTGCTCCCCGAAGAGTCGGGGTAAAATCTCTGTCTTCTTCTGCCTTCAGTGCTAATGCCAACGCTTCATCACGATCAATACCAAGAGTGTTGAGTTGGTTGAATTCCTTCATCATTGATTTCTTGTCCATAATGGGAAGGGCTTCCAGTTTCAAACCTTGATACTTCTGATAAAACGGAGATGTGTAGGCAAGCCAGGTGAGGTAATTCTCTATTTTCTTGCCCTGCCAATGTTCAAGCTTCGATCTCGATTTAAATTTTCTGAGATAACGAGTGCTCAAGTAATAGAAGAGTATTCTTAATTTAAAGATCATTTAATCACCCCAACGTTATTTTCGAGCAATGTTTGATGGCAGTGGCAAGGGATGATCTTAAATTTTGAATTCTCTTTTTGGTCTAAATAAACTTGGTGAATACTCTCCAGTGTTTTCTGGTAATCATGGCGATTGTAAAAAATAAACTGAGCTAATCTGGATGGCATGATGTTCTCTTTGAAACTGGTAGAAAGCCAAGCTGCATCTCCAAGCAAGAAGTGGCATTCCTCATTTTCAGAGCGAACGAAGAGACCAAAATGCCCGATGGAGTGCCCTTGAAGTGGAATCAGGATGACACTACCGTCGTTGAAAAGATCGGCTCCTCTCCATGGGGGCCCTAATTCAGGAACGGCTACCGTAAACTCTGGCATGCGTTTTGTTCTTTCTTCAAAATCCTGGGGAAGAAGTGCCTTCAAAAATGCGTGTTTTACCTGTGTAAAACGGGGTAAATTTTGAAAATAAGAATACTCTTGCTGAGAGTATACATATTTTGCGGTTTTAAAATCCGAAACTCCAGCCACATGATCAGCATGAAAGTGCGAGAGGATAACATGGCGGACGTCACTCTCTTGTATTCCCCGAACCTTTAATTGTTCCAGAGCAGTTTCTTCGGGTCTAATCGAAATAGGGGTAATGTACGAATATATTTTTTCCGGGAAATATTTAGTTACTTCATGAAAGCGGGGTGAGTAGCCCGTATCAAAAAGGATCACGCCTTCTTTTGCGTGTTCAATGATGGCCACCGACGAGGTGAAGCGAATTTGGCGCCATTTGCCGCTCACAGGATTCACGAACTTTTCAAACTGTTTGCAGTAGCCAGCTTCAATGAAGCTTACTTTTTTAACCATGGCGAGACCATTCAAGATAACGTTGGAGCCCTTCGCTAAAACTAATTTTGGGTGTATATCCCAAGTCGGTTCTCGCGGCAGTAATGTCTAAAGTTCGCGTAAATGATAGTACGCATACGGAATAGCGAGTGAGAAGGGGTTCGCCCTTTAGTTTTAGGGTTCGATAAATGAATTCAAGAACACGTGCCAAATTCCAGGCGGTTCTAAATGGAATGGGTCGGTCTTTTACTTCAAACCCTAATGCTTTTAGCATTTTTTTCATGGTTTCATGTTGAAGTACAGGTTCTCCATTAGAGATATTA
>CAIMWN010000314.1 GCA_903845155.1 Oligoflexia bacterium
ATAAGCCATTACTCAAACCTCAATCGGCCTAATTTTTTCTGACATTTCAACACGACATCTATCCTGACATATAGGGATCAGCGGGCATCCTTGCCCTCTCGATCCACTCGCCATTCCATGGCTGATCGATGTGCTCAAAAGAGAACTGAGAGAAATAAAGTTAAAAATATAAGCTATAGCTGGCAAACAAGATGGACTTGGTACTTAGTTTCTTTGGGTAAAGAAAATGGAGGAGGGGGTGGGTGAGAAGGCACGCGCGTGGAACACGCTCACGTGGGTTCGACAAAAATGCCATGGAAGTGAGCAAAGCGAACGTTGGCATTTTTGCACAATGCGAACGAAGTGAGTATTGCCTCACCGAGGCAGGAGCCGAGGTGTGAGGTGCGCAGCGCATGCCGGAGCAGGAAGCGTAGGCAAACGGGCGAGCGCAGGAGGCGCGAGATGAATCCCATCCCCCACTCTACTTAAAAACGAACGAATCAGAATCAAAAAGCAAAAACGAAGTAAAATCCAAAAATACTAACTACATATAATCATTGAAGAGTGCCAAGCAGTCTTCTCGTGAATCTTTCAAGATATTTCATGAAATGTCGTGAGTTTGCTTCAGAATGCTTCTTTGTTGCTTCTTCGTTTTAAGCGGCTTTTCTCACACGGGTTTCAACAGTTAAGCCTACAGCTTCAATTAAACGTAAGATTCGATCTAAGGTAACTTTTTGAAGACTGCCTGAAAGAATGCCTGTAACTGCTGATCTTGGCAAACCTGAGCGTTTAGAGATCTCAGCATGGGTAAGGTCTTGGTCTTCTGCTGATTTTAAAACAGCGGTAATCAAATCGGCCTTGATCACGGATTCAAGGCTCCTACTTTTTGAAATTTTAAGTTTTTTAGCTAAGTCTGAAGCACTAGTCGTTTTCATTTTAAAATCCTCTTTAGTCTTTCTTTTGCCACCGAAATATCTTGGGGTGACGTTTGTTGAGTCTTTTTCTTAAAAGCATGGATTAAATGGATTTCAGATGATCCTGCCAAAAAGTAAACCACTCGAAAAATGCCTGAGCGATCTCTAAAACGCAGCTCATGCACCCCAGCGCCAATGCTAGGCATCGGTCGAGATAACGGCATTGACAACAAATGACCTCGCTCTAAACGAGCCAGAGCATCAGCCAAATCTTCACGGATTTCTTCAGGCCAATCCAAAATCTCTTTTTCGCATTGTTTTAAGAACTCAATTGCCATGTTTATTAATGTCTCATATATAAGACATAATGGCAAGAAAAAAAGCGGGCACTCGAGTTGAGTCAAATGCCCGCTTTTTCTTTATATTTTGATCAGAGGGTTGGACTAAAGATTAGGGGTTGCTGCTCGATGATCCATTTGGTTTAGCAAAGAATTGGCAAAGTATTTCCCCGGTTTTCACGGTCGTGTAGCATGAAAAATTTTTCCCATTTTTTGTGAGCACACCATACGCTTCGGTAGGTGCGCTGTTCAACAAGTCATACAAAGTCTTCGCTGCATCACCTTTAATCGAGACCAAAGCCAAAGCGGGGTTTAGATCATTATTTACAGTAGCGGCACCTGTTGTAGTATCAGCAAATGAACTGCCACTCAGTAATGTCATCAATATTAAAATCAGGGCTTTCATAACAACTCCTTATTTAAGATCCTATATCACTCCGAGCATCACCGGATCTAATTTGGCTGCTCTTTTATCCAATGTTATTGTCCCAACCCCCGAGTCAAAATTGTTTGCTTTATAGGTTGAAACTTTTGATTATTTATACATCAGTTGTGTAATTAACTCAATATAAATTCCTCTTCATAATCCTAAAAACGCCGAATCCTCAATCATCGCTTTTCGTTCAAAACGGCGAGATTTGGCCACCCGTTTCGAGCGCTTTTCAGCGTTTCGTTAATCATTCCATAAACTTAAGCCAGAAATAAACTACTGGCGAAAAGTGGCCAACAAAGGCCAGATTTCGCCATTTTGTACACAATCCGGACCCGCTAACTTCTTTGAATGTAACTGCTTTTCAAAAACCTCTATTTAATAAAAAGTTGGCACGGCCTTGCACTACAGAGAATAGGAGAAAATCACATGAAACAACCCTTGCCCTATGATCGCGGAAAACAAATCTTAAAACTACTCGCGCTGCATGAGCCCTTATCAGTGCGTGGCCTAAGCCAAATGCTTGAGCCGCAGATAAACCCAAGACGACTCAGAGATGCGCTCTCAAGGCTCTATGCAAAGAATCTGATCACTAAAAGAAATGATCGAGTCTTTGGCGGTGCCGGAACTTTTTATCAAACTAGCCGTGACAAGCGAGCACGTGAAGAGATTTCAGCACTCAGTGGCGTCGACATTAAATCACTCGACCGAAACCATCCGAGGCATACAAGGAGAATCGCATGATCCAAAAATACGTTACCAGGAAAAATAATGAAGAAATAACCAAGTACAAAATCAGAGTATTCTTCAGATCAAAAATAAACCCTACCCTTCGCTTTACCAAATATGAAGCTGGAATTCTAACCGAAGCTCAGGCAATCAAACGAGAAGCTCAACTCAAAAAAGAGGGTGAGCGAGAAATGTTTGATCTGGATAGCAAGGAGGTACTCTGTTCTGGTCTTGTTTCAAGGTGGTACACACACTTTGAAAAACTCAAAGTGGCAACCGGCCAGCGAACGAAAGCTACCCATGATGATTATTTCGGTACCATCAGAAAGTGGTTTAAAGACTACTGGAACAGGCCCGCTGCTGAAATCAATCCCTATGTGATGAACCAGATTTTTATTCAAATGAAAGAAAAGGGACTTTGCTTTGCTCAACGAAAGAAGATCAAACAAATCCTTAAATCTGTCTTTGATTACGGAATTCAAAGTGGTTTACTCAATATTCAAAGATCCCCCACTTTTGAGGTGGTTCTCAAAAAAGCTACCGAGAAGAGGCCGGAAATTCTGAAATGCTCGGCCCCTTTTTACGTAACCCGACGTCACAGCAGTTTGACCTGCTTCGTGATCAACTTAATTCGCTTGTGTGAAACTCTTGGTAGCGTTCTCGTTGTCTAGTGATATAAACATGCCTGTCCTCGTTGCTCATTTCGCCTCCTCAATTGAATTCGTTTATTTCTAAGCAAAATCAATATTTCACCGGCAGGCTTATGAGTCAACGAGCGAGGGCGATTTTCATAGCCTACCCCGTTTATATTCACCGGCAATTAATTCGTTTCAATGTGTCAGATTACACGCATTGCTATAATTTACTATATAACTTATATTTATTATATAATGAGATGGGGACACATTAATTGCGTGCATTTAGGAAGTATTTTTTTATGATTAGGGGTTTTATTTTAAGCCTTATTCTAAACGCTTGCTTCGTGCAATCTTCCTTCGCTGCCTCCGTAACAACATCCCCTTCACCGAGCATCTCAAACAGTTCTGTTTTTTGTTGGGGCGATAGCCTGACCGAGGGTTACGATGGCACGCTCAATACCCTCACGACCTCTTACCCTACTGATTTAGCCAACCTCATTCAACTGCCCGCTTTGACTGAGGGCTTTCCTGGACAAGACTCCACTTATATTTTAAATCAATTACAAAATTATATTTCAAATACAAATCCAAATTACAACTACAGTACGGTCATTTGGGTTGGACGAAATGATATTAATGAATTGTATACCAATAATATTACAGACCCGACCGCAATAGTTGGAAGAATGCAAACACTCTACAGCAACATTGCACAAATGGTTAAACTCGCAAATACTCCGAATTACATCGTTCTTGGCGTGACAAACGCAAGCGCTTTAGCGCCCGCTCAAACTGAAGTTAAAGGTAAGCCCATGTATAACACCATTCTGGGCATCAATCAGTACCTCGCAAGTCAATATGGATCTCATTTTGTTGATGTGAGAAAATACCTGGTGAACCGTTACGATCCTACGCAACCAAACGATGTCTTAAGCATTCAAGACGACACGCCTCCTGCTTCGCTCATGTCTGACCATGTTCATTTAAACGCAAGGGGATACGCAGTCGTTGCAATGGCTGTTTTTCAAAATCACACCCTCTCTCCTCCCATTCCGGGTGACGTGAATAATGATGGCTCGGTTGATTTCTATGATGTAGTTGCACTCAAAACGATAATCAAAAATTATGATTTCAATAAAAGTGGCTCGGTAGATTCAACCGATGTAGCCCTACTGCAAAGTGCGATTGCGGGTAATCAAACTGCCCAATCCTTAGTCTGTAACGGAGCCACTTATCCTTGCAGCCTCATTGATTTTAATCACAATGGTGTAATTGATACTACAGATGTCACTCAACTCCAAAGCATAATTACTGAATCCGATATGACTGGCGACAAAAAACTAAATGATGACGATGTCCAGATTATTTATAAAATGGCTTCTGGGATTGGCCCGACTAACCCCATGTATGCTGTTCCAACAGGAACAGATTATCTCATTCAAGCCGAAGACACGAGTACTGATACGACACTGCTCCACAAGTTTCTCTATGTAAGTAAAGCGGGCAGTAACAGTGAGTCCGCTGATCCGAGTTCAGTTTATTACAATATGGGAGAAGCAAATAAAGTTTTAGATTATGCCATCATTTCTGGTACAGGCCCTTTTACCCTTCAAATTACGAAATTAGGATCATCGGCAAGTTCCGCCCTCATCCGTCCAGCACGACTTGGCATCGGAACAGTGAGTGCAACGACTTCAAGTTTAGGAAGTAGCGTTACTATTACATTGAATCAACCCGCAAAGCTAACAGTTGAATTTAACGACGATCCTAACGATCTCGATCAACTCGCCTTACTCGTTCATGCGACCGAAGTGAATATTCCAAGCTCGACTGCCACAACTGTTTTTAATGCAATAGCCCCGAGCTACCTCTCTTTATCTTCATCCACTAATAATTCATCATTAAACACGCTTAGCCCATCCTTCACTACCGTTTACTTTCCACCCGGTGTGCACGAAGTGGGACGTTGGACGATCCCTCCAACAGTAAATGAAGTATATTTAGAAAAGGGCGCCTATGTACGTGGCTATTTTGATGCCTTCCGTACAAATAACACCCCCATAAATATCCATGGGCGAGGGATATTAACAAACGATACTTACGCGTTTCATTCGGGAGCTGTGACGAGCCCTACCGCACTTCTAGACACTTGGTTTACTCTGAATCTCAGGGGGTCAATGTATGGTGATGCTTCAGTTAAAGGAAATGTTGTGGATGGGATTACGATCGCAGATTCCTCTGATTATAATTTGTCTTTTCAAGGCTCAAATTCCAGTGTCACAGATATCTTTCTTCATGGCTGGCAATTCAATAATGATGGCATCCACATCAGTGGAGCGAACAATTTAATCAGCAATGTTTTTTTTCATGTGAATGATGATCAAATTGCGCCAGACAGTAACGTCAGTAACCTCACCATTCAAAATTGTACATTCTGGTCAATGGTCGGTGGATCAGTTCTACAACTCGGCTGGTGGCCTCATTCCATTAATACGATACTCTTTCAAAATTCGGACCTCATCCATCAGGAGTGGAATCTTTCCGTTCAAGCAGGAGCGCTCATCAGTGGAATCAATACTCAAATTGGAGACATTCCTCAACCCGTTCCACTCGTTCAAAACATAACCGTAAAAAATATCAATCTGGATGTTCCTGTCACTCGTTTGATCGATCTTAGCCATATTCGAAATAACGCTCAAGGACCACTTACGACTTATGTCGTGAACTACTCCAATTTTTCATTTTCGAATATCAACCTTAACAATCAAGGCACCATCCAAAATCCGCTTATTTTCTTAGACAATCAAACTTATTCACAACTGAACAATTCAAATCAGCTGCAAAACTTCCAAGGACTAACTACCGGATTTACCTTTAAAGGTCTCATGATCAATGGCACAGACATGGGTAGTTCCACACTTTTAAATTCCATGAACCTGCTTAAGCTTAATACTTATTCAGGTGGAAGTTTACCGAGTGTAAGTTTTTCTCCGTGATTTTTGGGATTAGCGAGTTCACGTAGACAAACCCTTTCAGATTGTCGGAATTTTAGACCGCATCAGAATGTACTTTTTATCTGTCAGACAGATGCAATCAAAGAGAAAATAGTCCGTACGATTACGGGCTACAGTCACCTTCAATCAAACTTAAGTGATGAGCTTGGAATATTTATGTTCAAAAAGTTGTCTCAGCTTGTCCAATTACTATTTAGGTATGATCATGATCACAGTCATCACCTGCATGTGCATGCTTGTGTTTTTCTTTTTCATGATTGCGTTCATGGTTTTCTAAATCACACATCCCATGAACTCGCACAAATTCCTGAATACCCCGAAGTAGAGCTTGAGCCACTTCTACCTCTGGTACTCGGCCTTCATCGTAAGTCACCAAAGCATTCCTGGTGCGATTGCTATAAGCTTCTAGCTTTGCAGTTCCAACTCTACCAATTTCACGCCGGAGGTAGTCGGCCAGAATTTCATCACCTTGAAAACCCAAGTGAAACCGGATTCTTCCGGGAACGTAAGATACCACGCTCACTGCGTTAAACATTTCTTCAATCATCTTAGTGGGACCTCATCATGAGTTCGGTTAATGCGAGACCGAGAAAGACCCAAACTAACTCTATTCTTCGTTTCCGAATCTGATTAAAACTCGGGATTAAAAAGTCAAACACCATACAGCCGAGTAACGTACCCAGCGCAAAGCTCGTGGCAAATATTGCAAGATCGAGATTAATTTGTTCATTAAACAACGAAGCAAGCATTGCTCCAAAAGGAAAGGAAAGTGAATAAAGTACGATACAAAGGACGGCATTAAATCTTGTTTTTGCCTTATCTAAAACAATAGAAGAAACAATGAGCGACTCGTAACATTTATGGGCGATGAGGGCTAAGAAAACTGCATGACTAAAACTTTCACTCACCTTTGCTGAAATCACGAGTAAAATCCCGCTAGAGATACAATGGATCATCATGGAAGTCAGAAAAACAGTGATCCCTTTATCTCCCACATGAAGATGATTTTCATCTTCAGAATGATGATGCGACTTATGATGTCGGTAGTGCAATAAATGGATGATGGAATAAATTACCCAAACACAAAAAACGAGAACTAAACTTTTATTTCCACCCATCTCTACGACATCGGGCATCAGATCAAAAGACACAATTCCTACCAGCGCTCCCGTACCCACCAAAAAGAGCAAGCGGGAGATCTGCGTCACGTGCTTAAAAAATATCGGCAAACAACACAGTGCGATCATCATCAGTGAAATGATGGTAGTTTGAAGAAGTAAACTCATTTTTGTCCTGATTTCCCATCGGCAAGTATCTTAAAAAAGTTTAGCTAAATGCGAATGATTTGTATTAGCTGCTCATTCGCGTCTGCAGACGTCTTACATCCAACTGTTTTATAAAGCTTTTTATAAGTCATTCCGATAAGCTCATTGCAATGAGCAAAAAAGCCGTCGTTAAAGAAAAAACCGTAAAGACATTAGAGACCCTTTTTCAAGAGATGAAAAAAAACCATCTGAGAATGACCGGACCACGGAAGATGATCATTGAGGCTCTGTTTGAAAACCATGGCCCTTTCACTGCTGAAGAAATCCATAAAAAATTTATTCGCTCTTCATGTGACCTAGCCACCATTTACAGATGCTTAGTGAGCCTTGAACAAGCAGGGCTAGTCAGAAAATGTGAATTCGGTGATGGTTTCGCCAGATATGAATTGGCGAATAACGATCAATCCCACCACCACCACCATTTGATTTGCACCGAATGTAAAAAGGTAGAAATTGTAGAAGAGTGTGAAATCGAAAGTCACATTGATCGGTTCGCCAAGAAGCGGGGCTTCACGAGCGTCTCTCACATGCTGGAGTTTTTTGGCATCTGTCCTGACTGCCAAGCCGCTTAAACTTACACCGCTATTGAATTAAAGTTCTTTCGTGAGTCTTAAAAACAACTCGCGTCCTGCAGCATAGTGAGATCCATTGAATCCATTTGCGACCGTAATTGGATATAAAGTATCAAAGATATTGAGAAGATCCATTGAAACCTTGGTTTTAGATAACCATGATTCATTACTAAAATCATAACCCACACTCGTATCAAAAGTTAAATGGCAAGGGAGGTTCAGAGAATTATTAACCCCAGTTCTGAGCCCACTACCAAATAGCCCTTCTCCCGTCCACCACCATGAGTTCTTCTTATAGATCACCCCTGCATTCGCAGTATGCACTTGAACATGATCTAAAAACTGGTACCCACCCGTATCGGGGCTCGTTCCAGCAGGGAAGGAAAAGAGCCCCCCACTGATTCCATTTCCCTTTGCGATCTCGTAAGAGTAGTTGGCATAATCCGACCATTCCTCGTTGATTTTCCCGTTGATCGAAAACTCCACTCCATAAGCATACCCGTCGGCAAAATTATAAGGTTGTGCAATAGAAGTATTCAACAACTGACTATCATCAAGCATATCTTTCGCTTTTTTGTAGTAAGTATTAATGGTGACTACGTGATCACTCATTTGCTGGCTAATACCGAGCTCGTAATAGTTGTCTTTCTCGGCTTTGATATCATACGGAACGAGTGAATTTCCCGCCCCGGTATTCACAAACGTATCCCTCAAATTCTCAACCGGTGCCGGCTGGAACAGAAGACCGTAAAAAATATGTAATTTGGTAGTATCCGTGACCATGTAGCTCAAACCAATTCGTGGTTCAATCCACGAGTCACTGGTCGAATCAGTAGAAAATTTGAATTGAGTGGCATCTACTCTTACTCCAGCATTCAAGATTAGTTTTTTAGTGATACTAAAATCGTCTTGTACGTACAAACTCTCAAGGTACCCAGTATCATTGCTATTGTCTGAGCTAGTGACTGCAGCGCTGCCTTGTTGTTGTGTAATGACGGTCAGTGGGCCACTCGATTTTGACTGTTGTACTTGAAACCCGATCTTCAGGAGATTTCGGTCATTGAAGCGATCCGAATAGTCGCCCTTCAAGCCAAAGTTATTGGTACTTTTATTTTCAGTAAAACTGGAAGGATTACTTCCTACAATGCCACCCGCATTTGCCGCATAGAGATCATTTGTGGGATCATTGGTAATGTGAATATTTGAATATTTATAATAAGGCGCCAATTGTAAAAACGAATGGGCATCAAAACTATGTTTCCACACCACTTGAGTGTATGCATTCGTTTCAGCCTGAGTGTCATCCGTCCCAGCGGGCACATAGTTCAACGGACCATTTCCCCAGCGATCAGAATACCCTTGATTAAAAATAGGGCTGGTAGGTCCAAAGGAAGATGGGAAATTAGGAATCTGGAAGAAACTATAAGCATGGTAAGCAATCATGGAAAGTTTATCGTCGTTTCCAAGTTGCCAGTCGAGCTTAACAAACTGGTCGTTACCATTGCTTTGATCGTGAATCGCCTCTGATGTACCCTGAGTCACATCATTCACACTGACGGGTTGTGGAGTATCGAGTCCACGATCTGTTTTGTTGTAGCTAGCAGAAACATAATAATGCAAATGGCCCGACTCTGTTGAGCCGCTGTAATTAGCCTGTGGAGTAATGGTGTTATAAGCACCGTATCCAACTCCTGCACTTCCACCCGGTACTTCAGAACCTGTCTTTGTAATAATATTTACCACCGCAGCTAATCGCTCACCGTACTCTGCAGGAATTCCACCCGTGATGACTTCCATGTGATCAATATTTCTTGGGCTAAAAGCTTGTCCAAAAGTATTGGAGGGAGAGTCAGGAAGTTGAACTCCATCAATTTGATATTGAATGTTCGCATGATTCCCACGAATAAAAGTTTGCCCGAATGGCCCTTGGATAATCCCAGGGGTGGTAGTTGCAAGAAGCTTCGGAAGTTTGATATCGTCGCCCTGGGGAAGCTTTTGAATCATCTCTTTATTGATTTCGCGCGTGCTTGAAGGGGCAGATCCGCTCACTAAATTCTTTTTAGCTTTTACTTTTAGGGTTAGTACTTTGTCATTGCTTTGGGTGCTCGTGGCAGAATGCGAGGAAACAAGCTTCGCATTGACTTGAGCAGCGCCACCCGACGCGAGATGAACTTCGGTTTTAAAGGGAGTAAAATCTTGCGTGTCCACTTGAACTGTATAATCGCCAAAATCGAGGGGAAACACTTCGAAATCTCCCGAAGCACCGCTCATGACCTTCCCCACTTGCTTTTTCTCACTATTGAAGACCTGAACTTGAACTCCGCTAATAGCAATTCCTTGTTCATCAGTGACACTTCCAGAAATTGACCCAGCGGTTCCTGCATAAGCAGTTAACGTCAAAAAGAACACACCCATCATCAAGCAATAGTTTTTAAAGTTCATATTCATTTGAAATATTACAGATGCAAGTCATTTGCAATAACATTAGTGGTAACCACGGGAATAATGATTGCGATTGATTTGCATGTAAGGTGCGCCTATTCTAGCTTAAGCACTAAGATCGAAAGGCAAATCATGCACACACTTATTTCTATTACCGAATGGATTACTCATGGCGGATTCATGATGATTCCGCTTCTATTTTCAGCTTTTGTAGCCCTCACGGTAATTTTTGAACGACTCTACTTACTCAAGAAAAAATACCATTTACCACGCGCGTCAATCGCGGGAATTAAAACTTCCTTAAGCAAAGGCAATCTTCAGGATTTAAAAAGCATCCTCGAAGGCAGCGAAAGCCCCATCGCCGCAGTCCTCCATGAAGGACTTGCATACTATGATACGTCAACCGATGAATTAGAAAGAAGAATGTCAGATGAGGCACAACGATGGATTCCTAAACTTGAAAAACGTCTAGAAATTTTGGATACCATCATCACAGCAGCCCCTCTGATGGGGCTTTTGGGAACGATCACAGGAATGATGTCATCTTTTCAAGTGTTATCCACAAAAGGGGTGAATGAACCAAATGCAATCACGGGAGGTGTAGCTGAAGCCCTGATTGCTACCGCAACAGGACTGATAATCGCTCTTGTTTGCCTTCTCGCTTATAATTATTTTAATTCATTAGTAAGACAGTATGTCCAAAGCATTGAAGATGCCGCAAACCTTGTAATTGAAGCAAAATTAAGAAAATGAAAATTGAACGCAAACCATTAAAAAAAGCACGCATTGAAATCATTCCCATGATTGATGTGATTTTTTTTCTGCTCGTGTTTTTCATGATTTCATCTTTGGCGCATGAGAAATTTAACAGTGTCCCAGTCAATCTCCCGAAGACTGCGTCCAACCCTAATTCCATTCCACAAAAAATTACCCTCACCATAGAAAAAACAGGGGACCTTTACCTAAATAAAAATAAAATCACGCTTGAAAGTCTTTCAGAAACACTCGCCCATGTGATGCGAGACATGCCGGACGAAACAGTCATTATCAATGCTGATCAAGGGGTTAATTACGGTTTAGTCATGTCTGCAATGGATGAAGCTAAAAAAATTGGAGTAAGAAAATTCGCGCTTCTTTCTCAGTTTGAAAGAATGAAGAAGTAAATGAGGTTCAGCGCTAAAAAAAATACCGATACTCATTTTGATGATCTCAGCCTCCTCATTCGTTGTGCGATTATCGCTGCCTTGGTTGAATTGAGCTTCATCTCAGTTGCCGGAATGCACTTTCCCACATTTTCGTCTGAGCCGCCTCATCCATCTGCCGAGGCAATGGAGGCAGAAGTGATCACACTTCCAGAAGAGCAGCCCAAACTCGTTGCTCAAAACGCCGAGCCCAGTGCACCGGAAGAAACCATTGCGAAAAAAGATGCTCCTCCCACGAATGCAAATCCAAAAACTCTGACTGGGCCCACCTCTAATCGAGTAGAAAAGGGAAAGCCGCTTTCTCCTACCCATGGACCCATTCTCATTGAATCACCTTCACCCGTCATCCCTGAATACTTAAAGAACAAAGACCTCAATAGTAAAGTGGTGATTGAATTTGTAGTTCAAGCAACTGGACAAGCTACACCTCACTTGCTGGTTTCTAGCGGGGAAGAAGAGCTCGATCAGATCGCTCTTAGCACTGCAAGTAAGTGGAAGTTTTACCCCGCAGAATCTGAGCACGTAGCAATTGATTCAAAAATTAAACTCAGGATTCTATTTGAAGTAAAATAATATGGAACTCTACTGTAAAGATTGCCGCGATCACATTAAAGACGATCTACAACTTAAAATAAATGAGAAAAAACATTTTGGGTTCTAATCCTCCCTTCTTTGGCCTGATCCCAGCGTTGGAATTGTTGGCTCAGTCGTTATTTTCAGTTGGGCTTTTCAACTAGGCAAGCAAACTGACTTTGAGCTACTAACCACCGACACTAAGCGCGTCTAACAGAACCTCCAGCAGTTCTTTCTCATCACCAACAACTAAAATTGAGGGTCTGTGTGCATTCATATCTAAGAATAATTTTACGATAAAATGAAAAAGGAAGGCATAGAACGTTGATCCATATGTTTATTAACCTATATTCATGATAGCTTGACTTAAAATAAGGAGATTCCCCATGCTAAAAACCTTTTCAAAACTATCTTTAGGAATTATTTTCTTCACTGCTTTGAACGCGTCAGCTTCAACACCCAAGATTCCATTTGGTATTGATTGCATGATTCATGACAGCCAAGGAAAAATGCTATCAGATCTTGGAATGGTTGGAACCATGATGGATGGCAGCTACATGAGTTCTGCAAACTTTGAATATCAGACTCTAAAAATTGTTGCTGATTTAAATGGACCCTTCTCTCAGGCAGAAATAACTTCTCCCCAAATTAAATTCACGGTAATAGATCAAAGCGGCAACATGCTTGCGTTACTCATCACTTCAGCGAATCCGGATACGAATATTGCTCTATTCATTCCTAATGAGAAAATATTCCTTCACTGCAATAAAATGGAGATGTAGGATTTAATAATGAAAAACAATAAAGCTTTAAAGCTAATTCTGATCACGTTTTTTACTTTCACTTATTCTTCAAATGCTTTTTCGGAAATACTCTATTCTTGTAAAAAGAAAAACGCATTCATCAACACTTCTTACTTATGGACCGAAATAGAGAAGTCCGAGACAGGCGAAATCATTTTCCGATATGGAAATGGAATTGACACTCAGATGCTTGATGTTTTTTTTGACACGAAAGTGACCGAACTTACACCTGGCATCTATCAAGCAAATGACCCTAATTTCACCTTGGATATTCTTGTGAAAAACTCACTCCTGTCCTTTCAGATTAAAACCGATAAGAAAAATTATTCAAAAAACAAATTCAAGTGCGGCAATTAAAATAGTGTTTTGACATTTTATTGTCCGACTAATAGATTTACATAATGAAATCACCTTTTCTAATAACAGTTCGTCTTTTTGCGATTCTCGCCACACCCGCGTTGCTTCCTGAACAACTCCCTGCCCAATACTTATCACATCAGGGCTTCATTTCTTTTCAAGAGCCTGAAGGTGGTTTCAAACCATTATTTGCTTCACTGAGCGTCGACGGAGTACCAGTAAGAGGCACCGGAGCACCTCAAGTATCTCAGCTGTTTTCAGATACCACTTTCGCCAATATTCCAAATGGCACTACTATTCAAAAAATGAAAGATTCGTCTGGACGGGAAATATGGAACTACCCGCTTGGTGCAGAGGTTGCTCATAAGATTGAATTCAAAGATTTATCTCACACGCTTTTCGAGTTGCGAATTCTCCGTAAGATTACTGAGACCCAATGGGATTTTGCAAGTTATTCACCGAATACGACTCGACTGCAAGAAGCAACACTCAGCAGAAATCACTATATGGGCAATATCCCATTTACAATCACACTTCAAATATCTGACCACATTAGCTCACGACTTGATCTAAGACGAATCAGTTTGACTTCTTGTAAAAACTGTCACTTTTCAAATTCTCAAGCGTCCTACCAATATCCTACCGTTAGTGAAGCAGGTCCGTGTGGATTTACGCCTGGAAATGAAAATGGAATTAGGAGTTGGATTGATACTTATCAAGCAAAATTCGGCCATTCACCATTTAGCAACCTGTAAAACAATATCAAATTTGACCTAAGCCGCGAACTTCCGTTTCAGCTTCTTAAGCTCTTTTTCAACGCGAGCAAGACGAGTTTCCGAAGTGGCTCATTCTGGGCTATCTCTCGTTCAAAACTTTTAGAAGAAACCTTTGTTAAGTCTAACAGGTAGATCATTTACCGTGATCGCCACTTGAGTAGTTGCCATTGCGGGTGGCATTGAAAGAAGTGAGAAAATTGCGAAAATTTTAGACGGTTTCATTTTGATCAGATTAAGTTGAATTCCCACCATTGACAACGGGCTAATGACCGGCCCCGAATATGCTGGGACTTGTCTGATTGATGGTTACGGACTGCCTAGCGCGTTCCGCTCAATGCGCTATTTCACTAATCTTTTGATTACTAGTATCAGTGAAATAAACGTCTCCAGCTGAATCCACCGCCACCCCTCCAGAGTTAGTTACGGTCGCGAGTGCAGGAGCATCACCAATACTATATGCATTTCCAAAGTAAGTTCCAGCTTGGTTCACTATCATGAGAACTGAATTATCCCCACCAGTGCCATTGCTTCCATCTGACGTGTAGATATTCCCCAATGAATCAACAGCAATTCCAATTGGATCAATCACCACTGAATTAATCGTATTAAGACTCCCAGCGGCCCATGAGTTTCCAAAGTAAGTACCCGTGCTGTTCACCAACATTTTAAGATCACCGTAAACAGGGAAACCTTGACCATAGTTGGAGTCATATGCTTCCGCAATATAGATATTTCCCAAAACATCAACGGCCACTCCATTAGGATTTAAACTCAATGTAGTAATGGTATAGATGTTTCCAACGGCGTATGAATTACCAAAATAAGTCCCCGCGGTATTAATGACAATACGAATACAACTGTTCCACGTGTCGGCGATGAATAAGTTTCCATTTGAATCTACGGCCACACCGTTTGGACGACTTAGCTGAGCATTGACCGCAGAAGCACCATCACCGGCATATCCAAAACCGTTCATGAGCGTTCCTGCCACAGTATAAACATTGCCAACCGTTTCAGAATTTCCAAAGTAGGTGCCGGAGACATTTACTACCATTCTGACCACATTATTATTCGTATCAGTAATGTATAAATTACCTAACGAATCTACTGCTACACTTGTTGGATTATTAAATTGAGCAAGTGTAGCCAAACCGGTATCACCAGTGCTTCCGGCAGAACCGTTCCCAGCAACGGTATAGATATTACCAGTAGTTAAGGTATTACCAAAATAAACACCAGTGGTTCCCACAATCATCCTAATGACATTGTTTCCTGTATCTACAAAGTATAAATTATTAGCAGCATCAATCGCAAGCCCTGATGGTATGAACATTGTCGCGTTTGAAGCAGGCCCGTTGTCGCCCGTATAAGCATTGATCCCCGCAAACGTAGAAATAATGTTATTGGTATAATTTACTTCACGAATCAAATTGTTACGACTGTCTGAGATAAAGAGATTTCCGCTAGAATCGGTAACGACTCCAGTTGGCTGATATATGGATGCAAGAGTAGCTAAACCTCCATCACCGACTGAACCAGCTAAGCCATTCCCCGCCACCGTGTAGATGTCTCCAGTAGAATAGTCGTTTCCGAAATAAGTTCCTGATAAATTTACGGCCATTCTGATCACATTATTGCCAGTATCCGCAATAAAAACATTACCTAAAAAATCAACAAAAACTCCCTGAGTATTAATCCCTGCATCGATGGCGGGTCCACCGTCTCCGCTATAAGTACCCGCATGACTCACACTACCAGCAACTCCATAGATATTTCCGGCACTTAGATTATTTCCGAAGTAAGTCCCGGCAGATTGGACTAACATTCTCACTGTGTTGTAACTTGCTAAATAAAGATTACCAATTGAATCTACAGCAATTCCTTGGGGATTGAATAAAAGTGCAGCACTTGCTGGGCCGCCATTCCCAGTGGTTCCCAAAGTACCATTTCCGGAAATTGTATAGATTTTGCCAGTCGAAAGTGTATTTTCAAAATAAGTCCCTCCTACTGCGACCACCATCCGTATCGCATTGTTACCAGTATCACTAATGTAGATATTACCAACTGAATCTACTGCAACACCAGTTGGCGCATTTAGTTTTGCTTGGGTGGGTAATCCACCATCGCCTGAATAACCCGCGTAAGCTTCACCACAACCAATAATAGCGTTACTTTTTCCCGCCACTGTATAAATATTATTTGCAGCCAAGAAATTACCAAAATAGACGCCTGCTGTTTGTACCACCATGCGAACAGTATTATCGATTGTGTCCGCAATATATAAGTTGCCAGAGGAATCTACCGCAACCGCTTGCGGCGCATTGAGCCTTGCTGCACTTGCAAGTCCACCATCACCACTACACCCCTGATTACCATTTCCCACGATGGTATAGATGTTTTCAGCGGTTAAATAGTTACCAAAATAAGTATTAGAGACTTTTACGATCATCCGAATAGCGTTGTCATTCATATCAGCAACATAAATATTACCTACGGAATCAATCGCTAAAGTTGCAGGTGTCATCAGTCCTGCAGCTGTGGGCAATCCACCATCGCCATAAAAACCTGCGTAAAAACCGGAGGGGCTAGGAGGAGTTGTTCCAGAATAACTCACTGCCGGAGATGGTGTTGGTATCGGTATCGGTGTTGGAGTTGGTGTTGGAGTTGGAGTTGGAGTTGGAGTTGGAGTTGGAGTTGGAGCTGGAGTTGGTGTTGGAGTTGGAGTTGGTGTTGGAGTTGGAGTTGGAGTTGGTGTTGGAGTTGGTGTTGAGGATATCCCTTTTGAAGTGTTTGCCGGTAAACTATATCTCAACGTATTTCCGCAACCTGTAAAAATGATTAAGGGCAGAATCAACCCCATTGCTGATCTACCTAAGCCATTTAAAAATCGCCTGAAAACCCTCCCTGAGAGTAACATATCTCTCAATAATCCGATACCAGACCGATTTAGTCAAGAATAAATCAAGATTGTTTAATTTATCGAAAGATGGATATTTACCACCGGGTCACTGGTGACACAGCCAGATGATCAATCCACAGTCGGCCTTTATTATAGCCAAACGTGCGCGTGAGGAGATTTCAGCACTCTGAGTTTCTGGCCCATCCACTCAGAGTGCAAAACGGTATCAATCGAAACATAAGTCAGTTTTTGCGAAGAACAGCTATGAACTTGAGGAGAAACGGAGAACTGGAATCTCCAGGCCATCCGGAAGTGAATGACTTGCTCACCATCTGCTGAATTAGCTGTATGCTTTCAACAAATAATGAATGATGATATCCATCACCTTAAATGATGGATGCTGATCCCGTTGACCACCAGTGAGTTTTCCTTACCTGAGTTGCCAGCATCCGCTATTACTCATATACTGAGATCATGACCATGCTTACGGATTACGCCAGAACATTTTTTGTCATCACCACTTTCCAAGCTTTGCGTTATTTATTTTTTGCGGGAGGAACTACTCTTCTGATTCTAAAAGCCTCGGATCACTGGCTTGAAAAACACCGCGTCCAGAAAGTTTCCCTTCAAAAAAAGGATTTTCTGCGTGAACTCAAATACTCGGTGGTCACGTTTTTTATTTACGGTTCGATCTTTGCATTTATCTTTAACCCGCATGTTCGCCCCTATACTCAAGTTTATTCGAACATCAAAGATTACGGCATCCTATGGGCTATTTTCTCAATTCTTCTCCTCATGCTCATTCACGATACTTACTTTTACTGGATGCACAGGATCGTCCACGCCCCGGTTCTTTTTAACCGCGTGCATCGCATCCACCATCTCTCAACCAACCCTTCACCGCTCGCGGCTCAATCATTTCATCCGGTTGAGGCCATGCTTGAAATGATTTGGATCTTTCCGCTTGTATTTATCGTGCCGATCAACCAAAAACTCCTCATTACTTTCAGCTTCTTTTCAATGCTTTACAACGTCTATGGACACCTGAGTGTGGAAATAATGCCGGAGGGCGTTCGCAAGAATATTTTTGGAAAATGGCTCAACACTGCCACCCATCACAATGGCCATCATCGATACTATAACGGCAATTACGGACTTTATTTTCTTTTCTGGGATCGAATTATGAAAACAGAGCAAAAAACAAAGCTCACGTAAAGTCTGTGCGCTTAATTTCACCAAAGCGAGGTGTTCACAGCTTCGCCTTCTTTAATAATTCACTCGTGCCATGATGAATAGCTTCTTTGATGGCACTCGCTAAAGAGGACTGCTTATAATTCGCACCGTCCACGTCAAACCTTGACCCAAGTAGCCCAAAGTTTGATGAAATATTTCGTCTCGTTTGTTCGCCTGCTCCACTTGCCGTCGCGACGACTGCGCCGGTTTTAGTATCCACTAATCGTAAAAGTACATTTACCGTTGCCTTCTCTTCTCTTACACCTCCGCCCAAGGCAAAACCAGAGAGCACCGTATTTAACCCTATTCCGCTCCTTCCTGCACAATATTCAAAAGAATCTACTGTTCCGACAATGGTATATTGTGCCCGCTTAAAATGTCCTCGCTCAATGGGTGCTGTTTTTTCAGCATTCATCAGATTCACCTCTTGATTGTAGATCCTCGCTATATTTGCTCTCTCTAAAACTTGAATCTTGGAATAGTTTGAGAGTTCCTGAATGGCGGTATCCACAAATGCATCGCCGAGCGTACTACTGAAATAGAGCCAACTATGGCAAGCGCCCTCGTCTGTGGATGCAGATTTGTTATTGAATGCTGCAATCGAGAAAGGAATCACCTTTTCACTTTGCATGGGATAATAGTCCTTTGCTTTAAACTCACTCGTACTGGCGCACGCCGATAAAACACCACCAAAGATCAACACTAATAACATATTCATAAATTCTCCTTGCGCGCACTTAAGCAAGTTCGGGGCCAACGCGTTCAGTGTGTAAAACCCACTAGAGCACATTGCGTATGAGTTAATTTTGGAAAAATGTAGGTGGTAGGCCTCCCCTTTAAAAAAGGTGTGGGATTTCAACTAGCGTTGTCAACGGGACTGTTTCTAACTCTTACGCTACCGGCAATGTATCAGGATCACTCAACTGGTCGGGAGGTTTTGCCGCATCTACCCCAGGTGGTATTATTAATAATTCGTTTTCAATCGGTACGGTCACTGGCTCCAATCCAGGAGGATTCATGGGCTATTGCGGCGCTACCACCAACAACTCGTTTTGGGATTCGAGCACGTATTCTGGCTGGGATACATCTGTGTGGAATATTCAAAACGCGCAGTACCCCCTCCTCTATTAATCAACTGAACTTCAATCATTTCTCAAACGAATCCATAGACCTACCCGCTAAAAAGTAATAGATTATCAGTTATGTTTAGCATATCAGATATCTCGATTAAGAAGCCCGTTTTCGCGTGGATGCTCATGGCCGGACTCCTCGTTTTTGGTGCCATTTCGTGGAGCATGATGGGAATCAGTCAGCTCCCCGATGTAGATTTTCCCGTCGTCACGATCACTACTTCTTGGGCCGGAGCTTCACCTGATGTGATGGAATCTACAGTTTCCGACATCATCGAAAGTGCGGTGATGAGTGTGGACGGAATTCAGCTCGTGCAATCCACCTCCCAACAAAGTCAATCGACGGTGACCGTTCAATTCAGTCTCGACCAAGACATCAACGTCGCACTCCAACAAGTTCAAACCAAAGTTTCACAAGCTCAGAAAAATTTACCGCAAACGATTGATCCACCTGTGATCACTAAAACCAATCCTGCCGATCAGCCCATCATGTTTGTAGCGGCCTATGCACCAGGAATGAAACTGCGCGAATTAGCGCTCTTCATTCGCGATCACCTCAAAGACATGCTTACTACTGTCAATGGCGTGGGTGATTTATTTTTAGGTGGGTATGTGGAACCCCAGATGCGCGTTTGGATGGATGCAGAGAGAATGCGTAAAGCTGAAATCACTTCAGATGATATTATCGCTGGCATTAACAATGAACATCAAATTGCTCCCACTGGCTTTCAAGATACAGAAAAAACAGAAACCTTTATTCGAGTCCATTCAGAATTCAGTAACGCTATTGAATGCAACCATCTCATCATCCCTTCCAGAGTGGGTCTACCGGTTTGGAAAAAAATTCATATCGGTGACGTGGCCAATTGCGAAGAAGGTACAGATGAAGTTCGACGTATTTCACGATTTAACGGCATTTTCCCCACCATTGGTATGGGGATCATTAAACAACGTGGAACGAACGCGGTGGCCATCGCAGACTTGGTACGCGAAAAACTGAAGAAAATTGCAGAAATTCTACCCTCAGGTCTAAAGCTCGGCGTGGTTACTGACTCGACACAGTTCATCAAAGACTCAATTCATGAACTCAATTTTACATTGCTCATGGCGGTCTTACTCACCGCTTTTGTTTGTTACTTATTTCTAGGAACCTTCAGTTCTGCTTTCAACGTAATTTTGGCAATCCCCGTGTCTCTCATCGGTTCATTCATCGTACTGAAAGCACTCGGCTTTACCGTTAATACCTTTACATTGCTTGGCCTTTCTCTTTCAATTGGTATCGTCGTTGATGATGCCATTATGGTGCTCGAGAATATTACTCGACACAATGAATTAGGAAAACATCGCGTTCATGCCGCCCTCGTCGGCGCACGCGAGATCACAGGTGCTGCCACTGCGGCCTCACTTGCCATTCTCGCCATTTTCATCCCCGTGGTTTTTATGAAGGGCATCGTGGGGAAATTCTTTTATCAGTTTGGTGTTACTATGTCGGTGGCGGTGATGATTTCCTTACTGGAGGCACTCACTCTCGCGCCGATGCGTTGTTCACAATTTCTGAAAGTGGGCGGAGGAAACTTTCTTACAAAGTGGGTCCAAGTGCAGATGGATAAATTGGCAGCTCTGTACAAGCGCGCACTTCAATGGTGCCTCACCAACAAGCAGCGCCGCTGGGGGGTGATCATCTCCGCGTTTACTTTATTTGGTATTTCACTCGCACTTCAAAACGGACTAAGAAAGGAATTTATTCCTCCACAGGATCAGAGTAGGTTTTTAGTCACCATTTACACCAAAATGGGCTCTTCGATGACAGTTACCGATCATGTTTTCAAAGAAGCAGAAAAGGTTTACCAACACTGGAAAGACATCAACGTGATGAAAGATTATTACGTTGCTGTCGGCGGCTTTGGGAACGGCGGCCTCGTCAATCAAGGAATCAGCTATATCACCATGAAGGATATTGAAGATCGCGCTACCGTTGAACCCTTCAAAAAGCGTCCAACGCAACAGGATTTCATGCCAGTACTCCGTGAGGACCTCAAAAAAATTCCGGGTGTGGTGCGCGTTGCGGTTCTCGACCTTTCACTTACTGGCTTCAGTGCGCAACGGGGATATCCTATTGAGTTTGTACTTCAGGGACCAGAGTGGAAAAAACTTTCAGATGTTTCGATTGAAATGCGTAAACGACTTACCGATTCGGGCCTCATGACTGATATTGATACCGATTATAACCCCAACATGCCAGAGACCGAAATTTATCCGGATCGCGATCACGCCTTCACTCGCGGTGTACCGATCACCACTATTGCACAAAATGTTTCGGCGATGGTGGGAGGGATAAAACTATTACCCAATAAGTACACTGATGCTGCTGGTCACCGAGAAGACATTCAAGTGAAACTAGTAGCAGATGCTAACCGCGGACCTCCCGACATTGAAAAAATTTGGGTGAGAAATGTTCACGGGGAAATTGTTCCACTGAAAAGCCTCATCGATATGAAAAGCGAATCAACCCTTCTTACCATCACACGCTATAACCGCGAGCGTGGGATCATGGTATTCGGTAACTTCGCAAACGGCAGATCGCAATCAGAAGTCATTAGCTTCATTGAAAAGACGGCGAAAGAAATCATGCCGGCGGGATATCACGTCACTATGTCGGGAAGCTCGCAAGCATTTAACGAATCGATTTCAAGCTTATTTGGAGCCCTCATTTTAGGTATTTTTGTTGCCTACATGGTGCTCGCCAGCCAATTCAATAGTTTCATCCATCCTGCCATTATTCTGCTAGCTTTGCCGTTTAGTCTCACCGGCGCTTTTCTTGCCATGCGGATGACGGATACTTCGATTAATATTTATAGCTTGATTGGTATCCTGCTCTTGATGGGAATTGTAAAAAAGAATTCCATCTTGCTCGTGGAGTTTACCAATCACAAACGCGAAGAGGGAATGGAAGTGGGCCCGGCCTTGCTCGACGCGTGCCCCACGCGTTTGCGTCCAATCCTCATGACCTCGTTTGCCACTATCGCGGGTGCAATCCCCGAAGCGTTAGCCAGAGGATCAGGATCTGAAGTGGTGCGCCCGATGGCGATTGCCGTCATTGGCGGCGTGCTGGTGTCTACTTTTCTGACCTTGTTTGTGGTTCCGTGTGCTTATTCACTAAGCGCGCGTTTCGAAAGCAAGAAGCACGACAAGAACCTCAAAGAGGCGTTTGCAACAATGCAGGAATAAGGGTTATTCCTTTACTTTTAGCGCCCTTATTAATAGATACAAAGCCTTATGGCTCATCCTTCCACTCTCTACCGATTTCGGATTGAATTGACCGACATTGATCGCGGTGTTTATCAGCGTGTAGATTTTAGAACAGCCATGCACCCCTCCGAATCAGAAACTTTTTTGATGACCCGGGTCCTCGCCTATGCGCTAAATTTTCAAGATGACCTGCAATTTTCTAAAGAGGGTTTAGCAACTCCAGAGGATCCCTGCATCAGCGTCAAGGGAGCCGATGGAGCGTATGAACTGTGGATTGAAATTGGAAATCCGAGCACAAAAAAACTGCATAAGGCAACGAAGTCGAGCACCAAGGTTAAAATCTATACCTACAAGAACCCTGAATTTATCATTGCCGAACTTCATGCCGCAAAAATCTATCAACCGGAGCGCATTGAACTATTTTCATTTGCTGAAAGTTTACTGAACCCGCTCGCCGCACGCCTCATGCGCGACAATGCGTGGAATCTTATCCATAACGAAGGCTCACTCATGATTCAGGTCAACGACGAAACCATTGAGGGCGACGTACAGTCACAGTCTCTCGCAAGGTTATTCAAATAATGGGACGCGATACTTGCTTACGCTGCTTTCGGGTACGTGATCTTTGTCTTTGCTCCACTATCACTCGCTTTGAAATCGAGCCACTGATTGTACTATTGGTGCATCCGCGCGAATTCATGAAGACGGTAGGCACCGTGCGAATTGTAAAATTGTCGCTCACCAATTCCATTCTTTTGCGAGGCACAGGGCCGCAATTCGACGAAGACAAAACTTTTCTTTGCTTGTTAAACGACCCTACCCTCTACCCCATGATTCTTTTCCCGGGTGAAAAAAGTTTAAATCTCAGTACCGCGACCGCTGATGTTTTAGCGGCAGGAATTCCGGCAAACCGACGGCTCGCTATTTTTGTAATTGATGGAACCTGGACGAGTGCCAAACAAATCATCCGGACCAGCAAACGCTTGAGCGAACTTCCTAAACTCAGTTTTAACGTAAACACACCTTCTACTTATGAATTTAGAAAACAGCCCGAGGTTTTTTGCCTCTCCACTGTAGAGGCAGTGAGTGTACTGATAGAGAATTTGAGGCAAAAAGGACTGTGCAGCCCCAAACCTATTGGTGCACATCATGCAATGTTACGTGGATTTAATAAACTCGTTGAGACACAAGTGGGACGAGAAAGAACGGCCATGAATGGAAAGTAGGAAGTAACATCATGCCTCTCAGCATCAATCTACCAAGGCCTCCTACGCTCCTTCAAAAAACTCTCCTTTTATAAATAAACTCTGCATTTTTTCCCCATAATAACAAATAGCTATCACTGACGCTGCGTTCGTGCTTTCATACGCAATTTTCAAGCATGTTTTTACGTCAACGAACACTCAAGCTGCGCAAAAGAAATGACGAAATGAAAACATATGAAATCGTCGACACAATATATTGCTCTCACACTCGCTACTTCACTCATCCTTTTTGGATGTAAAACGCTGCCAACCCCGACCACCAATAATGGCTGCGCACCTGCTGGAACGGGAACCGCGCTTTCAACACCAGGTGGCGCATCAGGTAGTGGAACAAACTCAGGAGTAGGAACCAACACGGGGACCGGCACTGCCACTTGTACTAACACCGGCACTGATACCGGCACCGGCACCAACACCGGAACAGGCACAAACGGAAATAGTTCACCGAGCACTGGCTCAGGCGGTACGCCTGCATCTACCTATGGCGTCGCTGTATCCGTGGCACAAAAATTAGTGCTCGATCAATTTATCTCTGTTTTTGAAAACTCAACCACCACTTTGCAATATGCATACGTGGAAGCATTGAATGATGGCCGTGGCTACACCGCAGGCCGTGCGGGCTTTACGTCGCGCGACGGTGATATGTTACAAGTCATACAATATTACCTCACCCTTAACCCAAGCTCTCCACTGGGTTCACTCATTCCCACTTTGCAAAAGCTGAACTCGAGTGACAGCGGCTCCATCACCGGACTCTCTTCTCTGCCTACACTGTGGGCGCAAGCTGCTGAAGACCCAGCATTCAGAGCGGCACAAGATAAAATATCAGATCAACTCTATTACATACCCGCGATGCAAAGAGTAAAAACACTAAATCTGAAAACACAAATTGGGGTACTCGCCATGTACGATGCCTCCATTGAGCACGGTGTAGACGGAGTTGATGGTGTAGACGATATGATCAGCAAAATGGGAAATCTTTCTCAATACGCTACAGAGACCGAACTTCTTACCGAGTTCTTAGCCATCAGACGTGAAACACTCTTAGACCCGGCCGATCCAAGCACTCAAGAAGAATGGAGCCAATCGGTGGGCAGAGTAGATACTCAGTCGGCTATTCTGAAGGCAGGAAATCTAGAACTCATCACTCCTCTCACCATTGATCCATTCGGTGATACTTTCGTGATTGGCTCTACTCCTTAGACATTACCTTGCATTGACGGTGAAAATCTTTGAGCCCTCATCACGCTTGCGATGGGCAGCAAAGGTAACCAAGCGTCCATCTTCGTTGGTAGATATGCTTCCAAAAATCTGGAAGGAATCAAAATCATGGTCATTTTTCCCCACTTGAATCAGTTCGCCTGTTTGGATGTTCTTTTGGTAAATGCGAACCGTCGCTCGTGGGTTTTCAAATCCTGCAAATTGAGTAGATGCGCTCACAAATGTAACCCACTTGCCATCTTCACTCACGACCGGAAATGAGCTAATTGCATCTCCCGGTATTCCGTGTGCATCAGAAGATACGAGTACGACTCTACCAGTATCAAGATCTTTTAAATATATTTGTACAACAGTGCCCAATTTCAGATTTGTATTTTTACTTCCGCCTTTGGATCCACTGACTAAGTTATGCGCTTTACTCGCAAACGCTGCAAAGCGACCGCCTTTACTTACACTCACCTGTGCGCTGTCGGAATCTGCCACTTTCCCGGCTGCGCTCGCACTCACGAGCATTACTTCGCCAGAAATTAAATCTTTACGAAAAACTTGGTTACCCACTACGCCACCCACCAGGTTCGTTGATTTGCTCTCGAAGAAAAGGTACTCATCACTTGTGTCGAGCACAATATTGAGGCTCGCTGCATTTGCCAAAACGTTTCTGGAATCAGTAGTGACCACACGAACCGCACCCGTTAAAATATTTTTATCGAAGATCCGGTAAAGGCGGTCGCCGTTAGGAACCAAATTTTGTGCATTGCTTTGAAAATAAACATGGTGCCCGTTGGAACTCACCACCGGGAAGTTACTAAAATAATCTCCTGCAATATTAGTCTGACTTTTAGAAACATGGGTAAGTTGTTGTGTCTGCGTATCCTTTAAGTAAACTTGTTCTGCTAGCGCACCTCCCACTAGGTTACGGGCTATGCTTTCAAAAGTAACGAAGCGGCCGTCACTACTGATATGGGGAATATAACTTTCACGATCGCCAGGCTGATCAACGGTATTCGTTGATACCAGCGTAAGCGCACCCGACTTCAGGTCTTTTTTATATATTTGTAATTGATTTTGAAACACTACGACCCGACCGTCGGCACTCATCACGGGGTTTTTACTTTTTCCGGCGAGCGGGCTTCCCTTGATAGTGGTGGAAATCACTTCGGCAGCCGAAACAACACTTGAAAAAGAGGGCACAAGTAAGATAACATGCAGCGTCAATAGTGGTAGACCGAGCTTCAACATGGGGGGCATTCTACTAATAAAGTTGCATAAAAAGCAAGACTTATTAAACTAATTTAGTTTATTTAACTGGAGGCCGTATCCACACCTTTTTTTTGATCCTTTTAGCATCATTTTCTATGATCGCGGCCCCTTTTGCGCAAGCTCAAGATCTCGATATTATTAGGGATCACTTTAAATCAGAAATCTTCGAAAGTATTCCGCTTGAAGGCCGAGCAACGTGGGCCCTAAAAGACATTAACGAATTTCAAGCCTATCAATCTCCCGACGGGAGCTATAGTGACCTCAATTACCTTGATTCCTCTGCTCTCAACTGGGGTCCCGTCATCACACTTGGCCGCGCGCTCAGCATGATCATGGCAACCCAAGTTCCAGGTCATGTGCTTTTTCATCATCAAAAAACAGAAGACGCTGCCCTAAACGCCATTCGCTTTGTCGCGCGATCCAATTTCTGGCACTACAACTGGTGGATGATGGAGATCGGCGTTCCACTAACCACTTATAAAATCCTTCTGCTCATTGAACCTAAACTCGATGCACTTTCTCGCGATTACTTAATGGACGCTACTTACAAGGGACACATCACCGAACATCCAAGTCAATGGTCTGTGGCAGGGCAAAACTTGGTATGGTATGCAGAGATTACTATCGCCCTTGGTGTTTTATACAAACGCCCCGATTGGGTGAATACTGCAGTCGCCGCTCTCTCTAATCAGATACTAATGGGCCACAATCAAGGGATTCAAGCTGACTATACCTTTTTCCAACACGGCCAATTATTTTACTCGGGCAGTTACGGCCTTGCTTTTTCAAATGATACTTCGCGAATGTTTCGTCTTATTTCGGGGACAAAGCTTTCCTTTAGCGATGAGAACTATCAAACATTGAGCCACTATATATTGGATGGTCAACTTTGGCTCATTCATGGTGCAACGATTGACGTGAGTTCAATGGGCAGAACCTATGCCCGTATCAATGATGCAAAATCTGATCGACTCCTACCTGCGTGTCACCTCATGGCAAAGGTAGTGGGCACTCGTCAAAAGGAATTTGTCGAATGTGAACGACGCCTCACCGAAGGAACCGAGAACGGACGCGATGGTAATCAGCATTTTTGGAAAAGCGATTTCATGGCTCACAATCGACCCGGGTATGGCATTTCAGTGCGGATGGATTCTACTCGTACGATGAATGCCGATGCATCGCCTATGGGCGAAGGACTAAAATCAGAACACCTTGCAGATGGACTTACTTATATCTATCGTACCGGAAAGGAATATTTTAATATCTACCCACTGTGGGATTTTAAACGACTACCCGGTACCACGACCGAATACCAAGCAGTTTATCCTAGCGTACCCAACAGCGATTATTTTCCAAAAAATGGCGAAACAGAATTTGTAGGCGGAGTGTCTGATGGTAACACGGGTGCCGCTGCCATGGATTTTAGAAAAGGAAGATTAAGCGCAAAAAAATCGTGGTTCTTTTTTGAGAAAGGGATGGTTGCGTTGGGCGCAGCTATTCATTGCGAAGGCTGCCTCCCAGTGAATACGACGTTGAATCAGGAATGGGCTCAAACACCAATTCAATACTCTTTTAAAAACCAAAGCAATAGAGTGGCATCATTAAGCGAGGGCAAAGCAAGTGCCAATAACCTCGCATGGGCACTAGCCAACGGTACGGGCTACCTTTTTCTTGATCATAACAATGTGACTCTTCAAACGACCGAACAAGTGGGAAGTTGGAAATCACTTGCGGTACAACTTTCGGCTGATCCGGTGAAAGGAAAAGTAACGAGCCTTTGGATTGATCACTGCTCAAATCCACTTCACGACTCTTATGCTTATGCCGTGTTACCGAATATTAGCGAAAAGGATCTGCAAAAAGACGCACTTCAGCCGCCATTTTCAATACTCGCCAATACTGAAGAAATCCAAGCTGTAGAATTTAACAAGGAAAAATCAATACAGGTCATCTTTTACAAAGCAGGCACCCTCACCTTCAATGAAGGTAAGTCGTGGATCAAAGTAGATGCTCCGCTAGCTCTTCAATTTAGATTTTCTATAGAAAAGAATTCGCTATCGGTATCAGCTCCCAATCAAAAAGTGAGCACCGCGAAGATTTCCTGGCATATCGAACATTATGGAGCAGGGTCCAAAACCATCCTCTTCCCCAAGAGCCAATATGCCGGACAGTCACAGACCCTGGTACTGCAAGGACTGATGAATCGCTTAGGCCAATTCCTTCATTTATAATTAAACAATTTTCATTTAAAATACTTTCTGTGTTCTTTCTCCGTCGTTATTGTTAAAATAGCGATAGGGGAAAACTATTTACTTTTTTACGAAACAACAGAATCGCTGTATTTTATTTATCCTTTTGGGCTGCATCCTGCAGATTCAAACCCTGGCCTATGCTATTGACCTGAACGAAACCCAAATCAGGCAACAAATGGCAAACTACACACAGGTCTACTTTCAGCCCTCGTCCTTCTACGAAATCAAACCACTTATTTTGGCAAAAACAAAGACGCGCCCGTCACCAAAGCGTATATTAAAAATTATTTGGCAGCCTACGAATCAAAATCTGCATTCGAACAATTGAGTGCCTGCGCCGGATCCACAAAAAGTTTGCAAAGAAAAGCCGGAGAATTCATCATTGCAGCCGAGCACTCAAAGGTCTGCACACTCCATCAGGACAAAGCAGTAAACAGCATTCGCAACTTAATGGCTCAATCTGAGAAAATTGCGCTTGCACCTCATAATGAAACTTGGTTTAGCGATAACCTAAAAAAAATGACGGATGACTATCAAACTCTCTCGTCCCGCGCTGCCAATGACCACCTCGGCAATTCTCGATCACTTCCGATTTCAATGCGCGCTCCTGCTAGTATTGAAATAGCTAAAAGCAACGACCGGTACAAAGCGGATGCAGCCAAAGCAAATCAGAATCTCGTCACTTTTTCTCAAGCTGGCACTTCACAAATGGACGACTATATCCGTGCCAAATATGGCTTTGAATCAAAATTGAGCTTGGACGAAGAAACCAAAAGAGCACAAAAACTTCATCAACTAGTGATGAGCGGCAACCGAGACAATGCGCTTGCAAACTATCTGAACTTCAGCCAGAACTTTGATTTTTCAGATGAACCAAAAATCACGGATGCTTCGGGGGCTGGTGCCCAGGCTGAAAAAATGTTCGGAAAAGAGGCCGGCTACCGCATTGACGGCGACGTGCATGTAGTATCTAATCTAGACGATTCAACGGCAGAGATGTATCGCTTGGGTGATGAGGGAGAAAAAATGTTAAAAACTTTCTCTCAACGAAGAAAGGGTGCTCCACCCTATACGGTAGATCAAGTTTATAATGAACTTAAACCGTATCTTGAACAATTAAAGAAAATAAATACAAGTTACCAAAATGAAATTGCAGACCTAAGAAAGCCAAATAACAACAACAACGCTGGTACCTCAGGTACTGATCTTAAAGACCGTGCCGATCGAGCCGCTGCATATCACTATGGAGGAAAGCGAACGCTTGCCCAGCTCGAAACCATTTCACAAAAAACGGAAAAAACACCTTTTGGTTTTCTGTTTCAAACCAATGCCTTCAAAAACTCTTTAAATCAGTTCGGCTCCCTATCACCCGCCCAAATGAAAGCCGTCTTAAAACGCTCACTCAAGGAACAAGTCAAAAACACCATGGATTACGCTCAAAAATTTGTAGCCAAGAATCAAGGAACCATGGATTTTATCGGAGGTGAAAAAGGAAAATGGAGTTATGACCACGCCGTCGATCTTCTGATGTATTCTTCACCTTCTGTCATCCAAAAGGCACTCCTCACCGATCCCAAACTACTAGGAAGCCTCTGCGCGCCGATGAAACTCATTAACGAAACAAAAGACGTCATTGAAACCCCGGGTTACATGAAATGGGGCGGAGCTGCGATGGGTGTGATTCCCATCGTAGGCACCACTGCTTCATTTATGTTTGCGACAGCTGTAAATGGAAACGCGGTTGCGGATGCCAATAATAAAATTGATGAGAATCAAGAACGAATTAATAATAATCAACGGGGCGAGTTGGTAGCCAATGTTAATTTAACAAATCAAAATGAAGAAAATGCCGAGGCAAGCAAAAACATTCGCGTACTTAAATCCGAACGCACACAAGCAATTGTCAGGATTCCCACTAACTTAGCAATTTCGGTTGGAATCGCAAAAACGATAAGCGCAGTGGAAGAGTACGCGGAATTTCATCCCGACATTTTAGATGTAGGCCAACGCGCTTCCAATATATATGTGAAAGATAAAGTCCGTAATGCAATGAAAGAAGCTTTAGTGGATCGAGTGAAGGAAGAAACAACGGAGCAAGCGGTTGATGGAGCAATTCACTAACGTCCTTCGAGCGCTTTCCAATACTCTTTGCTTGGCTGCTTAGGCCTAAGGTCACTGGGTTTTTGTTTTGAAATCAGCTTTTCACTCATTTTTCTAAACACCATCAGGTACCCGGGTAAAGTGAAACGGCCATAAATAGTGCAGCCACCCTCATACCCTTGCTGATCGTACTCTTCAGGCGTGGTGACATAACTCGAAAACGCATTCGCATAGCCTTGAATGATCACGCGTTCAACTCCATGGGGCTTAAAGCAATTCTCCAAAAGTGCGCGCAAACGACGGCCTGAAACCACCGTAAATTCGGCGGGAACAGCGGCAATCATTAAGTTCCCCATGCGGGCGAGTTGAATGGGCAGAATATGCGGAGATAAAGTGCGTTCTCTTAATACTCCTTTTCGTGCCCAACGCTTTAAGGTTGCAATAGTGGGATGAAGCCAATCAGGAAATACCAAATCCTCGATTCTTCCCGTTTGAAAAATCTCTGCTTTGCCTGAATCAATGACTGTAATTTTATTGCCTTGAATTTCATCATCGGTCCACGGAAAGCGCGTTGCTTTGCCATGGATGCGATCACCAATATAATTGAAGAGTTGAGACACCCGGATGGAAAGATGAATCAAGAGCAGAACAGGATAGGTCGCACCTCGGCCCTCGGACGTTCCGTACAATTGCGGTAAACCCACTTGCGCGGGACCAGTTCTACACCCCTCTAGACCATTGACTAAATCGGCATCAATGTGGATGGATGAAAAATCATGAAATTCAAAAATTCCTTCCATCAATCCCTGAATTGGAGGTGCGTTCTTGGCGCTTTCAAAAAGCTCCATTGCTTGTTCAAGTTGAAGAGCAGCATTTTTTTTACAACTGGTTTCATCATCACGATCAGATCCTCTTTTTTCACGAATCCCTGAAAACCAATTGTAATTGGGTGTGATGTCGCCAGCAGCACCTTGAGCAAAAACAGCAACAAAAGAATCAGCACCTTGGTCCCGTAAAGTTTTTTCCATTTCGGCTGCAGCCACGCCCTTATTGTCGCCGTGAATCTTCAGGTGATCGCGATGCATGGATGTCGCATGCACCGGAAACCAATTCCAACACGCAATGGGAGTACCGTCTTCAGCATCAAAACGAAGGAGAATCATTTCACGATCGAGCGCAAGATGTCTTTGGGTGCGATCATACTTAATTACATCGGGGTTTCGATTCCAAGCGCGAATAGAACGATTAAACGCAACTTGCTTTTCGGGCGCGAACACGCCACTTGCGAAGCGTACCTTACCAGGCTTTAAGTTAGAGAGAGCTTCTTTCGCCGCACGGACGGCCCCTTCCACATAGGTTTCAAAAACATTTCGATCAAAACCGTCGCTCGTCAATGCGTACACAATATAAGTTGAAAAACCACCCGGAGCACTATGGGTATGAGTAGCAGAAATAATAATTTCGTCATCTGCTACTTGATGGGATTCCTGCAATCGCTCGACAATTGCGTGCCCTAACGCTTCCGTGATTACACAAATATCTAAACAAAGCATAATCAGGCGTCGCGCTCGCGTGCTGCCCTCAAGAGGCTTCTTCGACACCGCTACTGCCCGCACATAAAGTGGAGTAGCGACACCATTGACACCATTGACACGATGCTGATGATCACCCCACCCGAACATAATCGCTCCCGGTGCGTTAGGCGTAATATCAATTCGGGAGGCGGCGATGAAATCAGTCATCCCTAAATTTTCACATAGGCTTTGTATTTTTGCACCACTGAAAAAAAAAGCAGCTCGAGGGCTTCCCCTAGAGCTGCTTCTTCAATTGCAAAATAATTACGCTAAAAACTAATTAGCGGTTGTAGCTGCTGGAGCTGCGTCAGATTTTTTCTTTTTAACTTTTACTTTAGCTGGTGCAGCAACTGCTGCTGCAGGTGCAGCTTTCAAAGTGCTTGCAGGTGGAAGCGGAGTGGTATCAGTAACCATATATCCGTCACCAGGAGCAGTTAAGTCAAACTCACCACCGGCGAAACCCACTGGCCAATAAATGATCGCAGCAGGTGGCCAAAAAATGGAAACAACGCGAAACTTAGTTTTCACTTTCCCAGTTCTAATCACTTTTCCGTTTTTGTCGGTCAATTTATACTCTGCTCCACCAATAGAACTCCAGAAAAACGGAGTAGTACTTACTTCACCATTTGAGCTTGGAGTTAACTGACGGTCGGTAATGGTTAATTTGGTATCAGCAGGAATTTTGAATTTCCCCATTGTTGAACATCCGGTTCCTACTACCATTCCAACTGACATGACTACGATCGCTAATAAAATTTTTTTCATTTTATGTCCTTTATTATGTGTGTTTTATCGAATGACACAAGAATTTCAAAAAAGCTTGAGTTTGGCTACCAGAATATTAAACAACACATCATAAACAACTAAACTGAGGGTGATTGAGTAACTGAAAATCAAAAGAATTTTGCTCATTTGTGGGCAAATCAAGCGGATATCTCGATCCACTGCGCTTCCATTTCGACAACCATTCTGGTCCTAGCAGAGTATGACTCGCTAGGACGTCACTTTGGTGATTATAAGCGATCGTCGTTTCGGCTTTCGGGCCTGTTTTTGAGCCCATTCCCACATAAAAACCAGCGCCAAGAAGCGCTGCGCGAACCGCGGTCGAGGCAGAGTAAGTCA
>CAIMWN010000315.1 GCA_903845155.1 Oligoflexia bacterium
GAAACGAGTTCTCATTTCATCGAGTGCATTGACGTGTAAAGATTCGCTCTTTTCTCGTGTATAAAGAAGGTGGTCATAAAAACGCCCAAATCTACCAATAGGACCCGCGTACTTTTTACAACTGCCAAATCCGGGTAAAAGTGCACGCTTGAGATCATCAGCATTTAAAACCCAGAGTGCCTGAGGATCGGTGAAGAAGAGATTTTTCATTTCAGGATGATTGATTGCCATCATTCTTCCTTCCTTTGAAATGCTAAATTGATAATCCTTTTTACCAAATTGTAGTCGAATCATGCGGCCATTCTGAAAAGTAATTGTGGAATTTGGCTCTTGTTTTAGCCAGTCCTTTAAAATCGAAGTTTCAGAAGGGGAAGAGAAAATCTGCCAATCTTTCAGGGTCATGGGTTTTGGTAAAAAGCGCCCAAGCACGGGAGATTCAGATTTAAAGATAAAAGATTTCTGATGTAGATGGCCCATGTCGAAACCGCGCTCTTCAATTTGCCCTTGATTGCCAGCGCGAATTTCTTTGCCTTGTCTGAGTGAGTTCTTGACGTTTGCAATTCGTAAGACTTCACCTTGGCGAGAAAGTTGAATTAAAATTCCTTGATAAAGACCGCTTGAGTCTTTGCAACCAATCCAAATTGGCTGAGTGGGATCGGGCATAAACGCGCGAGTGCTTCCCTGAGGGCAAGCAGGAGGTTCCAGTTTTAATTGGGCTGCAAATGCCGTAGTCGACAGGGATTTGACGCTAATTATACATAAAATTAATATAAATTGAGTCCTACTCATGATCTTCATTTTGACTCGAATCTCAAGCTATGAAAAGATATTACTGTAGTAAATGTTCCGGTCTATGGAGGGACGGGTTTTATGAATATTGAAAATCAGAACAAGAACGCTCAAAAAAGTGATCAGCCAGACGTTCAGCAATTAAATCAAAGAATTTGGGTAAAAGACCAAGAGGTCAATGCACTCAAGGTGCAAAATCGCCATCTCATTGCAAAATTAGAAGAGGCCGAAAAGAATACCAAACCTACGCAGCAGTGGGCACATCAAATTTCGAGTGAAGTTCAAAACTACTTACAACCCGTAGTGAATGATATTAACAAGCAAAGTCAGATCGCTCAAATTCAGATCGAAAAATCACTTACGCAGGCTTTTGAAATGATTCAAGGAACATTACGCGGCGTCTACCAACAAAGCCAACGCGTTCAAGATTCCGTAGGCGAGCTTGCAACCCACTCGGGTGAGTTAGAGAAAAAAATTCACGAACAACGCAAGGCCGACCAAATCTTTTTTCAAGAGAAAATTTTTTCATCGATGCAAGCGTTCTGTGATCGTCTTGAGCGACAAATCGAGGGGCGCTTGAGCTCGCTGAGTGCCGTAGAGGTGATGAACGTGAAAGTGAATGAAATGTTAAGTGACATCCAAGCCATGAAAGCCATCACTTCAAATATGGGTAAGAACTCAGAGCTGAATCGTCAAGACTTCTCAAGAGTGGGCAAAGATAATATTGAAAACTCTCATAAGCTTACCGAGATCGAAATCCAGAGTCGTAACATGGAAGAGATTATTAGGGATGCGCTTCAACAAATTCAAAATCATCGGACAGAGTTCAAAATCCTTCGTGGGGAAATGCGCTCTATCATTGAACACTCACAAAGAATCAATGAGAAAGTGAATCACATTGATGAACGTCTGGTAGAAACAGCAAATGAAGTTCAAGTGTCTCCCCGTGATCACGAAAGACTTCGCCAAGAGTTAAAAGATATCGATGCGGTTGAGTCTATTGAGGACCTCATTGCCATTAAGAATGAAGATATACACAACATCCAGAGCGCACTTGAAACAGGACAGTTTGATACGAAGAAAGAAGACCTGGGTATGATTCTGGAGCTGCTACGTACTCAGAAATCCGAACTGAAAAAAGTTGCTAAGGAAGCTGAAATTTATTTGCGAAACTCGGGTGCTCAAAACAGTCAGCTTCTCAATCCAATTGAGACAGATGAATTAGCAGAAAATGATAATCCGTCTTCAGAGGCAAATTTATAAAATGACTAAGCCACCTCCTCGGCCGAATCCTCAGACTCTGTCTGCATCTAATCGACCAAGGCCCGGAGGAAGACCTGGTATGCAAGCGGGTAAGGTGGCGCCTACTAAGTCTGCTCCTCCACAAGATTCAAATGCTTCAGCCACTCCCGTGGGAGTGCGGCCACCCTGGTACAAGAGAAAATATCTGGTCTATCCAAGATTTCAAATGACACTGATTCTCCTGAATTCGGCAGTAACAGTGGTATTATTTGGCTTTACGGCACTGCTCGTCGTTCGCAGCCATTTATATTTGGAAAATTTAGTAAAGCAAACGCGATTGCCTGCCCAAAATCTGTTTACTGAGCTGCTCACCCAGCAGCTCAGGAACTTATTGGTCTACATGAGTATTGCCGTAGGGGTGGCTGTCTTCATTACTGGAATCTCTACTCTTCTACTTTCTCATAAAATGGCTGGCCCCATGATCAAACTTCGTAATTTTTTCAATCGAATCGCAAAAACGGGAGAGTTTCCGGATAACCTGAGTTTTCGAGATGGTGACTTTTTTCAGGACCTACCCCCAACAATCAATCAGGCATTTACCACTCTTAAAAAGAAATGGCTCAGGTAAAACCAAGGCTCCGCATATGGTTTATCCTTCTGATGGTTGGATCAAGCGCACTCACTGGCTGCGCTGAGGTGAAGACACTGTTTTCCGTTTTGTGGAATGGTGCCTCGTCATTAAATACTAACGCATTCGAAGTCGATGAAATGAAATCGGGAAACGAGCTCACTTGTTCCGTGCTCGGCAACAAAACCCTTCGTTGTTTAGGGACCGGAGCAAAGGGTGATCTGGGCCGTTATTTCGGAGCTCCGGTCAGTACGCTAAAAGAGATTAAGCAGGTTGCTCTCGGTAAGGACTTTACGTGTGTTATTGCAGGTGAGAAGTCTGAAGTGTTTTGCTTTGGGCGAAACGACAAAGGGCAACTAGGGAATTTCAACTCGCAAAACACATCTGATCCGGTACCAGTCCTCGACAGTGAGAATTCAAATGTTCCCATTATTGATGCAAAGCAAATTGCAGCTGGCGAAAACCACGCGTGTGCACTCCTCAAGAATGGCAGGGCAGTCTGTTGGGGAGATAATTTATTTGGGCAAGCTGGAAATCCATCGCAAAGTGGTGTTGGAGTGAAAACCATAATGGAGGGTGAACGTAATTCAAAACCCTTCCAAAACATTCATGAAATTTTCGCGGGTGCCAATTCTACCTGTATTATTGCGAAAGACGGAAATATAGCCTTTTGTTTTGGAGAGCGCTACGGTTCCACCAAAAAGTTAAATTGGCTTCCAGAGCAGATTGAATTGTCAGGAAATCTGGGCACGGTGTCGCAAGTGAAGCAAATTGGCGTGGGAAGAGGGTTCGCGTGCGCGCTGAGTAAGTCATCTGAAGTATTTTGCTGGGGCAGAAATGACATGAATCAATTGGGTGCATTAGTGACGGTCCCTGGTCTCACTAAAGCAACTCAGGTTTTGGTCAGCTATCCAGTTCAAACTGCAATTTCTAAAATAGATTCGATCGCGGTTTCTGACTTCCATGCTTGTGCCCTTCATCGCGATGAAAAAACGGTATATTGCTGGGGGGATAATCGCTTTGGGCAGCTGGGTAATACTTCAGTTCGTGGATTGCCTGAACAGGTAGCGCTGGGTTCAAATAATTTAACACTCAAAGGCGTAAGAGAACTATCAGTTGGCCCGGATCGGACTTGTATTATTTCATCCCGAGATGAGGTGTTTTGTTGGGGAAATGGTGCTAATGGATTACTCGGTAATGAGAAAGTTCTCTCGCCCTATCCGGTTCGAGTCCTTGATACTAACGGAGAGATGTTGGGATCTGCTTCGCAAATCTCTGTGGGAAATAATCACAGCTGTGTGATTGACACTAATCAGAAATTATTTTGTTTTGGTATTAATGAATTTGGTCAAATGGGCACCAAGATGATTGCTCCACAAGTAATCGGAAGCGATCTTAAGCCGATTGAAAGAATAACCACAATTGATACTTCGGGTTTGCGCACGTGCATGATTTATGGAGTAGACCAAAGTGTGGCCTGTTTCGGCGATAAGGAGATGGACAACTTAAATCAAAAGTACGAGTTAAATAGCTTCATGCCGGAAGAGATTAAAAATGGGCTTACCCCCTACAAGAACGCACTTGCGGTTTCAATTGGACATTCACATTTGTGTATCATTACTGCCGAACAGCACGTGGATTGTTTGGGTGAGGGAGTGAAGGGGCAGTTAGGTGCAGGGGAGAACTTGTCTGCGAAATCGGCGACGGTTCAAGACGATAAAAAAAATATCTTAAAGGATGTTTGGCAAATTAAGTCTCGAGAAAACTGGAATTGCGCACTTAAACAAGAGAGTGGAGCAATCTGGTGCTGGGGAGAGTGGAACAATGATCGCTGGTTGACCGCCCGACAAATAGCCATTCAGGGAAAGCCGAGTAGTGATGTAATACAGATAGCGATGACCAATGATCAGATTTGCGGAATTCACGGGGTAGAAAGAGCTGTTTATTGTACCGTCACGGGTGAGAAATTTGCTGACAAACTTGACCTTCAACCGATGATCGACGCTGATCATAAAATTTTAAAGAGAATTCTAGCCATTACCGGTGGAAAACATCACAGCTGTGCACTTGACGAAGAAGGAAAGGTTTATTGTTGGGGTTCGAATGAATTTGGCCAATTAGGAAATAAATCCGTAAAGGAAAGTAGCAAGGCAATTAAAATTACCTTTCAGAGTGAATCCTTGAAAAAAGTATCGCGAATTAGTGCAGGAGATACCCATACCTGCGTATCGAGTCCAGACGAAGCGGCACTCTACTGTTTCGGCCAGAGTTTCTTTGGTGGTGTGAATTCGCCGGATCCAGTAGAATATCCTCTATGATCGAGCGGCTGGCAAAAACACCCGGAATATATTTTTTTATTTTCATTTTTTACGTAATTGGTCTCTCGGGCCTGAGTATCCCTTTGACCGGGGATCAAAAAACTTATCTTTCTATTGCCCTCGAAATGCGTGAACGGGGAGAATGGATCATTCCCTATTTGTTTAATGTGCCCAATTTCTTAAAACCTCCCTTTGAGTATTGGGCCACGCTCGTAGGTTGGAAAATATTTGGCTTTGGCTTATTTGGTGCTTTGATTCCCTCAGTTTTCGCGATGCTGGCCTCTGTGTTTATCGTAAATAGAATATCAGTTAAACTTACGGGGATTAAAAATAACCTAGCAGGACTCTTCTTTTCGGCTTCGATTGGGACGATGACCTATGCAAGCACTGCCCAAATGGAAATTTGGATTGTACTCTTCTATCTCTGGGCTTGGTGCGAGTTTTTGGAGTTTCGCTATTTCCGCGCATTCCTTGTGGTAGGGGTGATGGCCTGGATCAAGGGACCACTTTATCCGGTTCTATGGGTATTGAGCGCAGGTTTCTGGTTTTCCCTTCATGGGACCTTGAGGAAATTCTTCTCGAAGCGGTTTGTGGTCCCACTAGTAATTGGAATGATCATTGGACTCACTTGGTACGGACTTGCGGCGAGGACGCAGTATCAAGAAATGATGGATACTTTTTTTCTAAGAGAAAATTTTTCGAAAATGCAAGTAAAGCAAGGCA
>CAIMWN010000316.1 GCA_903845155.1 Oligoflexia bacterium
CAGTTCACTCATAACATAGGTGATTTTATGGATAGTAATTTTTTTTGCTTCCATCCATTGAAGTAAAAACTCCTTTTGGTCATGATGAATCCATGTTGAACTTGCACCGTATATTTTCGCATTTAGAAGGTCAGTGAAGATGGATTCAAGTAAGTCTAATCCCAATATTAGCTCGCGTTGACTTTGTGAAAGTAATTCTACCAGACGCATCCATTCGTGGGTGGGGCTAGAAAGAAGTCCTAAGATTACTTCACGTGTTTTCCAGGTTTCATCATCCATGAAGTAGTGTGCGCGTGAAATGCTACCTTGAGCAGCCTTTGATGCCACTTCTGCTTTTGCTGATTGAAAGTCGATTCCCTTTTGATCTTTCAGAATATTAAAAATTTGTTCAGATGTCAGTGGACTCAGTTTCAATTCTATACAACGCGATAGAATAGTAGGAAGCAGACGTGAGGCATCACCAGCAGTGAGAATGAAGATCCAGTTTTCGGGGGGTTCTTCAAGCATTTTTAAAATGGAGTTGGCCGCTTGCGGAGTCATTCGGTCGGCATCGGTAATCACCACTACCTTAAAGGGTTCTTCCATTGGCCCCAAGCCAAATTTGGATTTCAGCTCGCGGAAAGTTTCAATTTTATGCTGCCCGATTCTGGTTTCTTCTTCATTCGTCTCAGGGTCGAACCAAAAAAGATCTAACCATTGATTTTGAAGTGCCCGTTTACATGATTTGCATTCACCACAGGGTGTGATGCCAGGAGTGGGGCTGGGCTCGGGGGTTAGCATAGAGGGCTGATCATCATTGGTTGCAAAAACAGACAGATCACAGAATAAATATTGAACAAAGTAGAGTACGGCTTCCTTTTTCCCTACACCCTCTAGTCCGGTCACGAGGAGCGTATTGTGGATCGCTTTTTCACGGGCATAACGCTCAATCAACGGCAAAAATTTTTTTCCGTGAGATTGGATAAAGTGTGATGAGAGCGGAAGCGAAACTTTCATTTCGCTTTCTTCAGTATGATTCGCATTGCTTCAGCACATACTTGTTCGGGAGTTTTATTTTTCACTTTAAGAATGGCCCATCTTTTCTTACTCTTCTTGATTGAGTAGAGAAATCCTTTACGCACTTTTTTTTGAAAAACCACTCCGGCTTTTTCAAACTTGTTTGGATCAACGGCCCGGGCGAGTCCTTCTTCAACCGAGAGATCAAGGAAAAAAGTGAGGTCAGGTGATCGGCCTTCCGTTGCAATTTTGTTCAAGCCCTCAATCATTTTTATATTCAGTCCTCGAGCAAATCCTTGATAGGCAATCGTAGAATCGGTGAATCGATCACAAAGAACCCATTGATGAGCATTCAGTGCTGGTAGAACGGTTTGTTTAAAGTGTTCAGTTCGGGCGGCCTCGTAAAGAAAAAGTTCAGTAATGGGATCCATCTCCTGGTTAAGGATGAGTGATCTTAACGATTCTGCTAGGCTTGACCCTCCTGGTTCCCTCGTGACGACATGGGGGATCTTCTGGTCAAACAAGGCTGTTGAAAGGTGGCGAATGAGAGTGGACTTACCGCATCCCTCAGTGCCTTCGAAAGTAATGAACATACTGAAGATTTCTCAAGTGTGCGCCCATTTGTAAAGGTCTCCGACAACTTATTGTTGAGGGATGCGTTATAAGAGGGCAATCGAAACTTTGTATACGAAGTGGTAGCGCATTTTAGATCCAACATAAAGTTGTCGGAGACCTTTTCACCTTTTCGTTTTTAGTAATGGATGTTTGGATTGTTCAGCGGCTGATTTCCGCCGTTCGGAGAGGGCGGAATTACCGGATTGTAATACCCTGGGTCATTTTGTCCGGGTGGAGCGTAGTCTACTTCGGGATCTGACTGCATGTCGCCACTGGTGCCAGCGTCCAAATTTTCATTTGCACGGTCCATAGATGGATTTGGGTTGTTGCGAAGCTCGTCTTTGAGCGCCTTCAACTCTTGAAGTTCCTTCTTGAGTTCCTTCAGGTCCTGCATATCTTTGTCATTCACTTTTCCATCAGGACCTTTTGTTTGGGCATGTTCAAGACGTCGTTCCACTTTACTTCGAATCACCATTTTATCATTACTGCGATCAACCACTTCTGTAGTGGTTTCATTTTGCGTTGGAGCCGTACTGTCCGGGGCGACTGAAGGGCTGGGCTTCGCTTCAGCAGTATGGGGTGAGGAAGGAGTTTCAGGGTTATTTTGGAAAAGTTGTCCGAAAGCAAAGCCGATGATGATGATCACCACACATGCGATGATTGTATTTCTGAGACCGTTTCCTGCACTTTTGTTTTCAGGCTCTGGAGGAACGGCGGCCGCGTGCTGTTGTTGAGCAGTATGCTGTGATTTTGCCTCACGTTTGGCCTTATTGTTCTGAAGCATATCAAACATTTCAGCAGCTGGATCGCGCTTGCCTTTTGAATAAGGGGTGGGAGCGGAAGTAGGGGGTGGGGGCTCGTTGTTTGTATGTGAAGCGGTGATGGTGTTTGCGGGGCTTATATTTATATGAGGTGGTGGAGTTGCCTTGGACTGATTGAAAAGGAGCTCCTCAACATCTTTCAGTATAGGTTTTTCGAGTTCGACGGTGGGCGGTGGTGCAATTACTTTTGGTTCAAGCTTAATGGGTTCTGGTTCTTGTACATCTAAAACCGTTTTTACTTCGGGTTCATTTCCGCCCGGAAGTTTTTTTGCCTGAGCAAAACGCCAATCTAAAATGGTGATCCAATTTTGATCTTTTAATCCTTGAGCAATACGATGATGGGGAAGGATTTCGCCCTCCGCAACTAAACTGTATATTTCACTTGTTTGATAAGGTCCCGATTTTACACCATCTAAATCGAGAAACCATGTTTCCACCATATTTTTATATTAGCACGATGGAATAATACGGCAAAAAAAAACACCCGTTCTCGCAAAATGCGACGACGGGTGTTCAAGTTTTGACGATTGGTGCGGCAAGCCGACACAAAGATTGAGGCTAAAGGAACATTCCGCTCAGCACTAAATTAATTTGCATGTTTTTAGAAGCCATAGCTGTGTTCATTCCTACAGGCTCGATTGCCAGAAACGGATTGACTGACCATCCCTTCATGAAATCCCAGTTTACACCCAAGTCAATTTCATTACTGGTGCTGGTAAGAGCCGCACTTTTAGTAGAATAGTGCTCAGGATAAAATCCAAAGGTGAGTTGGGTGGAAGGAGTAAGAGTGTAAGCTGATTCCAAGAAAACAATCGTGTAAAGGTGGGGAAGTGTGACATCACCAGCTGTGGGGTTTGAATAAATATAGTCCGCAAGTTTTGGGGTGATCGTAAAACTGAGACGAGAATTTTTTGGATTAATGCTGAAGGGCAGAAGAAGTTCCGGACTCGGTTGCAGTGTTGCTTGGCGGTAAGAACTTTGAGTAGGGAGCATGATACGTGGTGTAATGGTGAGGCTGGTGCTCACGACAGAGTTATTAGTTTCAATTACTTTTTTGATATCGGCAAATATAAAAGTATTTTCAGCACTCACCTGAGTTCCGCTGTTCGTGAAGGCACCTCTGATTCTTGGCTGTATGCCAATATCGGTATTTTCACTGGTGGTCATTTTTACAATGGGACGGTTGCTGATGTAGAGGTCGCTTCCATCTTTTTGTTTGCCTTCAAGAGTGGAGCTAAATCCGGGACCAAACATAATGCCGGTATAGCCAACCTGTATTGTGCCTGCTGAGCTAGGTTTTGGGGTTGAAGTGGTAGCAGTGCTCGCGCCATCAGATACTGAATCGGCTCTGTCCGCCACTGGCTCGCCGACCTTAATGGTGGACTCTTGAGCAAAGGATGATTGAGCAATGACCAATATTGTTAAAACACTGAATAAACGGGCTAATATATGTACTTGTTTCATTTAATTGAAACCCCCTTGATTGCATCTGACACTGGACAAGGGCATGCGAATAGTCAAAAAGAAAAATCAAAAAAATGACGCACAAAAACAACAAAAAACTCAAGGACTTGATGCAGTGTGCTGTTAATTTATTCAGTTTTTATTTAACAATAAAATCAAAAACAGTTACAAATAGAGTCTTTTTGACCCTTTTTGTAATAAATTCATTCCGAGATGCGAAATGAAAAAGGGCCAGGTTGAATCAACCTGGCCCTTTTTTATTATTCAAAATTCAGATGTGAACGCGCGCCCCATGGGGCTATCGGTTCAACGTTTTCACTAATCTAGCGACGATCTCCGCCGCCCCGATTGAAACCGCCGCGTCCGCCACGATCTCCGCCGCCTGGTCGTCCGCCACGATCTCCGCCGCCTGGTCGTCCGCCACGGTCACCGCGATCGCCCGCCGGGCGTGGTTCGCGAGGAGCAGGTGGAACATAACCTTCTGGTACTGGAAGAAGCGCTTTGCGGGAAAGTCTGATTTTTCCCATAGAATCTACTTCGAGAACTTTTACTTCAACGATGTCGCCTTCTTTAAGAACATCACTCACGTTGTTAATTCTTTCGTAAGCAATCTCTGAAATGTGAAGGAGTCCGTCTTGGCTCGGAAGAACGCCAATGAATGCGCCGAAGTCAGTGATCTTTTTCACAGGGCCTTTGTAGGTTTGGCCTACTTCAACCACTGCAATGATATTCATGATCATTTGAACAGCTTTTGCTGCAGCTTCTGAGTCATTTGAAGCAACATTACAAGTACCGTCATCTTCAATATTCACTTTCGCGCCAGTCTTAGCGATGATGTCTTTGATTACTTTACCGCTTGGTCCGATCACTGCTCCGATTTGATCGACTGGAACTTTAATCGTAGTAATGCGTGGAGCATTTGCACTCAGTTCTCCGCGCGCTTCAGTAATTGCTTTGCTCATTTCACCAAGGATATGAATACGACCTTGAAGTGCTTGAGTGAGGGCTTCTTTCATGATCTCGCCGCTCACGCCTTCAATTTTGATATCCATTTGAATGCCGGTGATTCCGTCTTTCGTTCCTGCTACTTTAAAATCCATATCACCGAGATGATCTTCATCACCTAAGATGTCAGAAAGAATAGCAACACGTGATCCTTCTTTGATGAGACCCATTGCAATTCCTGCAACTGGTTTAGGATAGGGAGCACCTGCATCCATGAGTGACATAGAAGCAGCACATACAGAACCCATTGAAGAAGAACCGTTAGACTCTAATGTTTCGCACACGATACGAACCGTGTATGGAAATTTACTGTGAGGAGGCATGATCGCAGAAATCGAGCGCTCAGCAAGAGCACCATGACCGATTTCACGACGAGATTGTCCGCCGAAACGACCTGCTTCACCCACGCTGTATGGAGGGAAGTTATAATGGAGCATGAATTTGCCCATGGTGTTTTGATAAATGCTGTCGATGATTTGTTCATCATCAGCAGTTCCAAGAGTAGTAACAGAAAGAACTTGGGTTTCACCGCGAGTGAATAATGCTGAACCGTGAGCTTTTGGAAGTAAGCCGACTTCAACAGTGATGGGACGAATGGTTTTAGTGTCGCGGCCATCGATACGGATTTTATCAGCTAAAATCATTTCGCGCATGAGGTTGTATTGAACGAGTTCAACTAAACGTTTCACTTCTTTTTCTTTTGCATCCGCAGCTTTTGGATCTGATTCTTTCAATGAAGCAGGAACGAGTGCTTCAATGGTTGATTTCTTAGATTCTTTTACTAAACTGTAGGGAGCTGCTTTTTCTTTGGTGCGAAGTGCTTTGTTGAGCGCGTCTTTAGAGAGTGTTTCAACCTGTTTTAAGAGGTCAACAGGATTTACCATTGGAGTAAATTCGCGCTTTGGCTTACCGGCTTTAGTGCGAAGCTCTTCGATGAGTGCACATACTTTTTTTACTTCTTCGTGACCTAGGAGGATTGCTTGAAGTGCATCGGCTTCGGAAACTTCGCGAGCTCCGCCTTCCACCATCATAATGGCGTTTTTGGTTCCAGAAACAACGATTTCAATATCAGTATCAGTTTGAAGTTGATTCCAAGTTGGATTCACTACGAATTTACCATCAATGCGGCCCATGCGAACTGCAGCAGTAGGTCCATTGAATGGAATATCAGAAATATGAAGAGCGGCACCAGCTCCGATAGAAGCTGCCATTTCAACATCGGCTTCTAAATCACAAGAAAGGATCGTCGCGATCACTTGAGTGTCGTGGTAGTAGCCTTCTGGAAATAATGGACGGTTAGGGCGATCGATTAAGCGAGCAGCCAGAGTGGATTCATTTGAAGGGCGTCCTTCGCGTTTCAAAAAGCTTCCAGGGATTTTTCCTGCAGCGTAAAAACGTTCAGCATACTCAACAGTGAGTGGCATGAAATCAATGCCTGGTTTTGGATCTTTGTTTGAAACAGCGGTCACGAGAACGCGAGTGTCACCGTAGTGAACGAGAATGGACGCATCGGCTTGCTTCGCCATTTTGCCGGTTTCTAGGGTGAGCTTTTTTCCACCTAAGGTCATAGAGACGGTTTGAATATTCATAGTTTTTCCTTTTTTAAGAGTTTAGTTTTGTATGCCCGTGGATGGATTACTGCCTGCATCTTCGATGAAGACGAGACGATGATTCTCCCGAGGTGAATTAATTTTATTTATTTACGGAGCTCAAGCTTAACGAGAACATCGTTATAGCTTGCTTCGTTTTTCGCTTTTAAATAGTTTAAAAGGCGACGGCGTTTTCCGACGAGCGCAAGAAGGCCGCGACGTGAGTGGAAATCTTTTACGTGTTTTTGGAAGTGTGGATTAAGAGTATTGATGCGATCGGTGATGATCGCGATTTGAGACTCAGTAGAGCCTGTATTGGTTTCAGTTTTACCAAAAGACTTAATTAATTTTGCTACTTTTTCTTTGGTCTCTGTTTTTCTAGCTTTTTTACCGATTTGCATTTTCGTTCCTTTTATTGCTTTTATAGCTCGTCGTGCGCTTCACTATTGAAGGCATGGCATGGCATTCACTTCTATCATTTTTTATGTACAGAATTGGTAACACAAATAGGCAAAATCTGTAAAGTAAGATTTTGTGGACTGAAACAGTCTTCTAAATGAATTTCATAGTAAAACAGTAGGTTTCTTGCCTATCGAGGAGGTTTTGGTTCTAGTGAATGATTAGGGGTGTGACCACAAATTATATTCTATCCAATGTTGGGTCTGATCGAGCAAGGCGTTTAAGTTCGAACCCGTAGTACCCACGTTGGTTTGATCTTTGATCCGAGTATTCCAGGCAAAGAGTTGGTCGCTGGCGTTTTGGTACCAGTCTTTAACCGACTGGAGGTCAGGGGCATTGCCGGGGGGCGCGACGAAGGTGGGGAATTCGATTTCAGAGGTACCGGGGGAGTGTTGAAAAGCAACCCAGCTGTCTTCCAGCTGTTGGGCGAGGGTTGCTTGCTCGTGAAAGTCATCAAGCTCAGCAAAAATGAACTCAGCATTTTCATGAATCCAAGCGGAACGGACAGATTGGATAAATCTGAGAGTAGATTTTGGAAGTAAATCACTTTGAATGTCAAATTTGAATTGGGAGGGATCAAAGCTCAGTTGGGTGGAATTAATGTTTTGATACAGATTAAACTTTTTAGGAAAAAGTCGTGCACCGAGATAAACAGACGAGAAGATGGTGTCGTTCATTAGATTTTGAGCGTTTCCGAAGAGAGGGGCGGCCATCCAATATAAGCCGTCTTCGAGAGATTGTGAAAAGTGGTCTAAAGAATCCTTCTTATTGCTGAGTTGGTGCGCTTTTCTATTGATGTCCTGGTGGGCACTTTGAAGCAGAAATTGCAGGAAATCGTCGGCAGAGAGTTTATCGGTACCATAATAGGTATAAGTGCCAATTCGTAAAAGGGGTTTGTCTTTAAAACGATTAAAAAAACCCTTAATTTTTCCATAAGAAAAGAGTAGTCGGTGAAAGCTGACAAACACAGAATCCATGGTTCTTTTGAAATACTTAATTTCATATGATGCTGCTTCGATCTGTGCTTCTCTGCTTGGAATTAAATCCTTATTTTTTAGTTTAAGAGCAGCAGTAGTGAATTGTTCGTAGTTCTTTACAGCGATGCTCATGTGGATCACGGCTAAGAGGAAATTAATGTCTTGATGAGTGGTGGTGGGGTCTGGGTAGAGCTCATTGAAAATTCCCAGGGCCTTGAGTAATGAAGGATTGTCTGGCTCGGGAAATTTTGGAATTTTAACCAATGGCAGACAATCGAAAATAGAATGTTTGATACTTTCTATAATGGCGCCTGAGCAAGTTTTGGTGAGAAAATGGGGGTCGGATTGCAGTGATTTTTTGTAAAAATCGACCTGCTTTGCGACTTCCATCAGTTCTACGCCCGATTGTCCGAGGTAAGCGTAGGCGAGTTGAGTCTTGGTTTTAGCGTTTTGGTGATGCTCAGGCTGCTTTTCTAATAAAGAGATAGCCGCACCATATTTGCGTTGGTCAATAAGCGACTGAGATTGATCCATCACTGCACGGTCAGACTTTGCGCATCCAAGTGGCATAAGGCTGAGAAGGAGCAGTAAGGAAGACAATCTCGTTGACGTTAACATCGAGGGGGTGTTAACAATTACGACGCCCCATGTCAAATTCTTATGCATTATTATTTACCGTACTCATACTCTTTGGATCGCTGATTCCAAAGACGTGGGCGGATGTGGGGTTTGAATATCAGCAAAGTGGCAATGCTTTTAGTATTTATTCACAAATTAAAAGTGGAGTAGATAACGTCGATGCTGCAAATAATTTGCTCCAGCAAACCCTCGGGCAACCTCAAAGCGTGCAAAGTACTTTCCGTTATGTCCCTAAAACGATCAATCCTGAATCTGTTACTCTCAGTGAGCTCCGAATTGATGGATTAGGGTATGCGGTATCGAATAACCCAGTCTTGCCCAGTCTCTATGCTTGGGTGGGTTATGGCCCGGGCGCGACCGTGAGTTGGCAACTCTTCGATATTTATGGCGGATATTTTTGGAACAAACAAATCAACGCCGTAAGTACTGATCTCATTGATCGAAAATTGGTTGATGGTGGCCAGCTCATGTTTTTGGGCGGAGGAATTCATGTTAAGCAAGATTTCACACTCTTTGAATTGCCATCGCTTCTCGAAGTTCAAACGAAGAGTACATGGTTCTACACAACTGAAGGCACACAAAATTGGTATCATCGTTGGCGAGTTTCGTTGCAGAGTTCGGAAGATCAATTGAGTGCAATTATGATTGCCGGCCCTCAGCCCTTGCCTGACTTCGGAAATCAAACCGTGGTTTGGGATAACCTTTGGCAATTAAATTCGTTTCCGGATTTATTGAGTGCGATTGGGCTAGGCCTAAAATATCAATTCTATAAACCCGAGCTGAAGATCACGGCAGGTTTTTTTGGAGGCTATTTCGGCGGAGCTATTTCGTATCAGGTGTCGCCGAAGGCGCTCGTCTCATTACAGTCGTATGGGATTGAAACTTCGTCGGCTTTCCAAGCGCAGCAGCTCCGTATGTTTGGGGCAGGATTTCAATATTCCCTTTAAAAATGCTTATTTTAAGTATTTTTCGAGTCGGATCTTCAGCTTGTCGATTAACCTAGACTCGATTTGTCGAACCCGTTCACGAGTGAGTCCGAACTCATCTGCTACTTCTTGTAGGGTTTTTGGTTCGTCAGAAAGGATGCGCGCGGCGAGGACCATCTTCTCCTTGTCATTTAACTCTTTGGTGAAGAGCGGGAGTTCTTTTTGGAGTATTTGCAAAAGTTGATCGCGCTCAAGGCTAACGTCTGCATTTTCACGCGTATCAAATAGCGAATTTAAGAGTGAAGTGTTGGGCTCGTCAGGATGACCCGGGCTCGGGGCGTCGATTGACATTTCAGCACCAGGACCTAAGAGTCGCTGTTGCATTTCCACTACTTCCTTTTCTTTCACCTCTAAGTTTTGGGCGATCAGGGCCGCAGCTGGATAGACCCCTTGTGCTTCCAAGCGTTGTTTCTCGCGCATGAGATGATAAAAAAGTTTTTTCTGAGCTTGAGTGGTTCCTACGCGGACCAATCGAAAGTTATCTAATAAATATTTAAGAATATAAGAGCGAATCCACCAGGTGGCATAGTACCCAAGGCGGGCACCCTTCGTGGGATCGAATTTAGAGACCGCCTTCATGAGCCCAATATTACCCTCTTGAATCAGATCGAGAAGGTTGTGGTACATAGAGCGGTATTCATAGGCGATGCGAACCACTAGTTTTAGATTTGCCGAAACCAACGTTTTTGCTGCCTGAACATCGCCTTGTTCATGCATCCTTTTAGTGAGTTGCTGTTCTTGTTCGGTGGTAAGCGGACGGGTGTTTTTAATTTCTTGAAGATAGCGTTTGAGAGGGTCTCGCGCTGACACCAGCTGCTCAATTTGCTTTTCAGCGGACTCAAGTGCCGTTTGATCATAGGGGTCGTAAACGACGGGAAGTGAATCAGTGGATGGCTCACTTGGTTCTTCGTCAATTTCCTCTACCTCATCATGGTCGTCGGGAGCAGGAGATGGCTCTTCAAGTGTAGCTGGAGCGGCTTTACGCACTGATTTGATTTCCAAATCAGTAGAACTTGCTACCGGGGGGGCGGCATTTTTGGGTTTGCTGCGTTTCGCCATTTTTTTCCTTTTGTCTTACGGATGATATCATACATAGTGAAAGATGGAATGAGGCACGAAGTTAAAAAACATATTTATCCAAATGGTCTGACCATCATCGTCGACGAAGCGCCGCAGCTTATGTCGGTCGCTATTGCTGCATGGGTAAAAACGGGGACCCGGCATGAAGACCTGAACTCTTGGGGCATGTGCCATTTTCTTGAGCATATGTTGTTTAAGGGGAGCAAGAAAAAGGGCGCCACTGATATATCAAAAGCGGTGGATCGTGTGGGTGGAGACTTCAATGCATTCACGAGTCGCGAACATACTTGCTTTCATTTTTACCTTCCTGCTCGTGAATTAAAATTGGGCGCAACTCTTTTGAAAGACATTCTCTTTCATCCTCTCTTTGCGAACAAAGAAATTGAACGTGAGCGAGAAGTGGTGTTGCAAGAAATTGCCATGACGAAAGAGAATCCTGAGGAAGAGGCTTTTGATCGATTCATTGAAAAGTGTTATGGGAAGCACGCGCTTGCGCGCCAGATCCTTGGAAGCAAAGAAAGTATTTTGGCCATTAACCGCAAAATGGTATTTGAGTTTTTTTATCAGCATTATCGCCCCAATAATATGATGATTTCGGTATCGGGTGCAGTGAGCTTTGATAAAGTTCGCCGAGAATTCGCCCAACTGGGTGAGTCGGCCTGGCCTAAACGAAAAGTGCCGCTTTCATTGAAAGCGCAGTGGGGTGTGGATCCTCCGGATGGAACTTGTCCCGGATTTTGGTGGCTGAATTCAGATACAGAACAAGCACATGTACTTTATGGAATCCCGGCACCCGTGGATACGTCTAAGGACAGAGTGATTTCCCAAATCGTTCAACAGCATTTGGGCGGAGGAATGAGCTCGGTGATCTTTGATCAGATTCGCGAGAAAAAAGGCTGGGCTTATAATGTTTATGCGAGCGCAATTCAGTTTTTAGATAGTTCTATATTTTCGATCTATGCAGGCGTGAAAGTTGAGCGCACCGTGGATACTTTAAATGTGTTTAAGCGCGAACTTGCTAAGGTGGGCCGAGAAGGGGTTCGCTTAGCAGAATTGAATCGAATCAAAGACAGCTTACTGGGGGCATTTCAGTTGTCGCAGGAAAGTTCTGAGTCGCGGATGATGGCGATCTCCACCCATGAGCTTTTTTTCAAAAAGGACTTATCGTTCCGAGCGTATGAGAAATTGGTCCGTTCAATCCGAGTCGTGGACACGCAAGTCCTCATGAGCAAATGGCTCAAAGCAGGCGATCCTACAGTTTTTGTGTTAGGTAAAAAACCTAAGATTAAAAAAGAATGGATACGAATTCAAGAGCGGGCAGTGGGGTTGACGAAAAAATCACTTATTTTTTTAACTTCTTGAGAACAGTAATTAAAACGAGTGCTCCTACACCGATCGAACCGTAGAAAACCATTGGGTCATCAAAGGGTGATGCTTTCTTACGCGGTTTTTCATCGCCCGCACCTTGGATGCTGCCAAACACCGTGTCGCCGCTAATTCCAGAAGGGATCTTCGTATTTTTGAAAAGATCTGAAGTGGCAGGAGCGGCGTTTAGTCCGCCTTCTCTGCGGAATGCTTTCAGTGATTTCACCATGCCATCAAACATCGCTGAGTATTCCTGATATTTGTTTTTGTTGATGGAGTAGGTGACGAGAATCCCAATTCCGTCTTTTACCGTGGCGAGATAGCGAGTGTAAAAACCAGGAATCTCAGACTCAAGATGAAGTGCGTCTACCCAAGGATGGTCTTGAATAGTTTTATTTTGAGAATAGCGAACTTCTGATGTGACCTGTTTTCCGTCTGGAGTGGTATAAACTTTTGGATTCTTAAGATAAGCGACATATTGGTCGAGCGTATCTTGATCACCCTGGATTTTTGCAGCGAGTACAATGATGGCGTCTTTTTTCTTTTCAGCATCTTGTTGGTTTTGACAAACCCACTCGGTACTCTCAAGGAGACAAACCCAACTCGGTGGAAGTTCAAACTCAACAAATTGATTCGCAAATTTTCCTGCGTGAGCAAGGAGTGGGTTCACTAAAAAAAGTAATGCGAAAAGGGATGTGAGTTTCATGTTTTCTCTCCGAGTTATTTCACAAGTCGACGTACTATAAAGCCTTTTTCAATCCATTGATCTACGTAATACTCTATCACACTTAACGCAGATTCATTATTTTTTACATCGGTGATTTTTGCACGTGCATAGAGTTTTTCCTTTTTCTGATCAGTAGAGGCATCACTAATGGTTTTATAAATGTCAAAATATTGTCCTTTTTCTACTCCGTCGTCGATGCCTTTATCTATTTTTAAGAGGTGAAGTTGATCATTGATGCTGATGACGGTTCCCTCCAGGTCATAGCTAGAGAATGCAGTCGCTTTCGTCGGTCTCGATTTTTTCGATGTGGCGGGCTCATCGGATTGTATGGAGTGATCCCGAGGGCCGAAATCAAATCGCACGCCTAAGGAAATTTGCAATCCCACGGGCGCGTTTTTTTCTGTTAAGGGAGCGGCAAGAAGGGCGTAATACGATTGTCCTGAAAGTGTTTTGTATCCAGCAGATCCTTGAAGAACGACCCAGGAAGGATTAATGGCATTAATGAGATCGCTTCCCCCGCCGCCGATGGTAGTGTCTGATGTTGCAACCGAAGCAGACGTTTTATCGGTCTCGAGGGAGTAGGTCCCGCGACCACCGAGAGCAAAGATAAAACCATTTTGAAGTGGTTCACGTTTGAGGAGAACGCTCCAAGGTACGGTTGCAGAATATCCTTTTGATCTAAAGGTATAACCAGCACCGGTTTCGAGATAAAAATCTCTACTGAGAGTGGGCAACGGTATTTCAAGAAAGGCGCCACCAGTAATGTCGGTGGATCCGTCGCCTAAGAAGGGTTTGGCGTCTGCTATATTATTAGAATAAGTGGGTAGGGTTACTTCGCCCTGAATATTCATGCTAAAACCGCCTTCAGTGGAGTAGATACGGTAGGCAAAACCAACGAGTTGGTCAGAGAGACCCGAAGCGCTGTAGTTAGGAACATTCGGATAATTGTTAATAGTGGTGGACAGTGCCGAGAGGCGACCGAACACAAAAAAATCTTCGCTGAAACCGTAAGTCAGATTGAGATCTAGATAAGTGCGACTGACTGAAATACCGTTAGGAAGTGCTGTCTTCAGAGAGTCGTTTCCGTCGTTGGCAGTGGTGGAGTAAAAGCTGAGGCGCGGTTCTAAAAGCAGACCTTCATGGGACCCGGTGCGATTCTCCCAAAATTGAATAAGAGGATGCGCATGGGCGGTTTGAGGCATAAAAAAGCAGGAAAAAAGAAAAAGGAAGAGCGGCACTTTCCCGTATAATAACAAGAATCTATTGATACGCTGTTTCAAAACCTTTACTTGAGTTTCCATATCTTTCACCCTACCATACTTGAATTGCAAGCCAATCCCCTGTTTCGTTCTACTAATGTTTGGTAGATGACTGTGCAAATTTAAGACCAAAAAAACGGAGAGTATTGTCCATGTCTATTTATGATGAATCGCTCGAATATCATTCTACCGGTCGTAAGGGGAAAATTGAAGTCGTTCCAACCAAAGCAGTGGGAACCCAGAAAGACTTATCGCTTGCTTACAGCCCAGGTGTTGCTGGTCCTTGTGAGAAAATTGCCGCCGATCCGAACATGGCTTATGAATATACCATTAAGGGCAATCTCGTTGCGGTATTAACAAACGGTACCGCTGTTTTGGGACTCGGAAATATTGGAGCTCAGGCTTCAAAGCCTGTGATGGAAGGCAAAGGAATACTTTTTAAAAAATTCGCCGACATTGACGTCTTTGATATCGAACTCAATGCGCCCAATCCTGACGATGTCATTCGTGCATGCGAAATGCTAGAGCCTACTTTTGGTGGAATTAATCTTGAAGATATCAAAGCGCCAGAATGTTTTTATATTGAGGAAGAATTAAAGAAAAAATTGAACATCCCTGTTTTTCATGACGATCAACATGGTACCGCTGTAATTAGTAGTGCTGCTTTTTTGAATGCCCTTGAATTTGTGAATAAAAAGATTGAAGACGTAAAAGTGGTATTTTGTGGCGGAGGTGCTGCGGCGATTGCGTGTGCAAATCTTTACGTAAATTTAGGCGTAAATCGTTCTAATATTTTAATGTGCGATTCTAAAGGCGTGATCTATAAAGGTCGAACTGAAGGGATGAATCCGTATAAAGAACGGTTTGCAGTCGATACCAAAAAAAGGACTGTTGCTGAGGCATTGGACGGTGCGGATGCATTTGTAGGTGTTTCGGTGAAGGGAACGATCTCTAAAGAGATGGTCAAGACTATGGCTCGTGATCCAATTATTTTTGCAATGGCCAATCCAGAGCCTGAGATTACTCCAGAGGATATATTATCAGTCAGGCAGGATGCGATTATTGCTACTGGTCGTTCTGATTATCCTAATCAAGTAAATAATGTCCTTGGCTTCCCTTTTATTTTTAGGGGAGCTCTTGATACCCGCGCTAAAGCGATTAATGAAGAAATGAAAATGGCGGCTGTAAAGGCACTTGCACAACTCGCAAAGGAAGACGTGCCTGAATATGTTTCTCGCGCCTACGGTGGGCAGCAATTTAAGTACGGACGTGAATATTTAATTCCAAAGCCGTTCGATCGTCGCGCACTTTTATACGTAGCCCCTGCCGTGGCTGAAGCCGCGATGAAATCGGGTGTGGCTCGGATTCAAATTGATTTAAAACAATATCGAGAAAAATTAGAGGGGTTTTTGGGCTTCTCTTATACGGCAATGCGTTTTGTCAAAAAACAAGTTCGAAAGGCGGAACGCGACATTGGTCGTAAGATCAATTTAGTATTTCCAGAAGGAGAACATCCTAAAATTCTCCATGCCGCTAAAATCATTCGCGACGACAATATTGCGGAACCCATTTTGCTTGGGAATGAGGAAAAAATTAAAGCCGAGATTAATCGCCTTGGCTTGGGAGATGCGCTCGATGGCGTGCAGATTATTCGCCCCTCTCTCAGTGAGCATTTGGATCATTTCTCGCAAAAGTTTTTTGAGAAACGGATGCGTAAGGGCATCACGTTCGTGAATGCGCAAACATTGATGAAGCAACCGAGTTACTTTGCGGCAATGATGGTGGAACTGGGAATGGCCGATGGAACCATTGGTGGTATTGCACAAAGTTATCCAGATGCGCTTAAGCCCACGCTTCAAGTGATTGGGGTGAAGCCTGGTAAAACCTTGGCCGGTATTTATATGATCATGAATAAGAAAAAAACGTACTGGTTTGCAGACACGACCATAAATGTAGAGCCCACTGCCGAAGAGCTTATGAACATCGCAGTAACTACTGCTGATTTAGTGAAAACATCTACCGGTGTGGAACCTAAGATCGCGATCCTTTCGTTTTCGAATTTTGGTTCAAATCACCATCCAGCCACGGCTGCTCAGCGGAAAGCCGTTGAGTTATTGAGAGCAAATCATCCGAATCTCATTGTCGACGGTGAAATGCAGGCCGATACTGCAATCCGCCCAGAAATTTCGGAGGAGAGTTTTCCGTTTAATCAAGTTCCAGGCGATGCCAATGTACTGATTTTCCCTAATCTTCATGCAGCCAATATTGCTTATAAATTGGTGTGGAGGATGGGGGGGGTCGAAACGTTGGGGCCAATTCTGGTCGGAATGAATAAACCCGTTTGTGTGCTTCAGCGCGGAAGTGATGTCTCTGATATTGTGAACATGGCTTCCATCACTGCGTTCGAAGTTTACAACACTAAAAAAGAAGGAGAAGTAGTGCAGGCTTCTGCACCAAAAAACAACAAATGAAAAAAGAAATTTTAACCAAAGACGCACCGGCACCCATTGGCCCGTATTCACAAGCAATTGATATTGGAAGTCTTGTGTTTTGTTCGGGACAAATTCCTCTTGATCCGGTGAGTGGTGCGGTGGTGGGTGAAGGCAATGTTGAGTTGCAAGCAAAGCAAGTCATGAAAAACGTAGAGGCAGTATTAAAACAAGCGGGGCTTCAGTTTTCAAACGTGGCCAAAACCACCATCTTTTTGAAAAATATGGCAGACTTTCCGAAAGTAAATCCGATCTATGCGGAATATTTTCAAGCACCATTTCCGGCACGTTCTACTGTTGAAGTTGCCCGTCTGCCTAAAGATGTGCTCGTAGAAGTTGAAGTAATTGCTGTTCGATAGAACATGAGGATTAAGACACTCGCCATTATTCTTTCTCTCTTATCTGGAGCGCTCTTGAGTGCGTCTATTTTTTTATGGATCGCCGCGGGTGAGATTTATGATTACGAAGACACCTTTCAGGCGACACTTGATGCGCCGGTGACGGACGTAGTGTTGTGCCTGGCAGGAGGGAAAAAACGGATCGCTTATGCGACGAACCTCTGGTTCAAGATTAAACAGGAAGATGAAGCTGCACACCGAAAACCTCCAGTGCTGTTTTTGTCAGGGGTCGGTCCTAAGGCTGGCGTCGAAACTTTAATTGAACAAGGTGTCTCAAGAGACTTGGTTTCCCAGCTTAAAAAAGACGAAGTTGTATTTGAAAATATTAGCGAGAATACTTTTGAGAATGCACAATTGTTTGCGGCATTCGTTAGGCAAAATCATTGGCGGAATGTGGTATTAGTGACAGCTGGGTATCATATGAGGCGGGCGCAGTTCATTTTAAAGAAAGTGCTTGATCCTGATGTAGTCGTCAAAACAGCAACAGTGGATGCTGTCCATTTTGATCGCAATCAATGGCACCAAGATGCGTATGCCATTCGAGTGACTGCCATGGAATACATAAAGTGGCTGTATTATCGATACAGTTATTGATACCATTATTTTAGGTGAGGTTCCTTTGGATACAGAGTCTAAAATAACTATTTTTGTCGCTATTCAAGATGAGCAAAGAAGAAATGATCTGATGATGTTGCTCATGACTGAGCTTCAAGATGTTTTGGTGTTGTCTATTTCGGACCTGCAGGAATATGAGCACCAAGTGAAGAAGGCATCTCCACGCCTAGTGGTAAGTGATGGTCAGTTCCTCGCAGGAAATACCGTTTTAAGAACGGGGATGTCGAGCCCGGAATTAGTTTACACCTCATTTATTATTCTGGGGTCCGTTGTAAAAGATGAGTATTTAGATGAACTCATGTTGGGAAAATTACAATTTTTGCCGGAAACTCCCAGCGACGAAGAGTGGAAGAATGCGCTCAAGAAATCATTTAAATTTAGCCTTGAGTCTAAGACGGCTTCGTTTCAAATTAAACTTTTAAAAGCAAATGAGTTCCTGATGAAAGCGGGTGATCCCGGTGATAAGGTTTTTATTTTAAAACGGGGCAAACTTCAGGCTTTTCAGTTAAATTCGTCGGGCGAAAAACTAATCCTGGGCGATGTGATTCCGGGTGAATTTGTGGGTGAAATGGCTTATTTTAACGCCGAGCCACGTGTCGCTAGTGTTATTGCCCTTATCGATTCGGAACTCATCGAAATTCCAATTCAGTCGTTTGAACGCGCACTTTACCAACGGCCAGCATGGTCGATGAAATTAATTGATACACTCAGCAAGCGATTAAAAAAGTTTCTTCAAAAAGAATAACCCTCAACGCAATCTCATGGTTTCAATGACTAAGTCGTCCAATGACTAAGTCGTCCATGTCTTCATACTTGACTATTTAAGTCAATTGTGTAAAACTTGAAGAGTACAGCATTTTCTTTGTGATTGGGAATGATTCCCTTAAGGAGGCCATTATGGTTACACAAAGCTTTAAAAATAGATTTCTATCAATTACACCCCTCTTCATTGTTCCGTTTTTAATGACTGGTTGTTTGTTCGGTGAGAATAAGCAATTTTTTGAAACCGCTAGTGTGAGCGCATTAGGTGTGAGCGATGGTGCGGCCAGCGGCAGTGCAAGTGGAAGCGCCGATGGAAGCTCAAGTGGAACTTCGAGCGGGAGCACTGACACTTCTACTGGTACTGGCACCATTACTGGGACCAGCACTGGAACTTCAACTGGAACCGGTACGAGTACCAGCACAGGAACGAGCAGCGGAACTGGTACAGGAACAGGAACGAGCAGCGGAACTGGTACAGGAACAGGAACGTCTTCTACAACTCCTACACCGACACCATGTACTGCAGGTACGACTACCGAGAGCTTAAGAATCATGTTTATGGTTGATAACTCAGGTTCGACCGCAACTACTGATCCAACTCATAATTATCGTACGAAAACAGTGCAAAACTTCTTAGCGTCTTATGGAACACACACTAACTTAACTTATAGTTTCGGGTATTTTTCAGGAACCACTGCTCAAGGTTGGGATATGGGTCAAAGTAAGTTCATGCACCCGGCCTCTACTGCATTTGGTAACTCAGCAGGTCTGTCTTCCGCACTCACTAAATATGAAACAATAAGTCCAAGTGGAAATACCCCTTACTCTGCGGCATTCACCGCACTTCAAAATGAAGTGCAAGCTGATGAGTTGAGTGGCGTGAAGCAAAACTATGTTGTGGTGTTTATGTCAGACGGAATGCCCACTGATATTAGTGGTAACATTGATACCGGAATCATTGCTATGGTGGATCAACTTCGCACTAAAGTTCAAGCAAATGGAACTAGTCTCTTAACCGTGAGCTCTGTTTACTTTGGACCTGAAAGTGATTCTGTATCGATCAGTCACTTGCAAAATATGGCAAACGAAGGTCAGGGACAGTTCGTAGATACCAACCTTCAAAGCTCACTCGTCATCAATGATTTGATTAGTGTTCCAGGAAACTGCGCTCCATAAACTGAGTGCTTGATGAAATTAAAATAAAAAGGAGTCGTGGTTCCATTGAGTCACGGCTCCTTTGCTTATGGTTTTGCCAGAACGATATCTTGCCTTTTAATGTCTTCCATTAGTGCATCGACCGCTTTCGCGCGGTGTGAAAGTTTGTTTTTTAAGTCAGCACCGAGTTCAGCTAACGTTTTTTCATAACCATTCGGAATAAATAAAGGGTCATATCCAAAACCTTGTTGCCCATTTAGGTTTTGAGCAATTCGTCCTTCAAGTGTGCCCACGGTATGAACCAACACCCCTTCAATAATCATAGCAAGGTGACATATGAAGCGAGCAGTGCGTTTTCCCTCTGGTACATTTTTTAGTTCTTCAAGGAGTTTTAGATTGTTTGCTTGATCTTGAGTTTGGCCATTTTTTGTAATCGCATACCGATGAGATCGAACTCCTGGTTTCCCTTGGAGCGCATCTACTTCTAGGCCTGAGTCGTCCGCAAGTGAAGGGTAGTGGCAGCCTTGGTTGCACGCTCTCGCTTTGGCGATGGCGTTGTCATAATAGTGGTCGGATGTTTCTACGAGAGATAATTTTTCCGGATTTTTGATGTATTCATCTGCCGGAACTATTTCGATTTCAGGATATTTTTTGAATAGGACGAGGAACTCTTCAAGTTTATGTCGATTGGTGGAGGCAAGCACCACCCGGTTTGTTTTTCTCATGATAGAGTTAGTTTACTGAAAATGAACGATATAGGCTAGTGCTTTGATCTTTGCAGCGTTATCTATATTCAAAACGCCTCCTCTGTTTACATAGAGGTCAAAAAGGCCATTAGCGGCACTCAGGTCATTACTCGAGCACCCAGTTCCAGTCTTGTAGCATTGCGCAAGGTAAGTAAGATCAGCCGAACAATCTCCCTGGATCACCCGGATATAAGTGAAATCCATGGTGAGTCGACCCGCCGTTTTTGAGGTGCTGCCATCAGGAAAGGAAATCACTGTTCCAACTCCGCTACTTTTATTAAAAGCGCCGCTCTGAATTTTTTGTACTTGGGTTTGGCAATTGGGGTTGCTCCAAAAGGTGACAACTGAACTATCGATCTCGTTGTTGATCGCCCCAGTGCTGTCCACGATTGTGTTGATCGCATAGCTCAGGCTCAGGTCCATAAAAAAGGAAGATTTGGTAGTGTCTGTAGGCACCATATAATAGACGGGATCAGTAAACTGATTAAGCAAGCTTAAGGGAATAGCGGCCATCGGGGTGTTGGGATTAGATGTGGTTGCAGTTCCATCATTGTAAATAACAACCGTGTCGAATTGGCTGGGCTCTGTAAAGTAGAGATCGGTGGATTTGTAGGCGCCCTTAGAATTATCAACGGGTTGGTCGGCATAATTTCCGAATTGGCAACTAGTCACCATAAACAGTTGGGTCCCTAGTAGTAGGCTCAGAAGAGTCTTTCTTGAATCGATCATGTATGGAGAGTCCTTTCTCATAGTGCTCATCGGTTGCTCGCACGCTTTAATAAATGGGCAAGGATTGCCTAGAACGGGCCACTTTCTTGCGAGCGATGTCAAGATACTGTCAGGCATCAGCATTAAAAAATTAGTCTATTGAACTCTGCCAGTCCTCTGACTACACTTTAGAGAACTGTAAGTTAAATACTCAAGGAGATGAGAATGGCGAAGACGACAAGGATGAGTCTGAAAGCAATTATTTTTATATTAGCTGTATTTAGCGGGGCTTGCGCTCACGCACTCGTGAAGGTGCAGGTCGATTCGGCCTCTTCGTCCTATGAAACTTTTTTTGAAAATTCGAGTAGCGCACCACTGCTTCAGCTTTTAAACTCGGCAAAAAGTGCCATCAATATTGAAATTTATGAAATGGATGATCCGATGGTGCAGCAAGCGATTAAGGCGGCCATTGCTCGCGGAGTGAGAGTCAGGGTTATTCAAGAGGATCGTCCCGTAGGTGTGAGTTGCAAAGTTTTTGACGCTCAAAGCAGCGGTGACGACGTATCGTGTGCGAATCAAAAAGCACTTTTAAAATTGATTCAAAGTAATAATGGTGGTGCCTATGTCGCATTTAAAGACAGCGCTCTTTGTGGAAACGGAAAGTCCTGTTTTGAGCATGGGAAAATGGTCATTGTTGATTCCAAACAAGTTTTATTAAGCAGCGGGAACTTTAATACTACTAATCTCTGCAATATTAAAGAGCATCCAAATAATTGCAATCGAGACTACACGGTAGTCAGTGTGGATCCAAGTGTGGTGAAAGTGCTCTCGACCGTTTTTGAAAATGATTTAAAAGGTTCAAGTTATAATCTTGAAGCGATTTTAAATTCTTCGAATGCGCAAAAGTTAACGATCAGCCCATTTTCGCTTGCTCCTTTAGTTCAGTTTATCAACTCTGCGAAAAAAACTATTCAAATACAAAACCAATATCTAAAAGATCCAACCATGAATGCAGCCATTATGAAGGCCGCCAAGCGGGGTGTGAATGTTTATGTAATGGTTTCGAGTGCCTGTAGTTTTGGTCGCCCAAAGCCATCGATGGTCACACAGTGGAATGCCCAGTTTGGCGAGTTTGATCAAGCAGGAATTCACACTAAGATTTTTACCCGCAATATTCTGGTTTCCGGAGTACATGGGTATTTACACGCAAAAGCGATATTAGTAGATAGTAATCGCGCATGGGTAGGATCGGTGAATGGCTCGACCATGTCTTTAAGTAATAACCGCGAATTTGGAATCTTCCTTGATGACCCTACCGAAGTGAATAAACTCTCCACTTTCTTGTATAGCGATTTCACCAATCCAAATGCTGAGTCTTGGCAGGATAGTCTATTGTGCAAACACGATCCGCGTCCGACGCCACAAGGTGAAGATTCGGGCGCTGAAGACCCGTTGACGGTTAGCGGGGAGTAATGCTCTGGCCGCAGGCTGTTAGGGCCTCTTTGTCATCTGCGGTGGTTTCTTCTTCGCCATCAGTTTGCTTTGTTTTCTGATCTGCTCAAACTTCAGTCGGCCTATCGCGAACCCAATCAGTAAAAACATCACATGGTTTACATTGAGTACAAACGCAGTAAATTTGAGGGTAGTGAAAATAGTGCCGAGAAGCATTGCGATAACTAATACTACGAAGGCAAGCTCTCGATATTTCCTCATCCGAAGATTCATTTGGTAGCCCACGAGCACCATCCAGGTGAGGGATGGTCCGACATCGTGATATGCAATAAACTGGTGGTAAAGGGGTTCTTTTAAAAAATGAAACGGCTTAATAATAAAGTAATAGTTTACGAAATCATCTAAAAAATAAGAAGCCAGCAGTAGGTAAAAACAAAACAGCAGTTTGTTTGTTTTTTCCATCCAACGAAGGGTGAAGAAATGAAGGGGTGCCAGAATGAGGAAGTGCGCTCGATTAAAAAAAAGAAAATCGCTGCTGAAAGTCCTATAAAACCATTCCATATGAGGAGCGGATGCAGAGAAACTTAAGTTTTGTATTGCCCATGGTGGAAGATCTTTACCTTCATTGATACTGTAAAATAGAGCGCACGCAATAAGTAGAAAGCTTGATGAAAACGGATATCGAGCTAGAGAAGCAAAGACGGGTTTTACTAACGACTCTAATTTAAGTTTTAGTCTTGGTTTAAAGGCAAGGGTGATCGCAAGAAATGCTTTAATCCAGGTAGTGCTCGAACTCGACATTGTTCTTTGATCCTGAACACATAAATAAAGAGGATCCCAGTGGGAGGGTTTAAATCGCTTTCTAAAAATCTCGAGGCCATCAAAGTTGTATACGGTGCGAATGAGTTTTGGAATCGTGATGCTGACCCAAGCAATCGGCCTGGGAAGATTTGAAGCATCGTTCGCATCTAAGTTTGAAACGCTGATCACTCCTAAGCTTACTTCTTTTATATCTTTGGCTTTGAGAAGTTCCATGGCCTGAAGTGTGAGAAGTTCGCCCGTTCCGCGGGCAAAATGTTCGGTGAGGATCAGGTCTTCAAGAAAATACTTCTTCGTTTCACCTATAGGCGAAGCAATGAGGTACCCTTGGATCTCACCGTCCTGACTAAGTGCCACGAAATAGCACCTTGCTTCGGCGAATGCTAGAGGATTAGATGCATTTAAAAAGTGATCCATATGGAGGATGTGCTTCTCTAGCCAAGACTGAAAAATATCAGATAAAGCCTTTTGCTTGTCTGGTGAATTTTGAACTTCAACTCCACTCCACTCCTGAACGGTTACTCCTGCGCGGATTGCTTGATTGCGGGCAGCGCGCACTCCCTTCGCCGTTTTTCCTTTAGGCATGCAGTTCTCAAGAGTCATCCAGGGTTCATGTCCGATTTTTAAATAAGAGAATTGATGTTGGAGCAGTAGATTTCTGAAGGGTGTATAAACTGCTACCCAAGCTACAATGCGGGGTTGCACTTCAAGGCAAAATTCTTTCCATGCAATTTGAAACTCTTCATTCGTGAAAGGAGTAGGTGTGGGTTTCAGCGGCTCAAGAACCATTAGGGTGACTGAACCTATTTTTTGATATGCAAATACCCATTCGTTCTTCAGGGTGAGAGCGAACTGAAAATCGGCTAGGAGCCAAACAAAATGACTTGAGTTGCTCGCCTGCGTGCGAAGTCTTGAAAACACGTCTTGCGCGTTGATGGACGGCATGTTTATTGATACACTTTTAACCAGTAAATATGAATCAAAATTTCCGCTGGTTAGTACTCACCCGCTTTCTTTTCGTTCTGGCCGTTCAAATTCAAGCAGTTTTGATGGGGTGGCAGATGTATGATCTTACCCATGATCCCTTGCAATTAGGCTTGATTGGGCTGGCGGAAGCGGTGCCGGCGCTCAGTTTGTCTCTGTTTGCCGGCCTTTTGGTGGATCGTTTTAATCCCTTTCGCTTCTACCAAGGAATGTTACTTGTCAGTTTTTTCTCCATGATGATTTCCTGGCGATACCATAGTGCAGAGGCCCTCTATCTTGCAGCCATCATTACCGGTATTGCACGAAGTTTTACAGGACCGTCGATGAACAGTTTTATTCCAAAAATTGTACCCAGAGAGGCGCTCACTAGAACCTCCGCATGGACGACAACCGCGTTTAAAAGCGCAACCGTGATCGGACCGGGTTTGGCGGGTGTGTTGCTAGCTGTTCGTGGTTTTGATCTTCCCTATATCGTTGCAGTTGCCTCCCTCGTTTTAGGAACATTTTCTTTGCTGATGATTCGCTATGAACATGTAAAAGTGGTCGTCGTGAAACCGCTGACTGGTACCACGACGGTAGTAGATGAGTTGATGGTAGGCGTGAAGTATGTGTTTGCGCATCCGCTTTTGCTTTCTGCGATGGCACTCGATATGTTTGCGGTTCTTTTTGGAGGAGTTACCGCAATTTTGCCTGTATTCGCCGCTGAGATTTTAAAAGTGGGACCACAGGGCTTGGGTTGGCTCAGGGCCGCTCCCGCTTTTGGCGCAATATGGATGAGCATTTATTTAATTAAAAAGCCCATTACTAGGAATGCCGGACGCTATTTGCTTTTGTCTGTGTTTGGCTTCGGTTTATGCATGTTGGTTTTTGCGATCTCTAAAGACTATCATCTCTCATTATTTGTACTGGCTCTGAGTGGTGCACTCGACAGCGTGAGTATGGTAGTGCGAGGATCGATTGTTCAGCTCTGCTCGCCGAATGAAATGCGGGGGAGGATCGCTGCTGTGAATTCCATTTTCATTGGCTCATCGAATGAGATTGGTGCGTTTGAATCGGGGGTATCTGCAAAATTAATGGGCACGATTCCTTCGGTTATTTTTGGTGGCTGCATGACACTCATTACTGTAGGTTTCGTATTTTGGAAGGCAAAGAAATTAAAGAGTCTTGACTTAGGTAACATTTAAAGTCAGTGGGAATTGAGCGGTAAATGTTGAACCTTGCCCCAATTCGCTCGAAAGTTTTAATCGGCCCCGGTGTCCATTCACGACTTCACGAGCAATAAAAAGTCCTAACCCAAGGCCACTCACACAAGACGCGGTATTCATTCGTTCAAAGCGATGAAAAACTTTCTCTTGATTTTCCTTGGCGATTCCCGGGCCGTGGTCTTGAACGACGAGCTCTAAAAAGTCATTGGATTGATGAAGACTAATTTTAAGTGGTTTCTTAGGAGCATATTTCATCGCATTCGAAAGCAAATGTTCGAAGAGTTGTTCGAATCTGTATTGGTCAATGGCCACCGTGATGTTCTCTGTAATGTTAGTTTGGACTTCGCATTGTGCAGCAAAGAGTCGGGGAGATAGCCTTTGAATAATTTCGTTCGTAACGTTCGAAACGTTTACTTTTTCAAATCTAAACGCAAACTTACCCGATTGAATTCGGGATGCGTCCAGAAGATCCTCAACTAAATCAGCCAAGCGGTCGACTTGTTTTCTAGAGATTTCAAAAGTTTTGGTCAGTTTTTCAGGAGTGGGTGAAATGTTATCTTCTATATTAATATTTCGTTGAGCCATTTGAAGTTGAAGACTGAGTGTGGTGATCGGTGTATTTAGCTCATGGCTAGCAATTGAAATAAATTCGTCCCTAATTTGAATTGCCTTTTGAGCTTGGTGATAAAGTTCGTCAATCACATCACTATTGTGTTTACGCTCGGTAAAGTCTTTGAGAATGATCACCACTAGGGCGGCCTTGTTTCCTTCATTAAATACCGGTGTTGCCTTCACTAAGAGCCAGCGGACTTTAGCGGTCACAATTGAACGGAAGCAAAGTAACGTTTCCTCTTGATTGTCTTTTCCTCTCAATACCAGTTGCGATGGCATTTCTTCTGGGGAGAGAGGGGTTCCTTTTTCGTCGGTGATGTCGAAGCGAGTATAGATCTCTTTCGTAGTAGCTTTCAAAAAGGATGTGAGTGACGCAAATCCGCAGTAGTCTGCAGCTGTTTCATTCGCATAAACAATAGCCGATTCAGGATTAATGACGAGAATCCCATCGGTGATGCCTCGAAGAATAATGTCTAATTGGTCGTGGGATTGGGAAAGCTCTTCGGTTCGATCTTTCACGCGAGCTTCCAAGTTTTGGTATGAGGACTTGAGTAAGCCCCCCATCTCATTTAAAGAGTCTGCCAGTTGTCCGAGTTCGTCCTTAGAGTTGATCAAAACATGATGTGAAAAATTACCATTCCCTATTTCCAATGCGGATTCATTCAAGGTCTTCAGGCCTCTTGAAATGGCCCTTCCTAATAGGATAGTTAAGGTAATGCCGATGGTTTCTGCGATAAAAACGAATAGCGTGAGTAAATTTAAAATAATGTCTTCGAGCCAACGAGAGCCTGAACCAATGTGCTTGGAGAATTCATTCTCAAGTACAGTGAGTTCATCGTTGATGTCTTGCACATCCAATAAGGCATCATGGGCAACCAGTTCATTGGTGGAACGCAATGCCCGATGATATTTCGTTGCCGCCAACTTCAACGGTAGGAAAAGTCGATCTGCTTTGATCCATAAGTCAATCGGCTGAGATCGATAATGATAGTGATGAAGGATACGAATGAGATTGGTCATCGATGCAATATCATCCGGATGGCTGTTTCCTTGAAGTAGCCCTTTGCGAATGATGCTGTAGTCAGGATTGGGCTTTAAATACTCAACGAGGGCCAGATGTTGGCCGTCGGGTATGAGTAGGTCTTTTGTAAACTGAGCGTAGTCGTCTTCATTATGAGTAACACCGTAAGTAAAGAGGCTGATAATTGCATTTTTTTGAGACTTTGACCAAAGGCCTTCTCCCTCTACAAACGCACGCGCAGCGGAGTGGGCTCGCATTGCAAACTGGAGTGTGAGCAGTTCGCAAATAATGAGCGTCGCCATTGCGCCGCCTAGGAAGTAAAGTTTTTTTGCGATGGAAATATTCCTCCAGCGCCTCATCAAAAAGTTCATAAGTAGATCAATTGAAATTAACAAACGCACTCTCTAATTGCCAGTTTAAACCCCCCCTCTCTTATGGTAGGAATATAGAGATGTCGCGTTTAAGATTTTCTTTAGAAATGGAAGCAAGTGGAACTCGAGCCAGGGCAACGCGCTTTCATACCTTACATGGTGAGGTGCAAACTCCAATTTTCATGCCCGTGGGGACACAGGCGACAGTGAAGAGTCAAACGGTTGATTCGCTGAAAACCGTGGGCTCGAATGTGCTCCTCGCTAATACTTATCATTTACTCCTGAGGCCGGGACCGGAGGTTTTTCAAAGGTTTGGTGGAATTCATGCCTTCATGAATTGGGATCGACCAGTACTCACCGATTCAGGTGGGTTTCAAATTTTCTCGCTACCTCATTCTAGGCAAATGAATGAAGAGGGCGCTCAGTTTCAAAGTTATGTGGATGGGAAAATGGTGTTACTTTCGCCCGAACTCAGCATTCAAACGCAACGAGCGATTGGGAGCGATATTATGATGGTGCTCGATCAGTGCATTCCATCGACGGCAAGTCATGCACAAGCACAGGCTGCGATGGAGTTAACTCATCGCTGGGCGAAGCGAAGTTTAGCTGCACGTGAAGATTCGCCTCAGGCACTTTTTGGAATTGTGCAAGGAGCCTGCTTTCCTGAGCTTAGAAAACAGAGCGCCGATTTTCTTACTGAACTTCCCTTCGATGGTTTTGCGGTGGGGGGGCTCGCCGTGGGTGAGAGTAAACAGGCACGCGAAGACTTTACTGAGCTAACCGCTTCATTTCTGCCTAAAAATGCCCCCCGCTATTTGATGGGAGTGGGAACTCCGATTGATATTCTGGAGGCAGTTCATCGCGGAATTGATATGTTTGATTGCATCCTTCCTTCGCAGCTTGCACAAAGAGGAGTTGCCTTTACTTCTCTTGGGAAATTTCAGCTGAGGAGAAGTGTCTATAAATTTTCGGGGGACAAGCTCGATCCTGATTGTGATTGCAGCACCTGCAAACATTATTCAAAAGCGTATCTTCATCATTTGATTAAAGCCGATGAAGTGTTGGGATGGCATCTCATTTCCCTTCACAATCTTCGATTCTATCATCGCTTAATGAGTGAGATGCGGGAGAGTATTCTTGCGAATCAGTTTTTGAAGTATTATGAGCGAAAGCGAATTGAACTGGTGAGGACTGATGAAGAAAATCCGTCTACCCCGTTTCGAGCTCCCGTGTTGCCTCGCGCAGTGAAGCGTTTGGAGCGTCTTAAAAGCTTGGGTGATTTTGACGTGCATGTTTCGCCAAGGGGATTTGCAAGTATTCGTCAAAAGAGTTCGGGCGAGATTATGCATTCAGTGAATCCTCCTGCCGAAGAAGCGCAGGCTCTGTATGTTGAGCCCTCACGCCTCCAAGATCGTTTGACACAGGCAAAAGATTTAGTGATCTGGGATGTAGGGCTTGGGGCAGGGAGTAATGCGATGGCGGTGATTCACGAACTCGAACAAAAACAATTACTGAAACCGCTTGCCACCAAAGTCCAGCTTGTTAGTTTTGAAATAGATTTAGATCCACTCAAGTTAGCGTTGCTTCATCCCACTCTTTTTCCGCACCTTCAACATGGTGCTCCCCATGCGCTTTTAAAAAATGGCTTATGGAAAAATAAGGACGAAAGTATTTTGTGGAGCCTCATTGAAGGAGATTTTTTGGAAACCCTAAAAAGCGCTCCCTTACCTGATTTGATTTTTTATGACCCTTTTTCGCTCAATTCTGATTCTGCCCTTTGGACTTTAGCCTGTTTCAAAGCCCTTTTTGAATATTGTAAGTTCCGGCCTACCC
>CAIMWN010000317.1 GCA_903845155.1 Oligoflexia bacterium
CTATCGTAACGATAGTAGAGTTTTTGAAAAACCAGGAATGGATTGATATGTTAGGTTTTTTTACAAAAGAAACAAAAGGCTTTTACATTGCAAGGCCTGCTGAGGCTGCTCGCGATTTTATTTATTTGCATCCCGATACTTCGATTCCACGAGGGGCAAAGATCACAGTTAAGAGTGATGAGTGTGCTTTGTTTTTCAGTGAAGGTAAGTATGTTGGAACTATCAATCCAGGCACAACTACAAACTTAGACACTAATAACATCCCATTTCTAGGTCACTGGGTAATTGATAAATTTACAGGAGGCAACCACTTTATTGCCGAGATTTACTTCGTTTTGTTGACTGAAGTCATTGTCCCTATTTACTCTGAACCACTTGGCCAATATCAAGACTTAAACTCAAAAAACGTAGTTGCATTGCACGGTAGTTTGCAATATTCGATAAGAATTAAAGACCCGCTCAAAGTGATTACCACGCTGTCGGGCCAATCGGGATTCGCTCAAAGTGCTGTCATTCAGTTCTTTAATGGCCGCCTTTTGAATGGCTTGCGAAGAATGGTCGGACAACGTGCACTTGCTTCTCCGATGCTTAGTGTTGTTTCAAATATCGACTCTGAGCAAATTAGTACGGAATTGATTCAGTTCTTGAAAGATGAATTTGAGCTTTCAGGAATTTCTGTATCAAGAATGTTTGATCTAACTCTGGCTTTAGATTCGGATAGCCTTGAGGAGTTAAAAAGATTTGGTCGTGAGGAGTCAAATCTTGCTCTTCAATCTAAAGGCGCCCAAATTGCCAGTCAACAAGGATTTGCTGAATTCAATATTGTTCAGGGCCAACGGGCTGCCCTTGAAGGAATGGGGCAGGGACTTGCTACTGGAAAAGGGACGATGATGATGGGTATGGGGCTTGGTGGCAACTTAACCAATGTTCGATCTGGCGGCACTTCACTCTCACGTTCATCTGGGTTCGAGGGAGGTGGATTTAGCAAGTCGGGTGCAAGTCTTTCAGGACCAAGAAATTACTTTTTACAAACTTCTACGGGCGAAAATGGTCCAATGTCATCTCGTCAGATTGCACTGTTTGCCATTTCAAATAAAAGAAATCTAAGCGAATTAAACATTCGCGGAGATGATGACCCTGTTGGTTCGTACTTTCCAGCTGATGCTGAACCAACTGTCGTAACTGAGTTCAACAGAAGAGCCACGACGTCTCCTAGCCAAGCGGCATCTCAACCATCTGTTCAACCAGAAGCTTCTAAACAGTCAGATGAAAAAGATTGTCCTTATTGTGGAGAGCGAATTAAAGCCGTTGCGATTAAGTGTCGCTTTTGTCAATCTAATCTTCAATAGCCATTTCACTTACATGTTCATCATGTGGAGCGCAACTTCGTTCAACGGCTAAGATTTGCGTTAAGAGCGGGGAATTAATTAACACAAATCCTGCACCGAGCAATTCCGAAATCTTGATAATCGTTGCTTCGAACAACGTTACTTCTTCAAAAGAAACCGCAACAGTTGCAGCTCCTGTCTTTGAGCAATCACCTGTTGTTTTATCCCCTGTAATTGAACAGCTGTAATGACCCACCGGTTTCTGCACAGGTTACGCGACTAATTTTAGTTCCTCAAACTTCTGACTAGGTGTCTTCATTTTCAACGCCTGGTGAGGTCGTTGATTGTTATAGAAATACATCCAG
>CAIMWN010000318.1 GCA_903845155.1 Oligoflexia bacterium
CTTCCGCTCTTGCGGCAATAGCTGCTGGAGTGGAAGTGTTTGTTGCTGGATCTTCCGTTTTCGGAAACAAAGACAGAAAAGCAGCGATTCGTTCACTGCGTGGGGCTATTCAATGAGAATATTAGAACTTGGAAAAAGAAAAATAACCTTAGAAGAAGTAAAGAGCGTCGCAGACGGGCGACGGGTTTCGCTTTCTCCGGAGGCAAAGGTCTTAATTAAGAAAGCACACGATTTTCTTTTAGAGAAAGCTCATTCAGGTGAGGTCTATTATGGGGTTAATACGGGCTTTGGCTTGCTTTCAAATGTAAAAATTGAAAAACGGGACTTAGAACAATTGCAGTTGAATATTGTTCGCTCCCACGCAGTGGGGACTGGTGTTCCACTTTCCATTGAAAAAGTACGCGCAATGGTTTTTCTTCGAGCTGCAACTTTAATTCAAGGCCACTCAGGAACGAGTGTGAGAACGGTTCAGGCCCTCATCGACTTAATCAATAAAGAGGTAACCCCTTGGATCCCTGAACAGGGGAGCGTAGGGGCGAGTGGCGACCTTGCTCCACTTGCGCATTTAGCATTGGTTCTGATTGGTGAAGGACGTGCCTACTACCGAGGTAAACTGATGAAGGGTGGGGCGGCATTAAAGTTAGCAAAATTGAAACCCATTAAACTTGGCCCCAAAGAAGGACTTGCTCTCATTAATGGAACTCAATTCATGGCGGCACTTTCGACCTTCGCCGTATTAGAGGCTGAACAGTTACTCCGTGTTGCAAATATGGCTGGAGCACTTACCTTGGAAGCGCTTCGTGGAACCGCATCTGCATTTGACGAGAAAATTCATTTAGTGCGACCGCATCCTGGTCAAATTGAAGTTGCAAAATTCATCCGCGATATTTTGACAAAACCGAAATCGAGCGAGATTGCGAAAAGTCATAAGGATTGCAACCGGGTACAAGACCCCTACAGCCTTCGTTGCATTCCGCAAGTCCACGGCGCCACTTTAGAAACCATTCGTTTTGTAAGAACGATTGTTGAGCGCGAAATTAATTCAGTAACCGATAACCCTCTTGTGTTTGTAGACGAGAATGAAATCCTCAGCGGTGGAAATTTTCACGGCCAGTATTTGGCGCTCGCCATGGATTTTCTTGCAATTGCAATCGCAGAACTGGGCAGTATCTCTGAACAAAGAATTGAGAAAATGATCAATCCTGCGATCTCTGATTTACCCGCGTTCTTAATGAAAAAATCAGGCATTAATAGTGGCTTTATGATTGTTCAAGTCGCCGCCGCCAGTATTGTGAGTGAAAATAAAACACTGACCCATCCAGCTTCAGTAGATACCATACCTACTTCTGCGGATAAAGAAGACCATGTGAGCATGGGCGCCTGGGCATCAAGAAAATGTCTATTGGTGATTGAAAACGTTAGACGAGTGCTCGCCATGGAAGTGATGGCTGGTGCTCAGGGGATAGATTTGCTCCGACCGTTACGGTCAACGGCTAGATTGGAAGAGTTTCATAAGGAAATCCGAACCAAGGTTCCGTATTTCGATGAAGACGCTCCCTTTTATGAAGCGATTGAAAGTGTGGTTGAACTTACTTACGGTTGGTAATAGTTAAAGGCAACGCGCACCAAGATTAATACCCACTAGATAAGTAGTGTGCTGATAATTCATTCATCATTATTTTACTTGAACTATTGATGTCTGAGAATGGGCCCTTCAAGTTTGGGTTATGGGTAGATTCAATCACATTTGAAAAATACTCTGATTCTCCTTTTTCACGTCTGGCCTTAAATCCACTGACCTCAACTTGAAAATAAGATTGATCCTTGCCCACCCAACGAATGAACTCTTTTAAGTCCATGTCCTTTTCTAAGTCACTGATCGCCCGATTGATCCATTTCACTTTTGTCTTCGCAATTTCCGTGTCATGGATATCGTTCATGAATATTTCTCGATGTGATTGTAGAGACCGTCTGAGATCATAGACCGTTCTCATTGAAGGTGTTAAACAATCAATTTCGGTGGTTTGCTGGCCAATCGTTTCGCTAAATAAATCTTCATTGTCGGATTCGTGTTGGCTACACCATTGCTCATATACCGTTTTTCCTCCCATCACTTCAATTAAGATATCGCGGACATCTTGAGTCGTGGTGGCTTTTTGATTCAGTACCTTCAAGATCTTTTGTAAGCCATTTTCATAAATTGAAAAATTCCACAAAACAGAATAGGCTTGAACTTTGTCACTCGCGACAAAGTCTTCTTTATTGATCACTCCTCCGACCGGTTCAAATTCTCCCAATTCATCAGTGATCCTCTTTACAAATTTGAGAAGGTGCTTCTTTTTGATGGTCCATCCAGTAAACGATTGTTGAAGTTTGGTAACGGTTTTGTTGCTTTGCGAGGCAGTGGTTTCGATCTCGGTGTTACTGCTAAAGGTTCGCGATCGCCCAAATAGATTGGTGGTGGGATCGTCTCCCCTTGCTCCATTGCCAATATTAATTAGTGGAATGATACTTTTGACCATTGATCCAAAAAAACCGTAAATATCGGTACCTTTGATCTTGGTTACTTGTCCCTCAATGACAGTCCTTTTTTCAGCTTCGGGCAGATTGAGGGGTGGAGTAATGTCTAGTTGATGCATGTTTTCCCGATTTACCCAAGACCAAGGCCCAATCCGAAGTTTGCGATGTTTGCCTTTCCCTTGGTGTTCAAGTGAATAGGCGCTAAATTCTTCTTCGATGATATTAGGGTTATTATTTTTTAAAATGGCTTTTATTCCACGATAAAATGCTTTTTCTTCAGCAGGGTGTTCAAATTTTGTTGGAAAGATGAAGCCTTTGGAGTGAGCGCTTGAGTTTTGTTTTCCGGTATTCAAACTCATGAGTTTTACAAAAAATGAACTATCGAGACTCAGGTCAAAACTGTCTGAACGAATGCGGTTTAAATAGACGTGAATGCCTTCGCTTGTTTTGTAAATAGTGGTTCTAGCAAGTATCGAGTATTGAGTGCCCATCATAAGGTCTTCACCAATATTAAAAAAGTAAGATGCCAAGCCCAGTACCGGCGCAATGGGAAGTCCAACATCAGTCACATTGGAAGAGGAGAGCCCGTCGGTGACTAAAAACATTTCGCCCGGCTGCATTTGATTTAAAAAGTCCTTGATGGCGATTGCTGCTTTTTCTTCGTCATCACCATTTAAAACCTTGGAAAGATCGGTCATGAAATGGGGAATAAGAAGCTTTTTCCAATTCTCATTCCATGCCATTTTAATGTTACTGACGGGACGCACATGAACATAATTTCTGTTGTACTGAACTTGCGGAGTATCTGAAATACCACCATAGTTCAGTAAGCCAAAGGTAGTGGCATAAGCTCCTAAATTTGCTTGTGTAGTGAGTGAATCCACTAATTGTACATCGCTTTCAGAGCCGTAGAAGGGGCCAGTAACTACGTTTCGTGAGGCCTTAATACTTCCTCCCAGAATGGGAATTCCCCAACCCTCAAGTTGCTGAACATATGCTTGATTGGGGTGGTCGTCCAAATGGTTTACGAGATTTTGAATGGAGTGATCCGGATGCTCTTTGATGAATTTATCGGGAGTAATAATTTTGAGATATTGTCCAATTGCTTTTAGTAGAAAATCACTTCCCGCACTAATACCCTCCAAACCAAAAAAACGGACCAACTCCGATGCGCGTAACGGAGTCTTGGGATCGTCGTAACTGAAACGAGCAACATAGCCTGGGAAAGATTCCTGTGTGGCTTTGCCTTCGACAATGGTTCCGGTGGTGAGAGCATGATCGTATGGGATGGGGGAGATCATCTTGATTTCTAAAGTTCTTGCAAGTTCAGTAACCCGAGCGATCGTTTTTTCGATAATCAATGCTTGGATGTCTGGCGGATATTTGCCAGCTTCAATGATAGACGTCCAATCTTCGCGGGTAAGTTCTGTGATCTTACCTGCAATCCACTTGATCTCTTCAATGGTAATTTCGTTGGTGAATTGTCCAGCGTTTGGTCGGGAAAAAAGAAGCCCAGTTTTCGTAGCCTTCACGGCTTCAAGCGAATACATGTTCACGCTTTCTGGTAGTGAGAGAAGAGTAAGTGGTACCAGAAGCGGGCGAAGTGCTGGGTCTTGTTGAATGGACTCTGCGCTGAGCATTCCCCAATGAGCTGGTGGTTCACTGAATTGCTTGGATTCAACTAAAACATCCTGAAAAGTGAGAGTGAGTTTGTTTTGATTTACTTCTCCTATGCCACCGATAACCCAGCGGCCGCGAGAAGTAAGAGTGCTGTCGGCCAGGGTGTCTAAAAAGGAGTCGCGTTCGGTCAAATTGCTAAAGCTGACTTTCAGTTTTTGGTAATATTTAGGAGTGGGGATTGCATACCCGAGCTTTCTTAAGAGTGCATTTCTGGCAAGCGCTGCGTGTGAATCCAAACTAAAGTCGACCTGAGCAGTGAGATTCATATTTTTTGAATCTTTTACTTGTGCGCGGAGCAAGCCGTCCGCAGCTGGAAGGGCTGTTGAAAATTGAAGAATGTCGGAATCAAGCGGGTAGGAGATGGGGGAATACTGAACGAGCGCTTGTTCTTTTCCTTGATAGAAATTATGTGTCGTCGGCCCACTCAGACGGTGAGAGCTGGTAAAAGGAACAATGCAGATATTTTTTTGGGCGTAAGTAGTGTTGGCTCCCACCCATAGAAAGGTGTGGAGAAGAGTAATGGAAAATAGGCAGTGTTGGAGGCGTTTTAAGAACGTCTGGCGCATGAATCTCTCTCTCGTCGGGGGTTTTAACAAGGCGCGCCATGGGTGTCAATTAATTAAATTGATCAACAATAATAAATATAATAAGCATTTGTTTTAATTAGATTTTACTAAGTTTATTCTGAATTTTCCATCTTTTGAATTGCGATAAAGCTCGGGCGGAAATCCAAATTGGGTCAATTCTTTTCGGATATAGCGATAGGTCGCCTTGAGTGGCTTACTGAGGTGGTTCACGTCGGGTAATTCGAGTCCGTTTACCGCATCTTCATCGAGTAAATACCCAAGCAGTTCAAAAAAATGATCATCATCGATGATGCTTAAGTCCTGGATCACCAGCTCACCTGGTAGATAAGCAATTTTCTTCTCAGTGATGGAGGCAATTTGATTGGTGTTTTGGTCGGGCCCATTAATGCTATAGAGAAGACCAAAGACAGTGTCCCTAAAATTTTTAGTGGTTGAGGCTGGAGCTTGGGTTTGAACTGTTTGAGGTGTTGCTGTGGAATTTGTATTTGAAAAAAACCGAGCCGATTTTTTTTGCATTTTAATTTCTACAACTTCGAGAGTCAGTAATTTCTTTTTCATGCCCTCTACTTCGCTCCGAAGGTCTTGAATTTGAACATAAGAAAACAGAATGAGAACGATGACCAAACCTCCCACCAAGAGAAGCCGGTAATCTAAACTCAAACGAGAAACTTTTTTCTCTTTCATTGTGAACTCAGGGTGATCCCCAGGCTCGCTACCATTCCCTTGTAGCTGATGGTGTAATTCTGATTTGAGTTACTCAAACTCATTAAATAGCCCAACCTAAAGAGGGCCATGACTGTTGTGGAAAGAGGAATTTCGATTCTGACTCGCGGAAGTACGTCGAAAATGCTGGCATTGAAATCATAGGATCCGTTGTTCTGGTCTTTTACTGCGAGCACATTGATTCCGGTAGAAAATTCAAAGGCAGGTGAAACGCCCCATACGCGCCCCTCCACTTGATTGTCCAGAATGACTCGTTGTCCATTCACGCGAATAAAGTAGTAACTTCCTCCAATCGCAAACCGAGTAATAGGGGTGGGACCTTGAGTGGAGGAAAGAAATTGAGTGAATGAAATGGATGCGACCGTCTTTAAATCATAGAGCGCCACATTGTAATCGACTTCATATCCAGAAAAGGACTGCAGCGTGACACTTTGAAGGTTGCTTTGGCCCGTACTTCCGAAAGAAAGGTTAAGTGAAGTGTAATCGTAGTTCACATCAAAGGTGGCAGCAGTCTTGATCGCAAAGGCACGATTCGAAGTCAGTGCTAAAAATAACACAAAAACTGAAAAGTAGGCTGAAGTGGGTCTCACACCTCTAGTGTCATGAGTCGGCTATAAATTGTCAATTGAAGAGAAGACCTAAGGGGCCTTGTTGTTTTGCTGATCTGCCACTTCTTTCTTCTTTTTCTCAATATCTACCAATGAGGCTGGGTATCTGAGTGCGGCGGCAGGGCGATCAAGTTTTGGCAGTCCAAGTTTTTCATGAACCTTACCTAAGTAAGTATAAGCAATTTTGTCATAAGGATCGATTTTTAAACACCGTTCCCAAGCTTGTTTCGCTCCCGCGAAGTCGTTTTGTAGGTAGCGGAGAGATCCTTTGAGTAGCCAAGCCTGTGCAAGGTACTCGTCTTGCTCAATGGAGTCGTCAATCAGCTTATTCGCTTTAGCGTAGTCTTTGGCAGTGATCGCTTGTTGAGCGTTAAACATGTTATCTACAATTTTGTCGTTTTTATCGCGATCAAATTTTGCCTGACCGTTACCAATGTACCGAGCTGAAAACATGGCATCTTTGTAAAATGAAGTGGTATTCTCGAGCAAGGCAACACGAAGTTTCAGTTCTTCGATTAATTTTTTTAACTCGTCTTCTTTTTTCTTAGGATCTTCTGGCTTTTGCTCTGGTTTTTTATCGTCCTCTTTTTTGGCAAGCGCTTTTGCGGCATCCAGCTCATCTGCAGTTAGTGGATCAAGTTTTGCATTTACCGCCAGAGTTTCGCCCTCGGTCGCGCGCACTAAAATTTCTTTTGGTTTGTAATTTTGTTTTTCAATCACGAGGAAAAACACATCACCCAGTTTTGCTTCGCCCTCAATCTCAAGCGGGGTTACGCCCACTAGTTTTTTTTCGTTGGTACTCAAATCTCGGGTGTAAACTTGCGCGCCGGCCGGGTAGGTCTTTACTAAATAGCGCGTGCTACACGCAAATTGAGTTGCAGCTAAAGCGATTAAGCTTAGTATTCGAATTGCGTTTTTATACTGCATCGCGGTCGTCCTCCCGGGTTTATGTTGAAACCCCTATTGACTGTATCGTCGCATGGTCGCTAGACTTTAATAAAAGTGGCAAAATTCTTTCAAAGCCTTACCGTCATCTTGTTGTCGTTCCTTATCCTTCAATCTAGCGCACAGGCAAGCCTTACTGCCCCGGCTTTAAGGGCCGGAATTGGCCATTCAATGCTCACCGGGAATGCGGGTATTGACTCCACGAGCGGAAGCAATAGCAAGGTTTTAGACAATCAAAGTTTGGGCACCCTCGTGACCTTGAATCCTTCGTTTTTGTGGGATATCAGCACGATGCGGAGTAAGGTTGGATTTCAATTTATCGCAGATTTGGGCAGTCCTTACGGATTTGTAACCGTAGCAGGTATTGGTCTTACTGCAATTTTTTATCCGTTCGGACTATCTTCCACTCGGGAGATTGCCCCAGATTTCTCGGTTTTCATTAAATCGAGAATTAGCCCGTATTTTCAGGTCTCCATTACCCAAACAAAATTTACTATTTATAAACCCGACCCAGCAATAACTGAAGCCGCAAAACAACCGCATTTTAGTGCGGCCCTGATTGAAACTTCAATTGGCCTAGGGCTTGATTATCCCGTGCAAGAAGATTTGGTGGCCTTTGCGGGTTTGCACTATCGATCTGCCCTGTACGCGAATCAAGAAACACAATATGGGAAAATTTCCTACGGCGGGATTGCCCTGATTATGGGTGTGATGACTAACTTCTACTAAGTTGTCGGAGACCTATTTAGAAGCGGGTTTTCTGCTGTTAGGCAAATTCGTTTCAGAGTCCTTAGGTAAAGTGCCTGCTTGCTTGATGTATTTCTGAGTTTCAGTTTCAGATGAGCCAATTTTTTTCTCAATTTGTTGTAAGCGAGATTGCATTTCGGCCAACTGGCGTGCAGAACGATTGCGCTCTTCAGTCTCTTTCAAGCGCTCCTCGGCCAATTTTAATTTGTCCTGAACCGCACCTAAATCCTTAGTCACTTTTTCGCGCCAAGTAGGTTCGCCTTCACCTTCTCTGACCAAAGGGGTTTTGGCTTTATCCGCATCAATTTCGGGTGAATCAGCGGAGACAAATTGGTTGGTTTTCATTGCGCGGATTGCATCTTCAATCTCACGGCTAAAGCCTATGGTTACAATTACCCGGCGATTAATTTCTTGATTGTCAGGTAGGGCGTTGCCGGTGCTGTCGCGATTAGGGAGTAATGGTCGAGATGACCCAAAACCTTTTGCGGTCAGTTTTGATGGATCAAAACCGTATTTCTCAAATTCACGCACCACGGAAGATGCGCGTGCTGCAGACAACTCCCAATTTGAGGGATAGATGCTTGAAAAAATGGGCTCATCATCAGTGTGGCCTTCAACGGTTACGCCGTCAGCCTTGATTGTTCTTTTAATGCTATCAATGAGCTTATTTAATACGAACGACGAATCTTTGGTAAGATTAGCTGTCCCGGAAGTGAAGTGAAGAGTCCCTTGAAAGCGAAGTTCGATTTCAGAGTCACGTGCGATAATTTGCACATTCTTATCGAGTCCGGCCTGTGAGATGATTTCTTTAGTTTCATCTTCAAGTTTCTTCACGGTCGGATTCATTTTCACTTGTCCGCCAAAATACCGCGCGACATCTTTCCGAATAATTTCAAACTTCTTCTCGTCAATCCTGCTGAATGAATAGAGGAGTACGAAAAATCCAAAGAGAAGGGTCATCATATCGGCATAAGACACGAGCCAATTGGACTCGTCGTGCGCCATTTGATGGTCTTCTTCTCTATTGCCGTGCTTTAGCTTACTCCTTCCGCGACTCCTTTTATAAGTCTCTGCGGGGGTATCGGCGTGCTCGGGTTTTTTCTTTGGCGGTTGATTTGCCATAATCTCCTCAAGATTTTGTAAAATTAACTACAATTAAGCAGCCATTTTACCTTGACCCTTTCCATCAGCAGCTCCAGTCGCTTGACGTAGTTTCACATCTAGGAACGATTTCAAATATTCAGATATAAGGAGAGGGTGACGTTTCTCTTGAATGAGAAGGATCCCCTCCTTAATTAAATTTCTCATCACCAAGTCTTGCGCCGCAACCTCTTGCAGTTTCTCAGCGATCGGAATGAAAACAAGGTTAGCAAAAGTCAGACCATAAAAAGTAGCTACGAGTGCAGTCGCCATTGCAGGGCCCACCCGATCTTGTGCACCTGGCTCACCCAGTGTTTGAAGGAGTGAAATCATACCGACCGTTGCTCCCAAGAGTCCAAAGGCTGGTGGAAAGCGGGAAATGGTGTGCCACACTTTGACTTCATCATGGTCGCGCTTCTTTTTTCCATCGATCGAATTTTGTAAAATGTTTTCCAAATCGTCTGCGCTAAAGCCGTATTCAACCAACATTTGCATGCCTTCTTTAAAGAAGGGGTGAACTTCGTCTGAAATTTGATCCAAAGCTGCTTTTGGATTGCTTCGGTAAACTTGGGAAGTGTTGACAATTGAATCAATAATTTCAGGGTAATCATATTCTCCACGGCCGAGCATTTTTGAAAAGACGATTTTAAGCGCACCAAAAAGTCGATTAAACGGAAAACACAAGAGCGCTACGGTGAGAGTACCGCCGAGAACAATCACCATCCCATGCGGGTCGATAAATACTTTGGGGTTTTTTGCAGCACTGGTAATCGTAAAGAGCACAACTCCCAGCCCGGACAAAATCCCTAATATACCTGCTAAATTCATATGTTCATCTCCCTATACTTTATCGGTGTAATCTCTAAATTATTAAGCTGCATCATCGTCCTCGAATACGCTCGGTGCATCAATGCTTTCAGTGGTTTCATTCTGATCTGCAGCCACTGCAGGTACTTCGTCAAATTGCTTCCAATATTCGCTAATTCCAAAACGTTGCATTTCAAAATCTTGCTCAAGTTTAATTGATATTTTTCTTCTGCACTCTGCGCATTGGGAAATCGGTGGCGCGTCAGTCATGTGATAAAGGTCGTTTTGAATCATCAAAGCCTTCTTAGTGGGCAGAAGGGATAAGAATGATTCGACAAATTCTCCTTCGTAACCCACTAGCGCACGCATGATTTCTTCCGATTCAAAAGTCTCAATCACCTTGCGTACAGCCTCTGCAGGATAATAAGGAATGTCTTGAAACATGACGCGCACGCGGCGAAGTTTTTCCGCCTCAGCTGGATGTTCTTGAAGCAATTGTTGATAAAGTTCTTCCTCGCGGGCGGGACTTAGATTTCTCATAAAGTCCGCGGCAAGAGTGGGTCCGTCGGCATGAACTGATGGATCAGATTTGATCCTTTCCAGTTGCATGAGAAGGCCTTCGACACTTTCTTTAATCACTGATTCAGGCAGCTGCTTTACTTGGGTCATTTCTAAGAGAACCTGATTTTGTTTCTCTGAGCTCAAATCACTGAGTAATTCACTCATTTGAGGGCCTGAGCAATAGATCGAAATGAGTGCAATATTATAGGCGGCTTCTTTAGATAAAAGATCTATACGTTGGGAATCTGTGAGTTGAAAAATGAAGGAAAAAGGATTCTCTGAGTCACCACCTGAGCGTTCGAGAACAAAAGAGAGTGCATAACGATGGAAAACATGAACCGCATCATAGGTTTCCTCGAGTGTTGGATCGGCTTCCCTTTCTCTTAAAGAGGCACCTATTCGAGTCCAGAGTCTTCCATCTAGATCGGTAAATAATTTTCGAGCGTTATCCCAACCGAGTGCTTCCAGGAACATGGTTGTCTTATTCAAAAATCCTTTAGCCACAAATTCTTCAGCAGCTCTGCAAACAATACTTGGATAGTCTTTAACAATTTTAACCAATTCACCCTTGGCGAATGCAAGTTTCATTTCGAGAGCGTCCCGCTCGCGTTCGATTTCCTCTGGAGTCTTAATTGCAACGGGCTCTTCTTCTTCGTCCTCATGGTCACTTCCGTGACCATCAAGGTCGTTTGAATCCATCACTTCAAGTATTTTCGCGCGTTCTTTTTCTTCTTCTTCGTAAGCCTTCATTTGCTTTCGGTATAACCAAAGGCCAACGCCGACGAGAGTGAGTAAGGCGAGGACGATCCAAAATATAATCATTTTTCCTGAAAGTTCAGGCAATTTATCCGCGTTTTGGGCAGGATCAAGACTTGCAATTGAACGAGTTGCTCTAGAGACCGTAATGCTGTCGCCGCTTTCTTCGTTCAGTTTTAATTTTGATTTAAGCACTTCCTTCACCAGGTTGTCACGGTCGGCGGGAGCGTTATCAGTGAGAATCACTTGAATATCAACTTTTTGTTTAAGGTCACTTAAAATATTGTTGGTATCAACCGTCCCAAGGGGGTCATTCATATTCAAACCCGGAAGAAGTCTTGCGGCGATTTGATCATGGTATTCTTTTATTTTTTGTTCATCATTTCTAATGCTCGCTGAAACCACGATGGTGTAATCATCAGGATTAAGAAGTGTATTCAGCGTCGTTTTTGCTTTGTCTTGGTAAATGTTTTCTAGAGCTGAAGTTTCTTCTCTCATTCCGGCACTCTCGGCCGCAAAACTCGCGATAAATGTAAATTGAGTGATCATCAGAACCAGAATGAAAAATAGTAGAAATTTTAGTTTTTTCCTCATAAATTTGCCTCACGCTTGGATTCGCTTTTTGAAGAATTTTGAATCGAACGTTTAATCTTCTTTAGCTCTTCTTTTAGATTAATTTGTAATAATGTTTTCGCGTTCAGAGCGAC
>CAIMWN010000319.1 GCA_903845155.1 Oligoflexia bacterium
ATGGAAGCGTATTGGAAAAAGCACCCAATCACTTTCCAGAAGCGGCTCGCTTGGTTCAAAGCTCCTGCCGAATCTACACAATAAATTTTACGCTACCCTTTAGGTTGGATGAGGGCCGCGAATAATTTTGGGCAAATCATTTCGTATGGTGTGGGTGCGGTGGCGGGACTTTTTGGTATTATCTATTTGTTTTGGTTTGATTCGATTACCTCATTCATTGCTTTCGGCGTTGGGCTACGTGTACTTCCTCGGCCCAAGCACCCCCATGAGGTGAGTGCCATCGCCAGCAGTTCACTTGAACGGCAAGAAAAATTGAGAGTCTTTGTTTTTTGTGCACTTATTTTGTGCGGTTTTACATTTTTCTACGAATTGTACATGACGTCGACAGCAGGAAGGCTTGAATTGATTCATCCTGGTAAGGGTTTACGACTATTTTCGACGTGCATGGTGATCAACACCGTCATTTGTACATTTCTTGCGGTGCCGGCTGCCAAGTATTTTAGAAGGCCCTCGATAGTTTTTCCTGTTGGTATTTTTTGCTGTTTAATTGCGGTGGTGATCTCCACCTTTTTTACCCAATCGCTTTTATTGGTATGGCTATCGGCCTTTTTGATTAGTTTCGAAGAGGTGGCGATGGTGTCGCTCACCCAGTTCACACTCATTCGACTGACGCCCAAGTCAGCGAATAGCACGAGCTGGTATTCTGCTGGGCTCACTCTGAGCAATCTGGGCAGGATTGTAGCAGCGGGCGTAGCGTTTCCTTGGTTCGTTCAACACGAGATAAAGCCTGGGTATTATCTTGTTCTTTTTATGATTTGGATTTTGATCGCCATATTTTGTTTTGTGGTGAGACGGGCACTGGATCGAGCTGCAGGTTAAGTACGGATGTAAAAAATGTCATTCGATTGGCGCAGTAAAGGTTGCGCGACGCGCGAGAAATAATCCGCTTTTCTTTACTTCTCATTAAACGCTTTAAATACTATAATTTTTCGATAGGTAACCATGAGCACTGAAAATAAAATAAAAGTCTTATTGATCACTTCAAAGGAAGCACTAAGAGATCTCGCATTCGGCGTACTGCTAAAACACTTCAAGAGTACGCTTGAGTTTGTGTGTGTTGCCACTCAGCAAGAAGCTTTTGAAATGATTCCTAAAGCGCCGGGCGAATTTCAAATCATTGTGTTTGAAAATCAAGGCGCGACTCCGGAAGCGATCAAGCCCCTGGTTGAACTTTCTAAAAAAAGTGTATTTATTATGTGTACTCCAGACGAAAGTACCAATGCTAGTTTTCAATTCGCAGGCATTAGTTTTGATTTCGCATCACTTAAGAATTTTGACATCAGTTTTTTAACGGCAATAAAAAAGCATTACCCAAATGAAGTTCCCGAAGAAGGGGATGGCTACATTATTCTAGATGCGGCTGCTTTGCTTGTGATTAACCCTCTCCTTGGAGATGTTTTCGTAAAACTCCGTGATAACCACTACGTAAGATTATTTAATAAGGGTGACGTTTTCACTAAAGAGGACGTTGAGAAGTATAAAGAGAAAAAAGGTATTGAGAAGTTTTATCTCAAAAAAGAAGAATATGATGCATCGATCACTGCTCATACGAAGAGGATGGAGGATCTTGCTTCCGCACAGGGAACCCCTTCACGTGAAGAAGTAGTAAAAGAGATGAACAAGTCTACAGAAATTGTGCGCGAACTCGTTAGTAGATCGGGGTTTACTCCCCAAGCACAATCGATGGCAAAGAGTAGTGTAGCCATGTCTCTAAAACTTTTAGGCAGCAAGCCAAAATTAAGCTCTATTTTGACCGATTTAAAAAAGAAAGATGGAGCGTACATTACGTCTCACAGTATGATGCTGGGGCAGGTGGCATGCGCGATGGCACATAAAGTGGGTTGGAATTCAGCTTCCACTTATTTTAAACTTTCGATGGCAGCATTTATTCACGATATATCACTTACCAACAATGCAGTTGCCGCAGTGACCTCGCATGCGGATGCAAAGGCGTCAGGAAAGTTTACGGATGAGCAGTTGAAGCAGATTTATCTTCATCCAATTAAGGCTGCAGAATATACATTAAAATTTTATGAGATTCCCTCAGACGTGGATCAAATCGTGGCTCAACACCATGAGCGTGCCGATGGAACTGGTTTTCCGCGCGGATTAATGTCAAAACAAATTAGCCAATTAAGTGCACTTTTTATTATTGCTCATGAAATTATTGATTTCGTCGAACAAAATCCAACACTACCCGTAGAAGAATACTACAAGAGAAATGAAGCGATTTTAAATACGGGGAATTTTAAAAAGATTATGATTGCGCTCAAAGCCGCTGACGAAGCTTAAGTCAAATCAGTAATAGCGGCAGCTTTACTTACTTACTTACTTACTTACAATCCACCTTCGTGATTTGAATTGAACCGAGTACCGCGACCCCATGGTCATCAGCGTTGCTGCCCAAAACAGTTGCACCATCACGGCTTGAAGCAAGGTGCGCTTTGCAATGAAGTTTGACTTCGCTTTTTCCAAGCACCGATACTTGTCCCTTGAGGCAATACCACCCATTAGGATTCAAAAGATTAAATTCAGCTTTAGAGAGCACAGTTACACTTGGCTTGATGAGTACTAAATCGGGTTGGTCGGTGGGCTGATCATCGCTCATGCTTTTACCAATGCCAAGAACCTTTACTTTAGATGAGACCACCCTATATGCGGGTTCCTTGCTATGAAATGGATGTTTGCCCCAGTATGCAAGGCAAGACTGAATTGCAGATGAGTCTGATTCGTCTTTTGCTTGGGCAGTCGGAATCATTTGAATGAATAATAGTGTGATCAGGAATAAAGACCTAAGTTGTATAAAGTTTTTCATATGCGCCTTCGACCTTAACACGCGGATTTGATTAATCAATAGACTTTATCTGCCAAGTAATGCTAGTGAATTCAAGCTATGAGTGAACTCCATCCGATTGGCTTGACTGAAGAGTTTAGAAGTAAACTAGAAGCGGTAGATTCCCGTTTTGTTAAAGAGGGGCTATTGTTTGCGCGGGAAAGAACTTGGCAAGTGTATGACCAAATTTGCGGAAGCCTGTGTGAGGGCATGAACGAAGTGGAAGCAAGGGAACTTGCAAAAAAGATTTTTGCCGAACACGGTGTAAAAAAACACTGGCATCAACCCGTTATTCGTTTCGCACGCGGGACGACGCTCACCTTTCATCAAGCTCTATGCGGAGATGTTTTTTTAAAAAAAGGCGACCCAGTTTTTATGGACTTGGGGCCAGTATGGCTTCATCCGGTAACCGATATGGAATATGAAGGCGATGTGGGAGATAGTTTTGTTTTCGGCCGAGCCGTGAGCGCCACAGAAGACGAGGCTAAGCGCTGTGCGGAAACGGTAAAAATACTTTTTCTTGAAGGCAAAGCGAAATGGTTAAAAGAACAATGCTCAGGAAAAGTGCTTTATGAATTTCTTGAAAAACGGACAAACGATTTGGGCTATCGTTTAGTGAAAGATGTGGACGGACATCGGGTGAGTGAGTTCCCTCATCAAAAACACACCAAGGTAGCACTCCCCACAGTTGAGTTTTACCCGACGGCCTACCTATGGATTCTAGAGTTGCAAATCGTACACCCAACACTGCCTATCGGCGCGTTCTATGAAGATTTAATGTTTTAATGGAAGTAGTGATTCACCTGTTTCCGCGAATCAACTAGCCAGCCATCCTGCTGACTTATATTCCGCCAGCACTGCATCGATGGCATCCGCTGCCGCATCTTTATTCAGCCTTTGATTGAAATCATGAATCAGGTTCGCTAAACTCCACTCCCGCTCGAGTTCACGTTTTACAATATTAGTCTTCAGAGTTCCCTTCATGGCATCAATGGCATTTCTGGTGAATTCAAAATTTGCATAAAGTTTGGTGTCATCGATTCGGAGTGAAACAATGAGGTGTTCTAAGAAAAGCCAGTCTTTTCCGTCTGGGGGGCCGAACTTCACTTCCACCCAATTGTTTTTTCCAGCATTGATGAATTTAAGTACGAAGCGCGAATGAATAGAGAGGACCTCACAAAGTTCGCGAATATGAAGATGCGGAATGATGTTGAGTTTGAGTGATGCAAGTGCGTGGGTATCGGTGGCACTCCCGTAAAGAATATATAAACTTCCTGCCTTGTCACTCACTCGCACATCTTTTGGTAAGGTAAACTTCCATTCGAGAGAGGAAGTGTTACTGCTTAGTTCTTCGATGATTCGAAACGCTTCGGGCGACTTGGCCTTAATCCTTCGTTCGGTGCCTTCCGCTAAACAAAGTTTGAGGGAGGGGAGTGTGCTGCCAGGGTTTTTTACACTTGCCTGCAGGGTTCCCTGAATTAAATCACCCTGAGACCAGGTTTCACCTTCAATACTTACTTTAAATTCGACACCGTTTTGAAATGAGACGCCCTTCATGAGATCCTCGTTTTAGATTTTTTTGTTAGGGTCAAATAAGCCTATTTGATAGGTCAAATTTGATGTGTTTGGATTTCCGTAAAACAAAGTCATGGCTGAACCTGAACGAATATTCTTTAATTCATTCATGGGAATGCTAAATGCCATCCGTGAAGTGTTTCCGCTGATGTAATGGGCAACGCTAAAATATTTTTGTCCCACTAGTAAATAAGGGAGCTCATCACGCACCGGAAATCCCACTCGGCTTTCAATCCACATCTCAGTACTTTCTGAGCCAGTGTAAGAATTTACCAAAGTATGAAGGCCTAAGAATTGGTTTTGGATGGATTCAACTTTGTTTTTCATTTCAGAATGGAAACGCGAAGGAGTGATTCGACCAGCATATATTTTTTGTGCGGGTCTTTGCATTTCAAAGTTTTCCACACCTACGCCAAAGGAACGCGAGAATTGAATATTGGCAATGGCGATATTCCCCTGGGGACTTAAATCAAAGGCAAAGCGAACGCTTCGGAGTGCTTTTAAATTAATATTGGCGAAGTCACTGAGAGGAATACGAACGGTTTGAAAGGTTCGCTGTGTATTGCCCGGGCCAATGATGTCTACATAGGAGGAGATTTTCAAGCGACTCGATGGATTTCCGTTTGCGTCCGCTAGTTCAACTGAAAAATCCAGTGGCTCGTTAATCGGTGAGCTTCCATTTGCTTTTGATACTCGGAATTCAAGTACTTTTGCAGCCGAAATGTCGCGACCAGCGCCGTAAGGCGTCCAGTTCGATTCAAGATACGCAATTTGGGTGGGATGATTCCACGCAATGTCAGCCGCTCGTTGAAATCGATCGGTGGTGATGTGCTTCACTGTAATATTTTCTGCGCGATTGGGGATCCCGTAAGTGCTGATGCCGGTATCTTTATCAAAAGCATCAAATACCGCAGTAACTTGTTCAGAGGTTGACGGCGTGAATTCTCGCTCGATGCGAGTGGTGTTTAGAACTGCATCGGGTGTGGAATAAAGTGGATTAAAGTTAAGCGCAAATTTTCGGTAGGCGGCGGCTTCAGGCATGAGTCCAAGGAAGAAAGCAGTAATCGCATTCTTAGCGATGAGCTGCTGTGCGGGTGACCCACCACTACTAGGGAAAATAGGTTCGTGATTGGTACACGATCTTGAATCGCTGGTCTGCCACTCCGTATTGAAAAAATTATGATTTGCTCCCCATACGAAATAGAGGGATTTTTGAGCATTCGGCGGCTCGTTTTTCATGCCGATCATGCGTTCATAGGGAAAACGCCCCTGAAGGTCAGAAACGTCGCCATCACACATCGGCAACATTTGGTTCCAGACCACTCCTTCGGCATTGAGTTGAATGGAAGTTTGCCCATCGACTGAGCCGATTTCATAAATACCACGAAGCTGATATGGGGGAATGCTGAGCCCAGGATAAGCAGAGGGATGATTCGTATAATACCAGGCAGCCCGGACGCCTTCCCCTCCACGAGAGTGGCCTACAAATCCCACCTTGTTCCAGTCAATGCCGCGAGCGATTGCCTCCATGCCATCGGGTGGATTCGTCTTGCCACGGCCCCACTCTGAAAGGAGAGCCAAGTGCTTAAGCACAAGCCTGCCTCGAGCTAAATTGAGACCACCGTCTCCGGTAATTCCGCCACCGCAAGTAATCCCGCGATTGGCATTGATCGAAATTACAATGAAGCCCCAAGATGCCAAGTGTTCGGCTACATAGTTATAACCCTCATGATTGGGGGTGACGATTGATCCTTCGGCGCAAGTGCCTGTTTCGGTATACTGACAATTATTATCGGAACGGGGATTGCTGCCAGTGCCACAGGTGCCATGATTTCCGTGTAGAAAAACGATGAGGGGATTCGAAGAATGTCCGTGGGATGCAGGGTAGAAGACTCTTGCCCAGATTTCTGTTTTTCGATCTGCAAGGATGGCAGTATCGAGAGTAGCGGGTAGCCTATATTCTGTGGTGGCGATATTGTTTGGGCCTTTGTCTAGTGCGGACGGAGCCTTGGGCGCGAGCAAATTTAAGGGTAGGGCAAGGCCGAGGGTAATTGCGTAAAGAGACAGTTTTTTTACCATATTTGAAGGTGAACATGACTGTTTGATGTAGACAAGATTTTTATGTTGACATTATGCGTCAACATGGTTACGACCCGGCTTATAGAAATAACGGAGGATGCTCGGTGGCGCTTGCGAAAGCAGCACTCCCATTTTCATTTGTAAAATTTAACTGAGGGGCTCGGAAAAAAGGGCGGCGCAAGAACGAGATTCTTGCGCCGCCTTTTTTATTGATTTCATTGAAATGACACAAAGCTAAACCAAGAGGTGGGCCCGACCTATCTGAGTTTAGATCTTTTAATACTGTAGCTGAAGTAAACGATAAACCCGATTACTAACCAACCGAAGAGTCGCGCCCAGTTTTCCCAACCCAAGTGGTAGATCATGAACACGCATACCGCGACGCCGAGGAGAGGGACAAGGGGCACGAATGGTGTACGGAAGGGTCTGCTGATGTTTGGATCTGTTCTGCGGAGAATAATAATCCCAACTGAAACGAGAACAAACGCGAAGAGGGTCCCGATGCTCGTCATGTCACCCACGATGTCGCCTGGAATGAAGGCTGCAAACACGGCAACAAACAAGAACAAAAGCGCGCTTGCTTTCGCAGGTGTGCGGAACTTAGGATGGACTTCAGAAAACACTTTAGGGAGAAGTCCGTCGTTCGCCATCGAGAAGAACACCCGCGATTGGCCGAGAAGCATCACCAGAATAACTGAAGAGAAGCCCGCAAGAATGGCTAGCGTAATCAGATTACTGAACCAAGCATAGCCCGGCATATAGGTGGATACTGCATAGGCCACAGCCGCTTCGTGGCCTGGGCCGATATTGCTGAAATCACGGTAATTGGCGATCCCGGTGAGTACGTAAGAGAAAAGGATATAAAGGACTGTACAAAAGGCCAAAGATCCTAAGATTCCAATGGGCATTCCCTTTTGGGGGTCTTTCGCTTCTTGTGCGGCAGTGGAAACGGCATCGAATCCCACGTAGGCGAAGAAGACAATTCCAGCTCCTCTAAATACTCCCGACCATCCAAATATATCTCCACCCTCGTTCGGCGGAACAATCACGGCATGATTAATGGGGTTGATGAATTTCCAACCGAGGCCAATGAAAGCAAGTACAATGGCTACTTTTACAATCACGATAAAAGAATTAATGTTCGCTGATTCCTTAGTACCTCGGATTAATACGAGCGAGAGGACCGCTAAAATAAATATAGCAGGGAGGTTAATCAGTCCATGCACTCCGGTAACCGGTGAAACCTGGAAAGGTGAATGGCAAAGAGCGTAAGGAATGGTAAAACCAAAAAATGCCTCACAAAGCTTGTTTAAATATTCTGACCACGCGATGGCAACCGTGGCTGCACCGAGGGCGTATTCAAGAATCAAATCCCAACCAATAAACCAAGCCACCAATTCACCCATGGTTGCATAAGAATAAGTGTACGCAGAGCCTGCGATCGGAATCATGGCGGCAAATTCAACATAGCAAAGGCCTGCAAATGCGCAGCCAATACCTGCAATCACATAAGACCAGATCACTCCCGGACCCGCGTGATTTCCGGCAGCAGATGCTGTTCGAACGAAAATTCCTGCTCCAATAATTGCTCCCACACCTAAGGCGAGGAGTGAACCTGAACCCAGTGTCCGTTTGAGCGTGTGTTCGCCTTCTGCTGCTGCCTCAGTTTGCAGTTTTGTAATGGATTTTCTTCTGAATAAACTCTTGATGTTAGACATCTTTCCTTCTCTCCAAATGTGTTTTAGGCTATTTATATAATATCATCACTGTTTCAAGGGAGAGCGTCAAGTCAATGAATTGGAAATCGCTATTTAGAACGAAGCCCATCGATCAAATTTTAAATGAAGTTTATTCAGACACTGAGTTTAATCCGCATGGGATGAAGAGAACGCTCGGAGTCTGGGATCTCACTGCAATGGGAATTGCAGCGGTGATTGGTGCCGGAATTTTTTCAACCATCGGAACTGCAGCCTTTGCGGGCGGGCCTGCCGTGGTTTTCCTTTTTATCTTTACGGCAATTGCATGCGCCTTTTCTGCATTTTGTTATGCGGAGTTTGCGTCAAGCATTCCCGTTTCTGGTTCCGCTTATACCTATGCATATGCATCGCTCGGCGAACTCATTGCCTGGATCATTGGCTGGGATTTACTCATGGAGTATGCGATTGGTAATATTGCGGTTGCCATTTCCTGGAGTGACTACTGTGCGTCGATGCTCGACGGGTATGGAATCCATCTTCCTTCCTACATTAAAATGGATTTGCTCTCCGCTTCGCGTGGATTCGATCAAGTAAAAGTCGTGATGGATACAGGGGTTGCGTTTGCGGATTTGGCCGCTAAAGGCGTTTCCGCCGCATCCATCGAGTGTTACCAGGCGTGGATCACTGCCCCCCATGTTTTCGGAATCCCGTTTATCGTCAATATTCCAGCGATGTTCATCACCGTGGTAGTAACGTGGGTGGTTTATATCGGAATCCAGGAGTCAAAACGCGTGGCTAACACCATGGTACTTCTCAAAGTGGCAGTACTTCTGATGGTCATCGGAATTGGCGCATTTTATATTAAGCCTGAAAATTGGACGCCCTTCGCACCGAATGGTGTGAACGGAGTTTTAAAGGGGGTCTCGGGGGTATTTTTTGCTTACATCGGCTTCGATGCGATCTCGACTACGGCAGAGGAGTGTAAAAACCCCCAGCGAGATTTGCCCAAGGCCATGATCTATTCACTTATTATTTGTACGGTGTTGTATGTTTTAGTTTCACTCGTGCTCACGGGAGTGGTGAAATACGACAAACTTTCAGTGGGTGATCCGCTCGCTTATGTGTTTGGCCCTGAGGGAGCTCATGTGAACTGGATTGCAGGTGTGATTGCAATTAGTGCGGTGATTGCGCTCTTCACAGTTCTCTTGGTGTTTCAACTCGGACAGCCGCGAATCTGGATGGCAATGAGTCGTGATGGCTTGTTACCGAAAATATTTTCAGCTCTGCATCCAAAATATAAAACACCGTGGTTTTCGACCAGCGTGACCGGTTTTTTGGTGGGGATTCCTTGTTTGTTTATGAATCTTACTGAAGTGACTGACCTTACCTCTATCGGGACCTTGTTCGCATTTGTATTGGTATGTATGGGTGTGCTCACTTTTGATCCACATCGACCAAAGGTACCGGGCCGTTTTTATACTCCCTATATTAATGGCAAATTTATTTTTCCCGGATTAGTGCTTTTGAGCGCGTTTTTTTGCATCAAGTACAATACTGAGGGAGTGTCACAGTTCTTTTCTACGGTTGACCCACTCGATCCAAATATTCACGGCTTTAATTGCGTCAAACACAAAATTCCGCTCGCCGGATTTATGATCGGCATGGTTTATCTGTCTTGGCTTACCTACAAGAAAAACTTTTCATTGATCCCCTTGATGGGACTCGCGAGCTGTGGCTATTTAATGACGGAGCTCGGAATTGTAAATTGGACGCGCTTTGGAATCTGGTTGGTAGTGGGGCTCGTGATCTTTTTTATGTATAGCGTTCGCCATTCCAAATTAAATGTAAAAACAAATGAGGAAAGTTTATGAGTGAGCCGATGAAGCCCGATGAAATAAAGAAACCAGATGGTATTGAAAAAAATGATTCCTTCGGATTCGATAATAAGAAAAGTCCTTGGTTTTTATTTGCTATGATTCAAATTCCGATTTTAATTATCATGGTGATTATTATTTATTTCATCTACCAACAGAGACAGATGTGATTGGACGCGCGCTTGAACGAAAACTCATTGAAACAATGCTCAAAGCGCACCAACATGTGCTGCTAGAAGGGCCTGTGGGTGTGGGTAAAACAACATTAGCATTGACGGTGGCACATGCGCTGTCTTCTCAGGTCGTGCGCGTGGATGGTGATGGAAGGTTTACAGAGCAAAAGCTCGTCGGCTCTTTTGATCCAAAATTAGTGATGGACCAGGGTTTTGTGCAGGAAAGTTTTCTGCCTGGGCCACTTTATCAGGCCATGAGCGAAGGTTCTATTTTATTGATCAACGAATTAAACCGCATGCCCGAGATGGTTCAAAATGTATTGTTACCGGCCCTCGATGAACGGAAAATTCAAATTCCGATTTTAGGTGAACTGAAAGCAAAGGATGGTTTTTGTGTGATCGCCACCCAAAACCCGCGTGAGTTTGTGGCTACTTCACCTCTGTCTGAAGCGCTACTCGATCGTTTAGAGTGGGTTTCCATTCAATATCTTTCTGAAGCAGAAGAGCAAGAAATAGTAGCGTCTTCTCTTGGTCCAGCCCGGGGCAAGAACTTTTCAAGCGAACTTCAAACTAAGACGATTGGATACGCGGTTGCACTCATGCGCCTCACGCGCGCGTTTCCTAAAATTAAAAGAGGAGCCTCGATTAGAGCCGCAATATCCATTGCACAGCTCATGAAGGCAACAGCACTCAGCGAGAAAGCTTTTGACGAAAATCAATTTGAGTCGGCGTTTTGGACGATTGCAAAATCAGTGCTTGCGAACCGGATTGAGCTTCAAGTGGGTAAATTTTCAAATCAATCTTATTCGGTGTTGCTCGATGAAATCATCGCTGAGTTAAAGATCGAGTTAAAAAAAAAGTCCAGTTAAGGCGTAAATCGACTACCAGTGAAGGTGGGGAATTTCGTGATGAGAAACTGGTTTATTATGCGGATTCCATCGCGGACGACGATGATGAAGAGCAGCCCGGTGAAAGTTCAGACGACCGAAAAAAAGCGGGCTTGCAAGACGATCCCTCTGGGCACGATAAAAAAGATGATTGGGATTTAGCGATTCGCTATCGCGATATTCAACGTTATGGATATTTAGAGCCAAAGCAGAAAAGGGAAATGGGTGAGAAAGCGATCCGATCGGTGATGAATCGCGCACGTGAGAGTCTTGGACCCATTCAAAAACCTTATCATTATGAATTTTACACGGAGTCGGAACTGCAGTCTTTACCCGATACCGTGCAATCGCTCGAGCTCGACGTAGAAGAAACTCTCACTCAAGGTTTTTTGTCATCAGGCGTACTCACTCCTGAACCCATCTATCAAGCGAGGCGCGAGCGGGATCATGGGCTGATTCTTTTACTCGATACTAGTCTAAGCATGAAGGGTGAAAAGTTGGCACTCCTCGGAGTCACCGTTGCTGCCGTGGCCATGAGTTTACCCAAAGAAAGTATTGCAATCTTGGGGTTTGATTCTGAGGTTCATGCAATTAAGAAATTCGGTGAAGTCACTACCCCTGAAGAATGCGTCGAACATTTGCTTTCCATTCCGCCTGGTGGATTTACCAATATCGAACTTTCTTTGCTGACTGCAAAAGAATGGATCCAGGCGAGTGGCTATCAAAATGCCCGCGTGATCTTAGTGAGTGATGGACGGTATACTGAAGGGAAGCACCCCGTGGCGCTTGCCGCGAGTTTTCCTTTTGTGTATGCAGTAAAAATTGGAAAAGATCCGACTGGGCGCGAGATTATGCGAGAGATTGCCGATTCAGGGCTAGGGCGCTTTACTGAAGTCAGAGAAATGAACGAGCTTCCGCGCGTATTACTTCATTCCATTAGGGCGTGGGTGAAATAGAAAGCGTATCGCTGATCGCATTGACCAGATCACGTGAGCGCATTTCGCCAATATGGTCATACACTCGGCGATTGTTCTGAATGAGTTGAGTTTCAGGCACATGATCCGAGCGTGCACCCGTACTGATATAGGCGGTATTAATTTTTACGAACGTAAGTTCACTGTCACTGTAGCGATCGCTTGCAGTTTCAATCTCAGATTCATAGTTTTGGCAGTGAGGGCAGGTCTCGCTGTAATAAATAGCCACTACGGGTACTGTTGAGTTCACTACATGTTTTTGATAGGCACGGTCGGTTTGAATGATATAAATATTGGATGCTCGCGCGTTACTCATGGTTAAAAAAGGAAGGCTCAAGCTGAGTAAAAAAAGGAACCGAATGGAAGGGTTAATTTTCATGGAGCGGAGTATACAATTTTTTACACAATGATACAATAGTAAATTGCTCGGATGTTTCTTTGCAGAATGTTTTTTTGCGAATTGCTTCGTAATGGATTTGATGTGCGATTTCAACCAATCTCGTTTATTTTCATGGTCTGTGTTATGAATGTAGGGAGATGATTTCATCCACCGAAATATTAAAGCAAATCCTCATGGGCGGATCCCTTCAAGATAAACTTGCAGGCATAACGATTCCCTTTTCAGAAATAGAATGGCTAAAAACTAAACTAGAGCTACCCACAACTCCTTCGCGCAGTGGTGTGCTTGCTTTCGGATTGAACGGCGAAATAGGCGGTATCAAGCAAGCTTCCCCATTTCCAAAAAAGTCAGAATTGAAAATACTTTCATCACGTGGAAAACTTCTGCACTTTTTTGCCAACCACGAACTGCTCGCCATCGAAACCATGGCCTTTACTTTACTTAAGTTCCCAGATGCTCCTCTCGAATTTAAAAAGGGTGTGTGGGGAACTATTCAAGATGAACAACGACACATGAAATTGTATTTGCACAGAATGAACGAATGCGGAGTCAGTTTGGGTGATTTTCCACTTAATTTTTATTTTTGGAAAACGCTGCAGAGCATGCAAACTCCGCTCGATTTCGTAACCCGGATGAGTCTCACTTTTGAACAAGCGAATCTTGATTTTGCACTTGAGTACGCAACGATTTTTGAAAATGAAATTGCGGATGAAACGACTGCTCAGCTGTTAAGAGTCATTCACGACGACGAAGTGAAACACGTCGCTCACGGGTATAAATGGTTTCAGAAGTGGCGTGATCCTTCTCAAACGGAATGGGAATCTTATTCGAGTTCACTTCCGTTTCCTATTACTCCACGGCGGGCCAAGGGCGCACATTTTTTCTCAGAAGAGTCGCGGAAGCAGGCTGGTTTTAGCCAAACCTTTATCGATGAGATGAGAATTGCTGGAGGTTCGCGGGGCAGGGTGCCTGATTACTTTTTTTTCAATCCTCAATGCGAAGTGGAATCGCAGTTTGCTGAATTACCGCTTTCGTTAAAACGGAAAATTGAAGACCTGAGTCCCCTCATGCTTTGGCTTGCGCATGAAGAGGATGTAGTGGAACTCCCCAAGCGTCCGCCGCTTGCGTGGTTGAAAGAAATTTTTGAATGGAAGGGTGAGTTGCCCGAAATCATCACGCGTCCGAGTGAAGGCGACAAATATGTAGCTTTTCATCAGTTTAAGCCTTGGGGGTTTGGACGAAGTGCATGGAATCGGTTTGAAGGGATTCGGCAGAAAGCCAGAGTAAAGCCTCCAGGGGACCTTTCCCTTTTTGAAGAAAAATTATTTTCAAAAGCATGGTGGAAAGAGAAACTTAATACTGCGGGAATCGTTATGAAAGAAAGCGCGCAGTTTGAGAAATGGAAGTCTGATATTCTCCTTGATCCTGAGCGCGAATTCCTACTGAAGACTGCGGTAAGTACCAGTGGCCGCGGCCATTTGCGGTTTTCTTCTGACAGCTTAAAAGATGAGGCCCTGGTTTTAAAAATCATAAAACGGATCGCGAAAGAGAAGGGTGTGGTGATCGAGCCCTATTACGAGAAACTAATCGATTTTTCATCACAATTGGAAATCCGTGCAGATGGTACTCATCAAATCTTTGAACCCAGGTTTTTTGCAGTCGATGAGCAACTTCAGTACCAAGGCGCGTTTTTAGGCACCTGGGCAAAGCATGCTGACTTTAAAATATTTTGGAATTGCCTTCAGAAAAACAAGACACTCATCGACGATGCTTGCCTTCGAGTGATAGAGATCCTGAAAGCGGAGCACTATGTTGGACCTGTAGGTGTTGACTCTTTGATTGCGCTCGATGAAGCGGGCGTGCCTTTCGTGGTTCCGGTGATTGAAGTAAATGTGCGGTATACGATGGGAAGGGTTGCGGCTGAAATTGAGCGCGCCATGAAGCGGCGGATCGGGCAGTTTGATGGATTTTGGCTGTTTTCAAATCAGCCAATTGAAGAGGGAGTTGAGCGATTTAGGACCTCCCCAAATGCGAGAACGGAGACTGCGGCCTACTGGGGGCAAAGTGCACTTAACTTATTGAATACGCATGTAAAAATCAAAAAGATCTCCCTCTGAAAAAGGGATAGGAAAGCCTGTGCTTACATGCTATTACTGCGCCATATAAAAAGGGGTATCGAGGGTATGGCTAATCGTATTTTAAGTGTCGTTCTAGCATTGTTGATCAGTGGTTCCGCTTTTGCTGCTGGAGTTGATTCC
>CAIMWN010000320.1 GCA_903845155.1 Oligoflexia bacterium
ATAATCTTTTTGCTCAATATAAACCTGTGCGTAGGTTCTCACTACTTCGTTATTGGTATCTTCTTTGGTCCTAGCCTTTTGCGGCTCACTAGCAGATGCTACACTATTGCCCCAATAGCACATGGCTAAACATAAAAGTAAAACTGTACACCATCGCCCCCTACTGTTCATGAGCTAAAAAGTACCATCTTTTTTAAGGTTTGCAAAAAAAGGTTGAACTAAAGTACGATTTATTTACTTATGAGAATTTCGAGTTTTGTTTCACTTATGCTCGTCTTATGTTCAACTTACTTATTGAGCGCCTGCGGTTCGCCATCAGGCACTTCAACCGTGCGTTTGTTTACCGGGCTAGAACCAAGCCCAATTAAAAACTTGATGAAGCAGATTTCAAGTCAAATTTCCATAACTACTACCTGCGTGCAGCCACAAGTTCTGGCATATTATAAACAGACGAATCCCTACCAACTCATTACTCAGAAAGTAAATTTAATTACTGATGCTCTGGCAACGGGGACCTCAGGCATCGATAACCCCAGTTCCGGAGGTCCGGCGGGATGGTTAAGTGATTCAAGTATTGACCATCCAATCACTTTCAAAGTACCAACCGGCGCCAGTTATGAATTTGGAATTGCGGGAGCATTAACTGCGTCTGATGGCGCCGTAGCTGCGGACGGCACATGCCCCTTTAGTAATGGGGGCACCGACAACCAAAGCTATTCACTGATGGGGCACACTCTGCAAACCGTTACTGGTGACTTACCCAATCTCAATCTCAATCTTTTTATTACCAATGCTAACATTGACATGATAACGAGCAAGGTTCCGCATCCACCCACAGACCCGGGCGCGAATGCCCAATATAATTGCAAGAATAAAGACCCAAATCAAAGCCCCTATTCGCCAGAGCATTGCCCTAATGTAAATTTTAGAGAGGTACAATTCAATTGCACAGGCCCAGTTTGCTCTACTTATACCAACCGCTCGCTAGAAATCGATTACTTATTTGATACTTCAGGCAATGGGAACTTTATCCACCAATATTTTGCGGATCCGGCATTTCATTGGTCGTTGTCAACGGCAAATACACTTTTCATTCCTGATTCAGATGATACTCATCCCAGCCAAAACTTACGACTCACTCTTAATCTTTATAATAGTTCCGTTGCCACTGAAACAAATGGGCCCTTTAATCAAATCAGCAATAGCTATGATTTTAAGCAAGCATCTGGAATTTCCGTTGACGCTCCTGACCCCGGAACTTCCGCAATCATCGCGGATGTAAGCCCGGTAATAGTGAGTCAAATAAGTCTAGGTTCGAATCCCTCTGGAACGATGCTTGCCGCCACTGCTTCTACTAGCGGATATATTTACAGAGTTGATCAAACTGCTACCGGTCTCTATCAAATTAACGTTTACGATAACGGAGGGACCCCTATGCCTTCGACGACCAACTCACTTAATAACGTATACACAGACCTCACTGCGGTGAATTTTGGTAAAGCAGATCATGTTTATGCTGTGGATAACAATAATCAGTACGTCTATGAGGCTACCTATTCTCCTGGGAATGTATTTAGTTTTAATCCTGTTGCTGCTAATGGCTTATCAAGTTACTATCCTTCGAAAATCATTGTTAACAATAAAGGAACCATATTCTTTTTGGTTGCAGGTAACAATTTTATTTTTTCGTGTGACAATACCCTTTCGCCATTAAACTGTTCCCAAATTCTAGGAAGTGGCTATTCAATATCGAGTCTTGCATACAGCCCAATTGACAGCCCAGCTGCGAAAGTGCAAGGAGGTGTCATTTACTATTCACTTAACGTCTCCCCCTATATAATTTATTCAATGGATACTGCGGGTAATCCTATCAGTACTATAGGTTATTCAGGGACCACTCAAACTGTTGATGGACCATTTAATTATGCTTTTTTTTATCAAATCGTAGGCCTTACGGTTGATTCATCAGCTGGATACGATGTCATCTATGCGGCTCAATCCGATTATGCGATTAGAAAAATTGATAATTCAACTCACATGGTGAGTACGGTTATTAGAAGTGGCGCTCCAGGCGGTCCAATTTATAGGGATAGCTACTCTACGCAATTCAAAAATAATATAAGAACCATTTCAGCTGATGGACAGGGGCATTTATTTACAGTAGATGACCTAATTGAAAAAATTCAATTGTAGGCTTAATATCATTTTGGACCGCAGATATTCATAATACTTTCTAAACTATAAGCGCACTTCCCTTTTCATCGCCGCCTGCCCAAATACTTTTATACCTTGGTATTGATTACACGAACGACATAATGTTTTCAAATTCTCGGGTTCGCTCGTGCCACCTAAAGCAAAAGGAACGATATGTTCGATCGTAAGCGCATAAGTGGAATGACATTGAGTACACTGGTGCCCATCCCGGGCAAAGATTTGCTGCCTGATCGTGCTTGGAATATAGCGGGAAAGAAGCTTGGGCTTAATGAGTTCACGTTTTAAGAGTTTGGTTGACCAAGAATCACTGCGTTGAGATTTAGAATTGGTCATCCAACTCTTTAGTAACACTTTGAATGCATTTAAATGATCGCATCTTGTTTGGTGAGCAGTGTGTGCCTTAAACTCCTTCCACAAACGCTCGGCCTCTTCATCAAGCTCGAGAACGAGCTGGCATTTAATTTTCTCGCCCCTCATTACATGAATTTCTTCTTTTACTTCTTTTGAAGTTTTATGATCGAAATGATTAAATAGGTTTTTCTTCTCGACGTGACTCAGCTTCGCCCCTTGCGCTTGTTCTTGCCTGATCATTACTTGGACTTGCGCAACTGTAGACACACTCATGCTGCCTGATTCAATTTTTTCTTTGAGTTCAGGGTTTGTTCTTAATGCATGCATTGCCTGGATGCGCTGAAAGGCTTGCGACTCAGAAAATTTTAATTCTTTAACGCAAAAACTATAAAGACCATCGTACTTTAATTCTGCGTAAGCTTTTCTGGTTTCGATTTCTAGCAATAATTCTAAAATCTGAACGCCAATCTTGCGCTCCTTTTCCAGAAGGGAATTTAAATCTAAAATAGCATTTTTGAGCCAATTTGAAGCATTTTTCACATCAAAAACATAACATGAAATCCTCAAAATTGCAGTAAAAAAGCACCTAAGGCTTTAGTTATGTTCGCCTGCTTCTAAATGCCCATTTGTGAATCAAAGAAAAGTTTCAACACGTTCACATTTTATAAATCAGTGATGCGTGCTATTCACCCACACCCACACCCACACCCACACCCACACCCACACCAACACCAACACCAACACCAACACCAACAATGCCAGAGCAAATAATTAAACTGAATACCAGATCAACCCAGAATAGCTGCGTCATTATGACGATAAGCAAAGCAACTCTAAACAGAAGCATGCTAACATTCATTTACTCAAAGCAAGTGAATCACTTCAATTGGTCGAACGTTCATGCGCCTTACGCTGATCATAAAAAACGATTTATTAACTTAAGTAAGAAAATGCTTTCAAAATTCTACTCCGAATACACCGGCTCGTGGGACGGGCTAAAATCTAGTCTAAACGACGACTCAGTCGCATTCACGACTGTTCACTCGCCCGCGACTCGACTTCCGCTCACTCGCCCACAATTCAACGACTGCTCACTCGCCCGCGATTCGACTACCGCTCACTCGCCCGAGCCTCTGCATCTACTCTTAGCTTCGCAATTTGAACGCCAGCCTTTTTAAATTCACTTTGTGAGCGCATGAGAATCTCATCTACAATCGTGTACTGCTGCCCATAATGAACAATGGGGTAAAATAAACGCCAGTGCACACCCTTCTCGGTAAGCTCCCTTAACATCACATAGTGGCTCAAATGTTGGAGCACACCGGTGGTTTGCTTTAACACCTCAACAAAAATTGCTTTCACTTGCTCTTCGTTGGCGCTTGCATCTAAGTAAACACTTAAGCCCCTGTAAATGGGCTTTTCACGCGCAGAAAAATTTGAAATCTCTGACTGAGAAACGAGTCGATTGGGCAAAGTAATCACTTCATCAAAGAAACCATAAAGCACCGTCGCCCGCCATGAAATTTCATGGACTTCGCCCGCATAGCTTTTATCGCCATGGATTTCAATCCAATCGCCAATCTCATAGGGCTTATCAAATTGCAGCGCTACACCCGCAAACAAATTGCCAAGCGTATCTTGAAGCGCAAGACCGAGCACCACCGACACGATTGCAGAAGTCGCCAGTAAGGGCGCCCACCGCACACCCAACACCGAAGTAGAAAGCCAAGCCACAATAAAAAGAGAAAGAATCAGGGTCACTAAATTCACAAGCAATACTGGAACTCCCGCCTTCATGCTCTTTAAAAACAAATACTGAAACACCATGATTTCAATGATGCGAACAAAGAAAAGTGCGCCGAGTGCAACGGTCGCCAAGCCAAAATAATTGTAGAATCGATTAAAAAGTGCGACTTCATTCGTGCTTATAAAATACTGAATTGCCCAGAAGAAAATAAAAGTGAGATAAGTAGCGAAGAGCGCTTTGAATAATCGAGTCAAAGAACGATGACGATCATCGTTCACGTTCTTCATAAACACTTTATAAATAAAAAGTGAAACCAACGCGAGTAAAGTCAGAAGAACCAAGGGCTCGACGCCGAGCAACTCTAACAATTTCTCTTTCATACTCATGTGCTATCCCCACCCATGTACTCACTCATGTGCTATCCCCACCCACGTACTCACTCATGCGCTATCCCCACCCACGTACTCACTCATGTGCTATCCCCACTCATCCTGAACGAGCGGTCTCGTCATCAGGTGCTGCACCCCTTGCTCTACTGTCCAGATGCCTTGTAATATATTATAAACCACTTCAGTAATGGGCATTTCAACTTTGCGCGCTTTTGCGAACTCATAAACAATGCGGGTGGTGCGTACGCCCTCTGCCACTTGACCTAAGTCCTTCAGCACGTCTTCTAACTTTTCGCCTTTGGCGAGCGCATAGCCCACCCTAAAATTCCGAGATTGATTCGAACTACAAGTGGCGATGAGATCACCCATCCCCGATAATCCTAAAAATGTTTCCGCACTCGCACCCATCGCCATACCGAAACGAACCATCTCGGCAAGCCCGCGTGACAAAAGAAAAGATTTTGTATTCCATCCAAAGCCCGAGCTATCCAAAATCCCACTCGCGATCGCAAAAATATTCTTAAGCGTGCCGCCCCACTCTACGCCAATAATGTCGTGTGCGGTGTATACTCTGAACCGAGACGTAGAGAGCACCGCTTCGCCCGCCTCAATCACATCATCAAACACCGAAGCCACCACCGTCGCGGCCGGATCTTGTCTGACCACTTCTCCTGCTAAATTTGGCCCAGAAATAGCACCGATTCTACACACTGGAAGCTCTTCTGCTAGCACCGTAGAAATTCGCTTTAAACTTTGCTCTTCAATTCCTTTAGTCGCATGAAGTACAATTTCACGGCCACTCATGAACTTCGCGACCAGCTTCGCTTGGCTGCGCGTTGCATGCGAAGGGAGCGCCGAAATGAGTAGGTGAATCTCCTGCTCAAAAATCTTTTCGTGGGTACTCACGGCCTTAATTTTAGGATTGAGCACCAAGTCTTTCACATAATCAGGGTTAGACCGTGTAGAGTTCATCATTCGCGCTTGCTCTTCCGCGCGAACATACATCGTTACCGACGCACAATTTTGGGCAGCAAGGTTGGCGAGCACCGTACCGAAACTACCCCCACCTAGAACTGCAATATTTGCATTAGACCAAAAAGCCTTTTTCATCGGTTTCTCCCAAAAAGTTTCGTGACTGAGAGGCTTCGTCGAGCTTTCCGAATCCATACCCCGTGAGCCTGTTGCGATAGTAATAAACTAAGTTCATATCGTCTGCGGCCATGACATTGTCTTCCACCCGCACCACCTTGGTAGCGTGAAAGAGCCCAAGCTGCCTGACTCCATCTTCTACCCATAACTTCACATCCCCGCAGCGGAGGGTATCACTTAAATAAAGTCGACCTTCATCTACGGCTTTTTTCACCACTTCGTAACTTCGAGCGGCTTCTTCATAAAAGCGATCCATCGGGATCATTCTTTGAGCACGAGAAAGCCTTAAAAAGCGGTATAAATCAAGCTGTGGATACTGTTTTCTTAAAGCCTGAAAAAACGAAAAAGCCACCAAGTGGGAGCTCAGTACCACATTTTCTGCACGATAACGCTCAGAAATTTTCTCGCCTAATATTCGCGTGTACTCACGATCGCGTTGCGGAACCGCTTTCAATTCACCCTCTGACATCACCCAACTTTTAGGATCAATGATGGTCCCATTCGGCCCGATCGAGGCTCCGTTTTCATCTACAAAATTTCCAAATACGTCGAGTGGTTTGCCCACGTTCACCCAGATCTCTGAACGCGTTGAAAAGAGTTTCCAAAAAAACTTGAGCATATTAAAAAACGGGAAAGGTTCACTGCTATCGTTCGGCATGAAGCGATGCTTGCCTGATTGCTCCAAATAATCTTCCACCAAAGATGAAGCTTCAAAGACAAAGTGATAGTTCATCACCATCGGTACAATATAGATATTGGGCGTGGGATGATTTTCCTGATAACGCTCAATTTGAGCCTGAAGTGCAGTTCCGAGTAGACCTAATTTTAAGTGACTTTCAATCGCACCACTGCGCACGCGTCCGCCGCCCGGAAAAAAGATGGAATGAATTCCGCGCTTTAAAATGGATGTGGAATAATTTTTGAGTGAGTTTTTATAAATGCTACTCACCTTTTGTCGATCCACGGTGTAAGCGCCGAGCCTACTCATCGCGAAACTCAAAATCGGGTTACTAAATAAATTCAGTCCCGCGCCATACGCAAATGGAGGGAGTGACATGAGATGAATCACGTACCCGATGAGAATACTATCAATGTTACTTAAATGTGTGGGCACTAAAAGGATAGTTCCTTTTTTAGAAAGCTTTTGAAGTTGCTCGACCTCACCCACGACCCGCATGCGCGTTTGTAAACTTTCGCTCATTCCCCAGGGCAAAAAGCGCTTTAAACTGGCAGCATTGAGCAACCAACTAAACATCCAGGGTACGGCACGAATCGCAAAATCATAAACTTTAGGTTCGAAATTCCCACAAATTTCAGTCGAAAAATGGCGGGCATAGGCCTTCATTAACTCCTGATGCTCCTCGACCCCATTCGCATTTTTCAAACCCGCTTGAATTTTTTTGATGAACTTCTGATCTTGACGATTTCGATTCGCAAGATAGGGCGACTTCCACCATGCTCTTCTGCTTTTCTTTAAGCGCAAGCGCTCAAGATAAAGGGTTTCCTCTAAAAGAAGTCGCGGGTCTTGCTTGGACACATCCTGAAGCGTTCGCCCCACGTCTTCTCCGATAATCGATTCACGATAATCCTTACCGTCGAGATTACAAATTTCACCACGTACTGCAGGGTGCTGTTCAAAACGAATGGCAGGGTGCGAACCCGTGCGTGGATCAATGAGCATATAAGTTGATGATAACATAGGGAGAGCTGAAAAAGACAAGTCAACTGCGCAGCAAACTTCACCTTTTTGCTGGGGTCACTCGCTGAATCAGAATTACGGAGAGTAAAATGAGAAACGCGCCGAAACTTTGCAGAACCGTCAATTTTTCGCCAAGGAACAACGCAGCAAGAATGATGGTAAATACCATTTCAAGAGTGGAAAGGATCGCTGTTTGAGTTGGACCCACTCGCTTCATGCCGGCATAAAGAGTGGTGAATGGAAGGACGGTGGAGAAGAGTGCGATCCCCAGAATTGCTCCCCATTCAGACATACTCATCGGAACTTTTAAGCTCACGCTAGGTGCGCTTGAAAAGAAAATTTCGTAGCCAGTGAGTACTGCAAAAATGAGAAAACTACCCGCCGTCACTCCCCCACTCACGGTGAGTGGGTTTTCATTTTTACTCACTCTTGATCCCATTAACAAATAGACTGCATACCAAAGTGCGGTCAAAACCCCATAAATCAGGCCAAGCATAGTAACTTTACATTCACTCGATCCGAAATTTTGCAAGTCAGCAGTCAGCACGCAACCCAAGAGCGAAAGCGCGATACACAGCCATTGGGAGCGACTCAGTTTTTGCTTCAAAAAGTAATGACTGATCAGCGCGACAAAAGAGGGATACAAATACAAGAAAATCCCGGTCAGGGCCGCCCCCACTTCTTTCAGGGTAAGGAAATAAAGTGTTGCCTCAAACCCTATCCCCACCATCCCGAGCGCCACCGCCCTCAAAAATGAATTTCGACCCTCGCGCGCACCCAGTTTCGGCAAAGAACGCGTGATGAGCAAAATGAGCCATAAAAAAGGGAGTGCGAAAAGAAAGCGCCAAAGGAGGGTCTGATTTCTAGTAAAACCCGCCTCAAACGCAAGTTTTCCAAAAATGCCGAGCGTTGAAAAGCCCAGTGCAGAGAGAATCACTAAAAAGGTGCCCATGTTCTTTTTTAGTGTAAGGGTAAAGCCCCTTCCGGTATACTCATTTTGTGCTCATCAATTACGAAACCATTATGTCTATCGAGAAAATCGGGTCCTTTCCTATTCACATCCATGCACTCAAAGACATGGACAAGGCACTCGATGAAATTTGTAAAAAATACGATCCGAAAACTCCAGAAGAAGAAGAAAAACTTTTAAACCTTTGTCCCTACTTTGGCATCATCTGGCCGTCGAGCCGTGCTCTTGCCACTTTTATGAGCGAACGAAAATCTCAATTCACTAAGCGAAAAGGCATTGAAGTGGGATGCGGGCTTGGCCTTCCTGCGATTTTAGCGGCTAAAATTGGTGCATTTATGCAGGCTACCGATTTTCATCCGGATGTGGGTGAATGGGTTGCAAAAAACGCAACATTAAATCAAGTGAACATTGATTATCAAGAATGGGATTGGTCGGCGCCCGATACCCACTCCGATAAAATCACCATGGGCCAGTATGATTTCGTACTCGCTAGCGACGTACTTTATGAAAGTCGCCATCCCGAAGAACTCGCTCGCGCTTTAGCTCGCTTGGTCAGCCCTAAAGGCTCCATCTACCTCTCGGACCCGGGCCGAGTTTACCTAGAAAAAGCACTGAAAGAACTAGAAAAGTTGGGCTTTCACCGTGTTGATTTCACTTTCGATGTGGAGGAAAGCTCCCATCGCCCTGAAGTACGCTTAGAGAAGACCCGCAAGATCTTCGTGTTTGAATTTATCCGCGAATAAACTTACACTGAATGCATGTCAATCATTCAATCGCAGATCCAAACGGGCAGTGCCGAATTTAAATCGAACGAAGCATTTCACTTAGGTGAAATTAAAAAGCTAGAAGATGAACTGACTCGCACCCGCGCAGGCGGAGGCAAAGACCTTCAAACTAAACACGAGTCACGCGGCAAACTTTTTGTCAGAGATCGTATTCAAAAACTTCTTGACCCAGGCACCCCCTTTTTAGAACTGTCGGCTTTAGCTGCCTTTGATTTGTACGAAGGTGCCGCTCCCGGCGCCGGCGTAGTCACCGGAGTGGGCTGCGTGCATGGTCGCGAAGTAATGATTGTGGCAAATGACGCCACCGTAAAAGGCGGCACTTATTTTCCGATGACGGTGAAAAAACATCTTCGCGCGCAAGAGATTGCACGCGAGAACCGACTCCCTTGCATTTATTTAGTGGATTCTGGAGGAGCCTTTCTGCCGCTTCAGGCAGAAGTTTTTCCCGATCGCGAACACTTTGGTCGTATTTTTTATAATCAGGCAAATCTTTCCGCTCTCGGGATTCCTCAAATTGCAGTGGTGATGGGCTCATGTACTGCAGGCGGCGCCTATGTTCCCGCCATGAGTGAGCAAACGATTATTGTAAAAAACCAAGGGACGATTTTCTTAGGTGGCCCACCGCTCGTGAAAGCGGCAACAGGTGAAATCGTGACTGCGGAAGAACTCGGTGGTGGCGATGTTCACACGCGCATTTCGGGTGTGGCCGATTATTTAGCCGAGAACGATGAACATGCGCTTGAGATTGCACGCGACATCATCGCCAATTTAAATCGAGCGGCCCCCTTCTCTCTCGAGCGCAGCACGCCCGAAGATCCACATTATGATCCACGCGAGATTGCGGGTATTTTACCTAAAGATTTACGACAACCCTTCGATGTGCGCGAAATCATCGCACGCTTAGTGGATGGTTCGCGGTTTCATGAGTTTAAGCCGAATTATGGCAGTACGCTCGTTACCGGCTTTTCTCATTTGCATGGAATCCCGGTAGGTATTATTGCAAATAACGGAATTTTATTTTCTGAAAGTGCGCAAAAAGGCGCGCATTTTATTGAGCTCTGCTCTCAGCGAAAAATTCCGTTGTTGTTTTTACAAAACATTACGGGCTTCATGGTGGGTAAAAAATACGAACACGGCGGAATTGCAAAGGATGGCGCAAAACTCGTCACTGCGGTTTCCACCACCAATGTTCCAAAAATCACCTTGCTCGTGGGCGGAAGTTTTGGCGCCGGAAATTACGGCATGTGCGGACGCGCCTTCTCTCCCCGCTTTTTATTCTCATGGCCAAACTCACGCATCAGCGTGATGGGTGGTGAACAAGCAGGCAATGTGTTGTCGCAAGTAAAAATCGAACAACTGCTCGCTCAAGGAAAAAAATTAAGCGATGCAGACATCGCCGCGATTCAAAAACCAATTCTGGAACAATATGAGCGTGAGGGCTCGCCTTATTACGCGACATCACGCTTGTGGGATGATGGAATCATTGTGCCCTGGAAATCACGCGCTCACCTGGCGCTCGCATTCAATACGGCTTTGAACGCACCGATACCAGAAGTGAAATTTGGGACATTTAGAATGTAATCGTTTTGTGCGAAGTGAGCGCTTATTTCAAGCATGCTCTACTTGACGCGCACTGAAGTAAAGATTTAAAGCCCTTGTGATCAAATCGGCTACGAGGAACCTTCATCCAATTGTACCTACTCAACTATTTCAATTGAATTTATTTAAAAAACATCACTTTCATCGCAATTACTTCTTGCTGACGTTGACATCAAAGCATTGCCCATCTAAAAACAAATGATGATGAAGTACTTCTTCAAACTGTGCATTCTGCTTTTGTTGGTAATATTCAATACTAACTCCGTTTTCGCTGCCACCTCATTCCCAGGCCTCGAAACCATTACTTGGAAAACGGGACAAGTCATCGGTGTGTCCGAAATGAAATCAGATCCTTCAACATTCCTATTCGAAGCGGGTACCGGTAGTCGCTATGGGCATGTGGGATTAGTGGTTGTGGAGCCGGATGGCGTATTTGTTTACGAAGAGACACCACCTAACGCTCAGAAAAGCAAAATTGCAGATTTCCTCGCACGCACCGCTACCTCTACTGACGGAAAATTAGAAGCAACCGTCATTGAACCCACTCTTGAACTCAATCCTGCTGATCAAGAAAAGCTAATTGCCACGATCAATGAAATCATCCAAAAGAAAACTCCCTATAACTTCAAAATTGCCATGAATGCTGATTCCATGAACTGTTCCGAGTTTGTTTACCATGCATTCCAATCTATTGGGCGCAACGTGGGCGAAATTGAACCTTTCTCTGCCATGAACATTCACGCGTTCCAAGGAATGCTAATGCGTTTTCTAGGAACGGGCGATGGGCTAAACGCACAATCAAAAATAGTAACACCCCTTTCTGTCATTCAGTCTTCTAGCATGAGAGTGGTACAAGCCAATCTTCCTGTAGATCAAATCCTCAGCGAGGCTACTATTTTATCAGCATGGACTACAGAAGGGGGATTAGACGAATTTGTGCAAATGATAGGGCTTCCTACAAGTATCATCGAACAACTGAAAACATCTGCCTCTACCCAACCCTACCGCCCCTTCCCTCCTTCATGGCGAAATCTGGAATGCAATCTAGTCATGGGCGGAAGTCATGAGATTCACTCTTCTAGAAACACACCCATGGATTGATTGAGCTTGCGAGCGGTCTGAATGAAAGTGTCAATCTCGGATTTGCTGACCGCGGACATCAATAAAGCCAAGCGTTTGTAATGATCAGGTAGCATTTTACTTAAGAATTTTTCAGCCTTCTCAGTAGGCGCAATCCACACCTGGCGACGATCATTCTTATCCTGATGTTTCACCACAAAACCGTCTCTTATCATGCCATCAATAATCCCAGTCATATTCCCACGAGTAACATTCAATTGCTTTGCAATTTCATTGGGATGCATTTTAGTTTCAGTACAATGATACAGGACCATTAAAATTAAATAGCGCGCTCGAGAGCAATGGTGTCTGGCAAAGTGAACCTCCATTGCCTTCTCTAAATCGTTACTGAGTTGAAACAGTGCTTGAACGGCTTCAACGTAATGGGGTTTAAAATCAGGATACAGCTTGGACAGCTTATCCATGGTCTCTTTCTTTGGAATAAATCTTACTGTTAAACCCATTGTAAATTCCTATAGTTTTAAACAAGTTTCTTGCTTACACCTATATTGTATAGTACTATACGATATATGCGCAAACAAATTATCCAATCTGAGTCATTTTTTATGGGACTGGGGTTTTCGGCTCTAACACTCATCCTATTTCCTGCTCACGCAGTTCAGGCTGAACCCAAGACCTACACCTTGAATGAAGCATTAAGTACTGCGGTCGAGCACTCTCCAGTACTGCAAAAATCGCAAGCAAGTTTGGACGAAATGCGTTGGAAAAACACGGAAGGTGCTTCCGTATTTCTCCCCTCCCTTCAACTCACCGCGAATCATTTTTTCGAACGCAAATACCAACTTTTAGATGTATCGATTGGCGGCGGTCCAGTCATCGAGATTCCGCAAATTTTTCCAAGTTCAAGCGCCACCCTCGCGGCTAATTGGCTTTTATTCGATGGCTTCGGAAACGTGAATACCTACCGTGCGACTCGTGATTTGAAAAATGCCGCTCAGGCGGATTATGAATGGACCGAGTTCCAACTGGCCCAAGATGTGAAACTCCAATACGCCAGAGTGGTTTCTGCAAAAAAACTAAAAGAGGTAGCAGAACAGAATCTAAAAACCCTGGAAAACCATCAAGCACAAGTCAACCTCATGAAAAAGGGCGGAATTTCTACCAACTATGATGTTCTCAGAGTGGAATCACAACTGAGCGAAGCACAAGCTGACCTCCTTCAAGCGCAAGACAACATCATCATCGCACAAGAGAAATTAGCTCAAATCCTCGGTGTTTCTGAGGCCGTTGATGTAGCGAGTGATGCTGACCTCGAAACGCCAAACTCTGCTCCCATCAAGCCCATTGAATATACCCGTGATGATTCAAAGAGAAAAGATTTGATCGCCCTCGAGAGCAAAGTGACTGCGGCCGATGAGATGGATTCGGTTTCCTCAACTTTCTGGATTCCAAAAGTAGGCTTAGGTGCTCAGTACAACTATTATAACAACCTTTCTGATCCCTTAACCGATTATAGTAATTACCGAAGATCGTGGAGCGCCGGTTTTTTTCTGACTTGGGATATTTTCAATCCCCGCTCGTATGCGCTTTCCAAAGAAGAGAAATATAAATCTATCCAGGTTCAAAAGAACCTCATGCAAGCTCACTTACAAGCGCCTGTTGATTTCGCATTTTGGAAAAAGCGCTATCTCTATAACTCTACACTTTATGAAGCGAAGAAGGTAGATCAGAGCCGTGCAACCGAAACAGTACGCCTTGCCCAAGCTGGATTTAAGGCGGGAATTCGCACCACCACAGACGTACTCGATGCAGAGCTCGACCTTTTTCGCGCACGCGCGGGCATTGTAAACGCACAAATGAATTGTTTAGAAGCAAAAGTTAAACTCGAATTATCACAAGGACAAACACTATGACGACCACTGAAAAATCTGCAATGAGTACTAAGAAAAAAGGACTGATCATCGGAGGATCCATTTTTGGACTCATGGCGGTTTATTTTATTTATGATTATATTTTCTACGTAAGTACCGACAACGCGCAAATTCAGGCGGATACCCTGATCATGACCGCACGAGTAACGGGTTATGTTTCAAAGGTATTGGTAGAAGAAGGCCAAAAAGTTAAGGCGGGTGAAACCCTCGTAGAAATCGATGCAAAAGACTATCAAAGTAAGTCGAATCAAGCTGAAAATGAAGAAGCGAGTTTAGGTGCACGCGTCAAAGACGCTGAAATTAATTACCATCGCATCGAAGCACTTTATCATGAAGGTGCGGTATCACAACAAAGCCGTGACTCAGCTCTCGCAAATTTTCAGGAACTCTCCCGCAGACAAAAAGCACTCCAAGCAAATTCTGAAGTCAGCAAAAATGGGCTCAATGACACTCAACTCAGAGCGCCTGCCGATGGAGCCATCGCTAAAAAAAGTGCGGAAGTGGGCATGCTGGCCAATCCGGGGACTCCGCTCCTTGGTTTCGTCAGCAACGATTCACGTTGGATTATTGCTAATTTTAAAGAGACCGATCTAGGAAGAATTAAAGTAGGACAAAGTGTGTCTGTTGAAGTAGACGCGATTCCTGGCCGGGAGTTTAAAGGAAAAGTACAAGCAATTAATCCCGCAACGGGTGCCACCTTTAGCCTCCTCCCTCCCGATAACGCTACCGGGAATTTTACTAAAGTCGTGCAACGTGTTCCGACGCGCATCAACTTAGAAACGCTTAGTAAAGACGATATCGACCTTTTACGGAGTGGCCTCTCTGCAATTGTTAAAGTAAGAGTACGGTAAATAACCATGAGCGCGAACGGAACCACAACTGCAGGCGAAGCTGCTGAATTCAAACTCAGTTTCGCATCTAAGCTGATCATCGCAACTGCAGTGCTTGCATCGCTGCTGGAGATCATTGACACATCAATTGTCAATGTAGCGATTCCGTCAATGATGGGAAACCTAGGAGCAACCCTGGAAGACGTTTCTTGGGTCGTCACGGGTTACATCATTGCGAATGCAATTGTGTTGCCAATTTCTGCGTGGCTTGGCGCTCAAATTGGGAGAAGAAAATATTACATCACTTGTATTTTGCTCTTCACCTTAACTTCGGTTGCCTGCGGACTCGCCCCTAACCTCACGACACTCATTATTTTTAGAATTTTGCAAGGCCTTGCAGGCGGAGCGCTCCTCCCTACTTCACAGGCTTTATTACAAGAACAATTTCCACGCGAAAAGGCCGGGACCGCAAGTGCAATTTATGGAATGAGCGTCATGGTTGGCCCAACCCTCGGACCCACTATGGGTGGATTTCTCACCGATCATTTCGGTTGGCGATCCATTTTTAATATCAATCTACCCTTAGGCTTACTCACCGCCATGATGGCCTATTTGTATGTCAGCAATATTGCCGCGGCACCTGCCCCCGTCAAGCCCCTTGAGTTTGATGCCAATGGTGAACCCATTAAAGTACCAGTCATAAAGCCAAAAATCGATGGCATAGGCCTTGGTTTACTTTCGGCCGGAATCGGCTGTCTTCAGTTTGTGCTCGAGCGGGGCCAACCGGATGGATGGTTTGAGTCTGCCCCGATCATCGTCTGTTCGTTGGTTGCGGGAACGTGTATTCCTCTTTTCTTTTGGTGGGAACTGAAAATCGCCTATCCGATTATTAATTTGCGACTCTTTAAGCAAGCGGTAGTGAGAAATGGAACTTGGCTGATGTTTATGCTTGGATTCATGCTCTTTGGGGTTGTATTTGTACTTCCTATTTTTCTAGGACGAGTGCTCCACTTCGATGCAACGCAAACTGGGGTCATGTTTATTCCAGGAGCCCTCCTCACTGCGTTTTGCATGCCTTTTATTGGTAAAGCTTTAGCAAAAATCGACGCTCGATGGTTGATCTTTGTTGGCATCATCGCCGTTGACGTCATGCTGCTCATGATGACTCAATTTTCGTCACTCACCACTCGTGATGAGGTTTTTTGGTCGCTGATCGTGCGAGGAATTGCCATGGGCTTCTTGTTTGTACCGATCAATGCAACCGTCCTCGGTCAATTCCGCGGAGTAGAACTGGGCCAAGTGGCGGGACTCATGAACTTGCTCAGACAAATTGGTGGAAGCGTGGGAATTGCGCTCATCGGTACTTTACTCGAACGAAACTCCCATCAAAATAATGTAGAGCTTGGGAGCCATGTCAGTGTTCTCAATCCAGGCACTCAAGCAGCTTTAAGCAAAATGGGCGTCAACGATCTCAGCCAAATCCCCGCGCGCACCTTACAGCTTATTTCCTACCGCCTCGATAATCAGGTCTTCCTGATGAGCTTTACCCAAATGATGTGGTATGTGCTCATCATTTTCTCTTTTGCACTCATTCCACTTCTTTACTTGAAAAGACCAAGTCAAAATCTAGACTTGTCCGCAATAGACGCCCATTAGTAGTGCCCGCTGTTGATTTCTACTGGCATACCTAAGCAAAAAAAAGATTCCGGTTCATTTTAAACTAGTTTACCACTTCAATTCGTGGATGCGCAGGATCGACTAAAGGATGAGCGTGGGTATTGACCACCTTCATTTTTTTCAGATGAGCGGTCACCATATCGCGGCAATACATCGCACCCTCTTTTGAAATATCTTTTGCAGGAATTCTCTTCATAAACCAACTGAGATCATCCCCACCATTCACTAAATAATCAAAAGTCGCGACCGTATAAATTTTATCGTCTTGAATCTCTTGACCGTCGGCCGTTTTAATCGAAAGCAGGCGATTGCTCTCCCAAGCCTCGAGTTTACCATCACCATTGAGATCTGTTTTCTCAACGTCTCTTTGATAAGAGACCACTTTTAACTTTAAACCTGCGACGCTAATAAATCCATGGCCACCTGCGGTTGCAATTCTCATTAGAAGCTTAAGCTCGCTACCCTTGAGCTTAATGACGTTCAATAAATTATCAAAAGGAAGTGCCCTGTAAATGCCGTCAGCGGTGATGGGTCCCGCATCCAGCGAAGTGCGGATGCCGCCTCCATTGACGAGTGCAAAATCTGCCTTTGAATTCTCGAGTAAGGTGTCTGCAATTAAATTTCCAAATGCGCCTTCGTGATCTCTAAAATGCGTGAGCGGCATTTCAGCGGTCGCTAAGATATCATTTCTAAACTTTTCTGTACTCTTAATGATGGGGTTTAACCAATCTGCGATAGCAGGATCAGGAACCACCACTTTTCCATGAAATTGAGCCGGCACACGCTTCGGCGAACTTCCTGCAGGCAAGCGCCTTACATCGCAATGATTCAGTGATTCAAACATCTCCTCACAGATGGGAACCAAGCCTTCAATTTTAGTTAACTCAGGAATCAGCTTTTTGGTGTTCGCATCGAAAGTATAGTAAATGATATTAAAATGTTGGTTATAGGCCTCGTCTTGAATAACAGGAATTCCATTAAACCAGTGATGAATCACTTGATGGGTGTGCCCGGATACAATACCATCCAAAGTGCCTGCCTTTAAGTGATCGGCAAGTTGGTAAATTTCTTCTTCTTTACTGCACTTGCTTTCTTTCGTATTTGAATCTCGCAAGGTCCACTCTTTCAGTCCATCTCTATCCTCACATGTCGTTCCCGCATGCGCCGTGACCAGCACTAAATTTGCCCCATTTTTACGCAGTTTTGCTGATTCATCGGTAACAGGTTTGATTGCATCCACAAAGTCCAAATGTTTTACATACTCGTACCGAGTGGTCCCCGGAGTTTGCACCGTAGAAACACCGATCACCCCAATTCTGAGTGGAGCTAACTCTGGAATATCGATCATCACGCTGGGAGTAACATTTTTCCAAAAAGGGCGACGCTGCGTTTTGTGAATCAGAATATTGGAAGCCACATAGGGATAATGAGCGCCTCTGATTTGATGCTGCATCGACGGGATACTGAAATCAAACTCATGATTTCCGATGGCCGCAACATTCACTCCGATACGATTATAGAAATCAACGACCGTTGCTCCCTGAGTTTGATTGCTCTCGAGCGTACCTTGCCACTCATCCCCCGCATCCACGATGAGCACTCGATTGTTCATCTCTTGTTTTAAAATTTTAATCATACTGGCAAGGGCTGGTGCTCCACCGCTCTTTACAATCGTGCCATCAGCAAGTTTTCGTTCACGGGCCATTAGAGAACCATGAAAATCATTCAGCCCCACCACCGCAATCGTAATTTGGCTTGGATTGGACGACTGAAACGCATGCGCTGGAACTGCATTGCTTTGCGCGCCATAAGAGTCTGATTTTGGTGCGGTGTGAGAACACGATAGGATAAGAAATAACGAAGCAAGCAGGTACAATGGTTTCATTACTTTAGAGTGACACTGGCACTCCATAAATGCAAATCAGCGTTCAAGGGTTGCGTCGTTTTACAAGTTTACCCGGTGTCAAATTCACCCTTATTTCTTTTTAATGACACTTTTTTGCTGCGGAGTGCTCGCGCCGTTGCCGAACTCAGGTACATCTCCTGTCGCAATATTTGAAAGGTCAAAGTGCACCTCTCCCATTTTCGCCTTCAGACCCGACTCCATGGTCATATTATCGGAATGGTTCACCACTTCCAGGAGACTTTTTTGAATATCATCAAAAGTGGAATGTTCCTTATTAAACGCTGCCATTTCATTAGTGACGGCAGTAGCTGCGCAACTCACACACTTGTCATCCTTATGTCTGAGCTTGATGCAGGCCTCAAGTGAATTTTGTATGACGCTAGAAGCTTGGTCGATCACTCCCTGAAGTGACTTTACTTCGTCGCCAATTTTATGATCAAGTTCAGGAACAGTTGCTTTCTCGCCACCTGCAATCAGCCCTAAATAACGAGCGACTCGAGTAGAAATATTGAGAAGATTTCCTTCTCCGTATTTGGCACTCGCCACTTTGTAACGAGCAGGATCGTGAGCAGCACCTGCTAGTCTCATTTTCTCCATCACCCAAATAGTGGCAGCATCTGCTTCACTTAAACCAGAATCCTTCTCTCCGATCGCCATCGCCAGTACAAACGCCGACGCATTGCCATTGCGAAGTCGAGTTTTACCTTTTGCCCAATAAGACGCAGTCTTTCCGGTCTTGAGACTATTGTTTAAATCATCTTGAATGGCTTGAATATCTTGCCCCTTCGCATATTTATCGTAAATTGCTTTGAGTTGGTCTTGTGTTGGTTTCGTACTCGGAATTTTGTCGACTTCAGATTGAAGGTGCTCTGTTGTTTTATTTGCCAATTCTTCCAAGGTACTGTCGCCATCTTTCAATGCCCGTCTTGCAAGGCGCATAGAAGTAAGCTCCATTAATCGAGCAAGGACTTTATCTTTTTTATCGAGTAACAAAATAGCATGCAGTTGTTTCAACGCTTCGTCTTCACAAGTTCCTGCAGTGACACTCGATGCGCTTGGTAACGTGCTCGCCACTTGCTTTACCTGATTCGGCTCTAAGCCCAGTTTGCTCATCAAACTCGTTTGATCTTGATCGCTTGGAAGAGGCTTTATACCATCGTGCTCATTGCTGGTGCCGTTTGATGCAGGAACATTCGCGACATTTGTTGCAGGCCCATTCGTGCCATTTGCAGCAGGCCCATTCGTGCCATTTGCAGTAGGGCCATTCGTGCCATTTGCAGTAGGGCCATTCGTGCTATTTGCAGTAGGGCCATTCGTGCTATTTGCAGCAGGTCCATTCGTGCCATTTGCAGCAGGTCCATTCGTGCCATTTGCAGTAGGGCCATTCGTGCCTTTTGCAGTAGGGCCATTCGTGCCATTTGCAGCAGGCCCATTCGTGCCATTTGCAGCAGGCCCATTCGTGCCATTTGCAGTAGGGCCATTCGTGCCATTTGCAGCAGGCCCATTCGTGCCATTTGCAGCAGGCCCATTCGTGCCATTTGCAGCAGGGCCATTCGTGCCGTTTGCAGCAGGGCCATTCGTGCCATTTGCAGCAGGGCCATTCGTGCCGTTTGCAGCAGGGCCATTTGCACCCTTTAAGATAGGAACATTCTTACCATTTGCGGAAGGGCCATTCGTGCCATTAACAGCGGGAACACTGGTAACATTTGCAGCAGGGCCATTCGTACCATTTACAGTAGGAACATTAGTGCCATTTGTAGCAGGAGTAGAATTTACGGAATTTGTAGAGCTAACATTTGCCACTTGATCACGGGGAATTAGTGAACCTGGTTTTTTTGGTTTTATAGCAGGAACAATCGCCACAGGAACAGCAGTAGTATTTGTAGTTGTAGCAGGAACAGCAGCAGTATTAGTAGTTGCAGCAGGAACAGCAGCAGTATTTATAGTTGCAGCAGGAACAGCAGCAGTATTTGTATTTGCAGCAGGAACAGCAGCAGTATTTGTAGTCGCAGGTATAGTAGTATTATTTCCAGGAGGGACGCTCACCGCGTTTGAATTTGCAACACTTGATACTTGCCCACCATTTACTTGATCACGAGTAAGCAAAGCACCGGGTTTTCTCGCTTTTGCAGGGGGAACAGCTGTACCATTTGCAGGCGCACCATTTGCAGTCGCACCATTTGCAGTCGCACCATTTGCAGTCGCACCATTTGCAGTCGCACCATTTGCAGTCGCA
>CAIMWN010000321.1 GCA_903845155.1 Oligoflexia bacterium
CGCTTGATTGGCGGTGGCGATGACCCCTTCGGTGTGATCGGTATAAATATAACCTGGGCCTGTTCCTGAGTTTACGCTACCAGTGGCACACGCGTTTAATAAGATCAGGCATAAAAATACGATTTTACTTTTCATGAACTAATTTAATCAAAGACCTTAAGAAAAGTCTTTATGAAAAGAGTGCGCTCAAAATTTTCTGTGAAGCATAACCGTCTCCGTATGGGCTAACTGCTTTCTGAAAAGATTGGTAATAGCCCTGATCAGTGAGCGCAAGATTTACTGCATTCACAATTGCATCGGTGTCTGAACCCACGAGTGCCGCCACACCTGCACTTACCCCTTCGGGGCGTTCTGTGGATTCTCTCATTACAAAAATAGGTTTTTTGAAATAAGGGGCTTCTTCCTGCACTCCGCCTGAATCGGTAAGAAGCAAAGTGCTTTGATACATGAGTGACACAAAATCTGGATAATTGAGAGGCTTTTCAAGCCTGATTTGTGGATGATTCCCCAATTTTAACTTCACCACCGATTGAACATTAGGATTGAGATGTACAGGAAAAACCACATCCACATCTTTGTGTTGATGGACAATTCTAATAATTGCATCACAAATGTTGAGCAACGGAGCGCCATGATTCTCTCTTCGGTGACAAGTGACCAATATCATTTTGCGCGCATGAGCCTCGAGAGAAGGCGGATGGAGTGCCCCTTTATCCATTAAAATCTCAGTAGCGAGTCTTAAGGCATCAATGCCGGTATTGCCGGTGAACCATACATTTTTTTTGATTCCTTCGTTTTCAAGGTTCTTCTTTGATTCTTCAGTGGGAGTGAAAAAATACTCTGCAATTTGGGTGACGAGCTTACGATTGATTTCCTCCGGAAATGGAGAATAGCGATCATGGGTTCGAAGCCCGGCTTCAATGTGCGCGACCGGAATTTTCTCATAAAAAGCAGCTAACGCTGAGGTAAAGGTAGTGGTGGTATCACCCTGCACAAACACATAATCAGGCTTTTCTATTTGCATGATCATTTGCATTTTAGTGAGTATGCTTGCGGTGAGATCAGATAAGGATTGATTGGGTTTTAAGACATCGAGGGAGTGATTCACTTTCAATTTAAAAAACTGTAGAAAGGGGTCGAGCATTTCCTTGTGTTGGCCACTCGTCACAATACATACATTAAAGTTCTGCCCCTGTGCCGCCCAAATGAGGGGTGCAAGTTTAATTGCCTCAGGGCGAGTTCCAATACAAAACATTAGCTTTTTCATCTTAATATCTATTACCATAAGCACATGAAGTGGACTAAGTTTTTTCTGAATTTTACTGGCATTTTGTTGCTGATTTATACGTCGTTTAGGCTTCTCATTAACCCGTCGCTTTTTGAGGATGAAGGGTATTATCTAGGTGCGACTCAGAGTATTTTGAGTGGTGATTTTCTCATGGCTCATTATGCCTTTGACAAGCCATTTCTGCTTGGATTTTGGCCTATTCCCGGTATTTTTGCATTAGGGCCAAGCCCTATTGGCTACCACCTTACCGCACTGGTGTGCTTCCTTTTTGCTTTCGTTTCTTACCAAAAAATACTAGAGCTGTTTTCTAAAAACATTTTTAAAAATTTTCTTTTTGCTCTAATGACCTTCGCTCTCCCCTTGATTCAGGAGCATGGGGTTTCTCTTTTTTGTGAACCCTATATGCTTTTATTTACGACGTTATTGATTTTAGCCATTTTAAAATCGGAGAGTAGTAAAAAAATTGCAAACCTCTTTCTTGTCTCATTTTTTACTAAGTATAGTATGGCTTTGTGGGCGCCGCTTGTTTTCGGATTCGCATTGCAAAAAAATAGAGATTTGATACGGCCGCGTGCGTTTTTCCAATGGATAGTACAATTCATTAAAAATGGGAAATTGCTATTTATCCTTTGGTTTGTTTTTAGCATTTCTAATGCAGCTAAGTTTGGCAGTGTGGCTTGGCTTTCTCTTTTGGTTCACGATAATGCCCAAAAGGCAGCCTTAGCGGAGCGCCTAAAAACCTGGGTCGAAATTCTCTATCATGCTCTTCCTCATCCAGCGTTCTCATTGCTAGGAATCTTCATTTTTTTCAGTGGTGGGTGGTTTGTATTCCAAAGGAGTAAGAATTCCTCAGTAAAAAACTTGGACACACTTCAAATTATTTGGTTTGCGGTATTAATTCATTTTCTTGCGTTCGCATTTTCGGGCGCCAGATTCTACGATCGTTATCTTGTGTTATTTATTCCTGTTTATTTCTTAAGTATTTTTATTATTTTGCAAAAATGGGTGAACGCTTTTCCCCGTCTTTCACAAATTGCAGAAGTCTCAGTCACATTAGTGTTTTTTGTAGGAGTAATTTACGAGTTAAATCTGCCCAAATATAGTTTGTCTGGCAAACCTGAACTCGGAAGAAAATTGTATGTAGTGCGTGACGAACTCAATCGAAGGGAGGCGATCCTTCAAACCAATGTTACTTGGAAATCGGCGGCCTTTCGCCAAGATCTGCGAACCACTGGCTGTTCGTCGCTAGAATGCACCCAAGATCTTCGGAAGGGGAATTCAGCGAACTCATTTCATTATGCTTTAATGGCGGATGAGCCTGGAGTGTTGCCTGAGATTTGGAGAGCGCCTTTGTTGCTTGATTTAAGCAAACTGAAACGTAAAACGTTCGTAGTTCCTTATTCTCAAAATGAACTCGTCGGGCAAGTGCTCCAGTCTTTAAAACTTAAAAAAGCGATTCAAGTGAGTGACGTGAAAATCGAGCCTCAAGATCAAAGTCTACTCCGTCCCCACGATTTGGGCCAGACTTGGCAGCCTTTTTTAAGTGGGCCAACCATCACGATCAGTGGTTCAACAGATCGACTTGAGTTTCTACTTGGGAAACACCCCAAGGTGGAGTTGAGAGGAAGAGTGGGCGTGAATGAATTGAAAGAACTCGGCGGGCAAATGAACCAACCTAGGCCAACTTTAGTCTACGAGGTGGAACAATTATTGGTCAACGGAGACGAGATGACCGATGTGCTCCCCTTATTTTTTAATGGCTACACTTTTAAGATTGGGGTTCTTCCGGTTGAGTGGATGGAGAAAACTGCATTCGAAGGATTGGTCTATGACCAAAGGAAAGAGCAGTGGTTAGTGACAACAACAAGCGTGGCGACTCAATAGGTTTGTGGGTTAGGAACACTTTATTTTCCTGATTGCTACCGCAGTAGTACAAGCGAGTTGCGGCTGCCTTTTTGATAGTTTTCGTCACATCATTTTTGTTGTTCTTTTTAAGACAGTCACATATCTTTGGAATTGCCATGCGTCAAAAAATTATTCTTTTTTATCAATCTTTGGGCTTCCTCGGACTTCTAAAAGTATTGTTTCGGGCCGGCTCGATTCGAGGAGTTTCGCTCCTGAATCGCGGTTTGTATTTTTTCGGTTTCGCCTCACTGAGACAAGCAAAAAAAATTGTTGCATCTCAGTCACCCGATGAGTCAGTTCAGAGTTTAATTCGTTTTTGGTTTCCTCTTATTTTAAATTCAAAAACTGATTTTGCGGCTGTGGTTCCGAATTATCTCGGCCCCGCATTTAAGCGGATTCATTCGTTTGTGAGTCCGAAGTCAGAGTTTCTTACCTATGAACAAGCAAGCCAATCCAGTCGCGCCTTTGATTGGTTAATGATTCAGCAAGGTATTTTGGGATTGCTTGCAAACTCAATCCTTCCTCACTTGAACGAATACCGAGTGGTTTATTCGAAGTTTGGATTCTATCTTCTCTCTCGGAGCCAGGCCATTCCGGAAGTTTTGTCTCCAACCGAGAGGCATGAGTTTGAGGAAACTGTTCGTCAACTCGCGGGCAGTGATGAATATGGTATTATTGAGAGGCACGGAATGAAGTACAAAGTTCGTCTCAAGACCATAGATAAAGGAATTGTAGACGAGGTGTATGGGGAGTATGTTAGCTGGTTTTGGCCCGAGATCAAGAACTTGAAAAAAGTAGTGGATATTGGCGCTCAAATTGGAGCATTTACGACTCAGATTACGCAGTTTTTGGATATGTCGGGAAAGGTATATGCTTTTGAACCGGAGCCGGAGAATTTCAAATTATTAACCGAGAATATCCGCCTGAATGCTTTGGAAAGTAAAGTGGAAGTGATCTCGGCGGCAGTCAGTGATCGTGACGGTGAGGCGACCCTGTCGATATCTAGTGATAATACGGGTGGAAACAAGCTTGGAGTTCCCGAAGCGTCATCTACTAGAAGTGCGGTCGTAAAAACGATTGATGCCCTCGCGTTTTTTGAACGCCTTGGAAAAGTAGATTTATTAGAAATTGACGTTGAGGGTTGGGAATACCCCATTCTGAAATGCCTGCAACCCAAACTTAAGGATATTCGCTATTTGATAGGGGAGCTTCAGCGTTCGGACGTTGGAAATCCGGAGGACTCTTTGGCGCTTTTGCGAGGTGAAGGGTTTGAAGTAGAGACCAAAGGGGATCCTCATCAGCTTCTATTTAGAGCGAGTAAATCTGGTTTTTGAATGAAATTACCTGAAGCGAAATCAAGAAGTGTAATTCTGTTTTCCACAGCAGATTGGGATAATCCATTTTGGACGAATAAACAGCACACAGCCGTTCAGCTGGCAGAATTAGGCTACAAAGTTTTTTATATTGAGTCCATGGGGCTTAGGCGGCCTAAGATGAAAGGTGCTGACTTGCTTCGTATTTTCAGGCGACTCATTAAGTCTGTTCGTGGGGTGCGTAGTGTTCAGCCGAACCTCCATGTCTATTCTCCGCTGGTCATTCCATTTCATCGATTCGCTTTCGTTCAAAAATTAAATTTTGTTTTATTGAGATTCTTTCTTAAGCGCCATCAAGCTCGATTATCGCTTAAAAATCCAATCATCTGGACCTATAATCCGATGGTGCTCCCCCTCATGAAAGAGCTTCGCGGATCAAAACTTGTTTACCACAGCGTGGATGACTTATCTGCAGCCCCTGGTGTAGATCGTGATTCAATTTTGAAACATGAAGATGAGCTACTTCGTGCAGTTGATTTTGTCTTTTGTACGAGTAGAAAAATAGAGGCGAGATGCAGAAGTGTTGCAGGCGATAGAGTTTATTTCTTCCCGAACGTAGTCGATGAGAAGCTTTTCTCAAAGGCGCGAACTCCAATTGTGGAACCCGATGATCTGAAGGGAATACCCCATCCGCGAGTGGGATTTGTGGGAGCGATGAGTAGCTACAAGGTTGATTTCGAAGCCATTCTGTCAGCTGTAATTCTAAAGCCTGATTGGCATTGGATTTTGATTGGTAAGGTTGGTGAAGGTCAGCCCGAGGCCGAATTTGACTTGGCTTTAGTGTCGTTACTGAGGCAAAAAAATGTGCATTGTATTGGTCCACGAAAGTACGAGGATTTACCCAATTATTTGCGTTATTTCGATGTGGTTATTATTCCTTCGCCATTAAATGAATATACAAATTCCATGTTCCCCATGAAGTTCTTTGAATACATGGCAGCAGGCAAGCCAATTGTGGCAAGCAAAATTGACTCGTTGAAAGAATATGATCGTTGTTTTTATTCTTATGGTAGCGCGGAGGAGTTCCAAATTAAAATCACGGAAGCGATAGAATGTGGAGTGCCCAATTCTTTGGAGTGTGATGCTCTGGTAAAAGAAAATACATGGGAGCGTCGACTCATGAAGATGCTCGCTTTGTTGGGTGAAGTTGTTTAGGAGTTTAAGATCTGATCGACGAGCGCATGAAGTCCTTTTAACTGCTTCTGGATGGGGTAATGGTGATTTCCAACAAAAATCCCATTTTGATCGATTAAATCAGCATTTTTGAGTGATCCATGGATTTCATAATTGAACCATTTTAAGACTTGGTTCTTGGCAAAATTTCCCGCAACAATTGGGCGACATTCTACACCGGCTTCGATGAGTTGGTTAGCAAATTTCTTGCGTGATATAGGCGCATCCTCATTTAAAATGAAAGTGAACCCAAACCAACTGCTCTTTGAAATTTCCTTCTGGATTTTATAATGGGGTGAATTGGAGAAAAGGTCCTGATAAATGGAAGCATTCTCTCGCCGAACTCGAATGAGGTCTGGAAGTTTTTTAATCTGTTCGACGCCAATGGCGCCGCTCATTTCCAGTGGCCGAACATTGTATCCAGGCAAAACAAATTTGAATGATTCTTCAAAGGGGTCGTCGCTCTTGGTGCCAGTCACCTTATTTTCTTTCGGTAGATTTCGAGTCCATCCGTGTGCTCTTAAGCAAAGTAGAATGTGATACAATTCCTCATCATCCGTGGTTACAGCGCCGCCTTCCATTGTCGCTATATGATGACTAAAAAAGCTACTGTAAGTTCCCATGACACCGAAGGTTCCGGCTTGTTTTCCATCAAAGGTTGCGCCCAATGATTCACAGTTATCTTCAATGAGGTAAATATTTCTATTTTGGACGATGGATTTGATTTGATTAAAGTCATTTGGATTTCCCAAAAGATTGACCACCATGACCGCGCGAGTTTTTTCGGTAACAGCCGCTTTGAGTGCGGTGAGGTCATAGTTGAGAGTCTCAGGATCGATATCAACAAACTTTAATTTGAGACCATACTGATAAAGTGGGTAATAGGTTGTACTCCAGGAGACGGCAGGGACGATGATTTCATCACCTGCTTTTAGAGGATTTGCTTTCTTGTAAAAAAGAGCTGCAACCATGATGAGGTTTGCGGTCGAGCCCGAACTGCACATCACCGTGTATTTGGAACCTAAATACTCAGAAAAACGGTTCTCGAATTCCAATACGGATTTACCCATACTAAACTGTCCGCTCTGAATCACTCTTTGAATTGCGTCATATTCTGCTTGGTCCCAAGTGGTGGAAGCGAGCGGGTAAGTCCAGTTCATGTTGAGCTCCTTGGTTTCATAAAATTAGTCAAAAATATCTCTTAATTAGCCAGAAAATGGCAATAAAAAATTGATTTATTTTAGGAGCCGGAATACTGTCACGAGTCAGAGATCAATAAAATGAAAAAAGCCCTAATTACCGGAATCACAGGACAAGATGGCTCTTACCTCACCGAGTTACTTCTCGAGAAGGGGTATGAGGTTCATGGCATCATCCGCAGGTCTTCAAGCTTCAACACGGGAAGGTTGATGCATATTTATCGTGATCTTCACGAGATTGATAATCGATTATTCCTCCATTACGGCGATCTATCGGACGCGAGCGGTTTGGAGAAGATCATTCACAAAGTTGCTCCCAACGAAGTTTATAATCTTGCGGCTCAAAGTCACGTACGTGTTTCCTTTGATGCTCCGATTTACACTGCCGACATTGTAGGGACGGGGACTCTTCGTCTTTTAGAAGCAATTAAGAATTTAGACATGACACAGTCTATTCGCTTTTATCAGGCATCAAGTTCAGAAATGTACGGTTTGGTGCAGGCGGTGCCCCAGGATGAAAAAACTCCATTTTATCCACGCAGCCCTTACGCCTGTGCAAAACTTTACTCTCATTGGCAAACCATCAATTACCGTGAAAGTTACAATTTACATGCCTCTAGTGGAATCTTGTTTAACCATGAGAGTCCAAGACGAGGGGAGACCTTTGTCACTAGAAAGATCACGCGCGCGCTTGCCAAGATCATTGCCAAGAAAGAGAAAAAAGTTTTTCTCGGAAATCTGGATGCAAAACGGGATTGGGGTTATGCCAAAGATTATGTTGAGGCGATGTGGCTCATGCTTCAGCAAGATCAGGCGGATGATTACGTTATCGCTACGGGTGAGACCTGGAGTGTTAAACAGTTTTTAGAAATGGCTTTTGGACTGGTAGATTTGAACTGGAATGATTACGTTGAAATTGATCCACGCTACTATCGACCTGCAGAAGTGGAATTGTTAATTGGTGACTCAACGAAGGCCAGAAAAGCTCTCGGCTGGAAGCCTAAAACCTCATTCTCGGAATTAGTAAGAATTATGGTTCGCGCAGATTTAGAAGAACAATTACGGATCAACTCGCCAGCCGAAATGAAAAACATCATTGGCGCCGCAGCTGTTCAAAAACTTTACAGTTAATTAAAGGTATTCCAATGAAAATCACGCTATGTCTCCTGACCCGGAACGAACTTCCCTGTTTGAAAATCATTTTCCCTCAAATCCCTGCGCCAGGTCCTGACGCTGGATACGATGAAATCGTAGCAATTGATGGCGGTTCAACTGATGGAACTCTCGACTATTTTAAAGAAAAAGGGATTCAAGTTCTCGGACAAAGTAAGCGCGGCCGTGGTGAAGCATTTTTGATCGCATTTGAGAAAATTCAAGCTGACGCCTACCTTTTTTTCTCACCTGACGGCAATGAGGCGATTTCAGACTTTCCAAAATTTAAAAAGGCAATCAACGAAGGCAATGATTTAGTGATTGCATCGCGGATGATGAAGGGTTCGTTTAACGAAGAAGATATACATTGGTTTAAACCAAGAAAATGGGCAAACAATGTCTTTAATTTATTGGCGAACTTATTTTTTCGGAAAACAGGACCTTACGTCACCGATTCCATCAATGGGTATAGGGCAATCACCACTAAAGCTGCTAAAATTCTCAAACTAAGTGCGAGTGACTACACCATTGAATACCAAATGACGATGAGAGCGATGAAACATCAGCTTAGAATTTATGAATTTCCAACTATTGAGGGGCAGCGAGTTGCTGGTGAAACGGGTGCTCAGAGCATTCCGACCGGTATTCGGTTTATAAAGCGTTTCATTTCAGAACTTCAGGGAAAAGACTAATGAAGATTGTCCTCACTGGCGGATCCGGCATGGTCGGAAAAAATATCATCGAGAGTGATTTATCAAAAACTCATATCTTGTTGACGCCGTCGAGTGCGGAGATGAATCTTTTAGATCAGGAAAGCACCGTTCGTTACTTGAAGCGGGAGCTTCCAGATTTGGTGATTCATTCTGCGGGACATGTGGGAGGAATTCAATCCAATATGAAAAACAAGGCTCAGTACTTGTTTTTGAATATGCAAATGGGAATGAATTTGGTTCATGCTTGCGATGGCATCGGAATTCCGCAGCTATTGAATTTGGGCAGCTCATGCATGTATCCTAGAAATATTTTGGAAGCGATTCCAGAATCGAAAATCTTAACCGGTGAGCTAGAGCCTACCAATGAGGGGTATGCGATTGCAAAAATCGCCGTTGCTAAGTTCTGTGAATATCTATCGATTGAAAAAGAGAATCGACATTACAAAACCATCATTCCCTGTAATTTGTACGGTCGCTGGGATAAGTTTGATCCCATTCATTCTCACCTCATCCCTTCGGTAATTCGTAAATTACATGAGGCTGTTTTGACTCACCAAGAGACAGTAGAGATTTGGGGTACCGGCGAAGCAAGGCGTGAATTCATGTATGCGGGTGATCTTGCTAAAATGGTGGTCAATCTGGTCGCTCGTTTCGAAGAAATTCCACCGTATCTCAATATTGGTCTTGGTTATGACTATTCGATCAATGAATATTATCAAGTCGCAGCTGCTATTATTGGTTTCAAGGGAAAATTTGTACATGACTTGAACCGC
>CAIMWN010000322.1 GCA_903845155.1 Oligoflexia bacterium
AGCCGCTCAAAACCTAGGTATGCCATCCACTGCAGGACTTCGTGAACAGCTGCTTCCGGCTCTTGGAATTCGTTTCTAATATTCCGGTCCACTAACGTTAAATAAAAAAGGCCTGTGAGTGTTTCACTCATGGGCCTTTTTTTAGGTTCAACAAATTCATTCACAGCAATAAACCCAACCCCACTCAGGTCTTTCAATCTCTTCCAAAACTCGGTTGGTACAACTCAGGCTGGCTTTGGTGGCGGATTGCAACTGGGATTTAGACAGTAACTAAGTTTCTTCGCTATATGTAAAACTCCCTACAATCAAAGGCCATCAATATAATGCTTTTCACGTGCGTAATTCGGTAAGAAATTTGAGAGCGTTTTCGCCACTTGGCTATAATAATCTTCATCACTAAATATGTTCGTACATGAAGGAGTTTCACTTTTTAGTACATTAATATAATCAACGATCACTTCGTCCTTCGTCTTTTTGTACTTATCTTTCAGCGCCTGGAGTGCTTCTGGATTGGTATTGCGATACCGTAATGCATTACTAGTATCAGTATCAAATGGAAACGTATAAATATAATCCAGATGTTGAGTCGACAGCCTATTGAGTGCCGTCTTTGCGTGAACTAAAAGACAATCTTCGCTTTCTTGACTGGTGATTAGATTTGACGTCGCTTTCAACATCACCACTTGAAGACCGTGGGGCGAAAATAATTTTATATATTTATCACTGTAATGCACTCTTGGATCTAGCGGTTTTGCATTGGGATGGTCAATAGTGATCATCACGCCATCGCCATTCACTAACCAGAACCTTCCGTCACTCGATTGGATCGGCATATAATTCTTAGGTAGTCGACCAATATCATAACCACCGCTCGCATCGTGGTATTTTACAATATAATAGAAAACTGGAAATTCTGCATATTGAAACCCATTGTCTGTTAAATAGACGTAAACATTTTGCTTGTCGGCCAAAATAGGCACGCCTGCCTCAAGTTGCTCCTTGGTAAAATCTGTTGAAAGCTTAGAGTCCGAACTTTTGCACAGATACGGAACCGCAGTTCCACTGACTCCTGGAAGCTCAGTGATGGGGATCTCAGTTTTCTTTGCTAAATCACCAAAACAACTCTTAAACTCAGAAGATGAAATGACCCCAGCATGAACGCGGGTTACTGAGGTAAAACACGAGAATAATATGAAACTCGAAATCACCGCTTTATTCAATTTGCACACATGAACTCCATTCGCCTTCACTCCGCAATACCAATCAAGACCTCAATCTTTATTACATAGGCAGACTATAGTAATCAGCCCAGGGCGTCAACGAAATATACTAAATGTGGCAAGAGGTGCCTCAAAGAATGAAGGGGAACGGCGAAAAGCCCCAATCAGAAATGGTGCATTTTTAACGTGAAATCAAAAGGAGCGATCTATAATTCGATCACAGCTCCCCTGAAACTGCAATTCTTGAGCGGCTTCCATTGCATCAAAATCAAAGTCATAGGGGCCATACGCTTCATCAAATCCGTCCACAACCCAATACCCAAATTCACCCCCTATGAAATCATGGAAGATGACGCAATCAAAGGCTGCTGGGGCATCACGCTGCGGTAGCGCCAATGCATCTGCAGCAAAGGCAAAAGAGAATAGAACACTCACTCCGAACAATACACTTCGTATAGTTTTCATAAGGTGACCTCCTAAATAGATATTCGAAAATCCGGCTTCATTTGGATTTAAGAGCAATAAATAGGCCAGCGGACACTCTAACGACTACACTTGATACTACCAACGACATTACAGGGACGAGCAAATGATTCATTTCTAAATCGTGTTTAACTCAACGCCTCCTGTGCTTCGCCCTTCAGGCAAACTTTTTGTTCTCGCACCTTGAGTTTGGAGATACTCGGCGGAATAGATAATGAAGCCATCAGCGCGCGTTGGGTTAGTGTCTACCGTAATTCTTACTTCACATTTTGCAAAAACCCGATTACCCAATCGCCCAGCACCGCGTGACACCAGGTTGAATTTAAATTCAGTAATACCCTCTCTCAATATTGAGGAAGTTACGTTTTCTAGATTAGACCCACAAGTAAGCTTCATTTCAGTGATTTTATCTGAGGTGCTCACGAGTGCTTGTGATAATTGCGCAAAATCGACTTGATCCGCAAACGCATTAAAACTTACGATCGATCCTATTGTTAAAATTAAAAATCTATTCATACTCACTCCAAACTTTCCCATTTAATATATTTAAACCATTATTCTATTCGTTCACTATTGCTTTTATTACAGCGTAAAATCTGTGGACTTTGATCTAGCTCTGCATTTTCTTATATATACGGTCATTACTAGCACCAAAGTTAAGGAATTTAAACTGCAGGAATATTCTTACTGAAGTAAGATCCTTTGAAAATAGGACTAGTTGAGTCCATAGAAGCATCACGGGCACTTAATTTAATAGTCCATTTTGTCCCAGTATTAATAAACCCATACGGCGTTTCGTTGGTAAACACGCAGAAGACCGGCAGGCATCGAGATGACAGTAAGTGTTCTCCGGTAATGGAAGGCGTAATCATTACATCTCCCACTTCAGCAGTTTTACATCCTTGTACCGTGATAGTATTACGATGACCATTGATCATGGTAAAATCTGCCGCTAATGCAAATGATGAGAAATTAATTAAACTAATAAAACAAACTAAAATTTTTGAATTCATGAATTCTCCATTGATCCAATTTTTTTATAAACAAATACATCTTCACAAATTCTCTATTTAACCGTGCAAATCACATGATCACACGTCTTACTTAGACTGCTTAAAAACATTTTCAAGCTTGATTGGGTATTTATACTCTGCGTGAAGTTGAAATGGGCGGAAATTTTATGAGATCAAAAATAACTAAATTAAATCAAATTCATTGGGGAAATCCACCCGATCGTTTAGACATTTTATCAAAACAACGGCCTGGCCTAAACTGAGAATATTAGCATCAGCACATGAGTTTGACGTAATCGGAAAAAAACTTCGAGCTTACCGATTTCACCAAGCAGGTATCGACTGAGTGCGAGGTGTAAACTAAAAACTGATAGAAATTAGGACTTTTCGCAAAACCTATTGTTTCTTTAGGAAATCACTAGCACTATCATTCTTCAATTTGTTTTGTAAATTTAACTAATTCTTCACTTAAAGCGCACGATCATCCACTAGAGTTGACGGATGAAAACAAAAAAAATGGTGCCCAAGCCTACTCTAGTGATCGATACATCTGGAGGTGAGATGCCGGATCCGAAAAAAAAGTCTAAAGTTTCCAAAGACGATGTAAGGGCGGCATTCCTCCCTAAAAAACCTATCCCCAAGGGAATAAAAAAAGAACAGCATAGGCGTTAGCACAAACCATGTAACGTATCCTATAATCTGCTCATTTTTGTGAATGGTTTTCTTCGTGGCAGTTGTATTTTTTATAAGGAAACATATGAAAATACGGTTTCGCTTCCTCGAGCACCCTCGCGAACGAAGACCGCCGCTCTAATCGATCCAAGTATAGAGCTAAGTGAGGATGGGTGTGCTGAAATGGCTCGACTATATTTGCATAAAATAAGGCTGGCGCCGCAGAACAGTCGGCAATGGTGAATACCTCCCCTACGCTCCACTCTCGGTCCGCCATGCGTTTCTCAAGAACAGCATAAGCACTTAGCAACAATTTTCTGCGTGGGGATATGCACATACGAATCGAAGAATTGATCCCATTGACGTGCCTCCAGAGCCAAACCAGGATCTGATGGTACTAACTTCTTCGCTCCTGGATAATACAATGAAAGATATTCGATAATGACGGCAGATTGAGGGATAGTTTGTTTTCGATTCTCGTCTCGGAGGACCGGAAATTCTCCAATAGGCCAGACTTTTAAAAAGTTTTCCCTGGACTCGTCGTTCCCAAAATCGACAAAATACGGAGTAAACGATGTTTCATTCTCATAGAGAGCAATAAGGGGTTTCCAACAGAATGAGGCCAACGGATGATAATAAAGTATCAGTGACATCGTAAAATGATAACTGACTTCGACTAAAGGATAAGGTGATGTAAAAAAAATTGTGTAGTTTGCGCAGGTAGTAAAAAACAAAAAGGGCCGTTTTCTGATACTTTTTTAGTGCTTAAACAAAAAAAGAAAGA
>CAIMWN010000323.1 GCA_903845155.1 Oligoflexia bacterium
ATCGCTCGTGCAATCGCTATCCTTTGCTTTTGTCCACCTGAAAGACCGCTCCCCATCTCTCCCATTTCTTCATCAATGCGATAATCAAACACACTTCCCTGAACTGCCGCCAAAGAAAGAGCGTCCTCGACTAAGATATCATCGCCTATATTTAAATTATAACGAATGGACCCTTGAAAAAGGTATGGCTCTTGAAGAACGGTAGAAAAGAACTGTCTCAGTTCGTGCGCTTCCCAATTGGTGACATCTTTTCCTAATACAAATAATTGTCCAGGTTTTGCATCGTAGAATTTGAGAAGTAAATAGAGAAGAGTGGATTTACCCGCTGCAACTTGCCCTTGAATTCCTAACCACTCCCCCGCGTGAAGCTTAAAAGACAAATTATTAATTGCAGGTTCGGCATTCCGACCATATGAAAACGTGAGACCGCGTGCTTCGATCAAAGGGCATTCTGGAGAAATATTGGGTGTATTTGACCGTGCATTTGGAGTGAGCTTTTCTACAGAATGCTCTTCCAGAAAACTGTAGAACGCAACTCCACTGCTCTTTGCTTTTTGAAAGTAAATAATTGAAAGCCCCACCGCCGACATGGGCCACATGAGTTTTTGCAAATAGCGTTGCAAGGCCACCAAAGTTCCCACGGTAACCTGCCCACCCAATCCAAAGAGTAGTACCATTCCCGCACTCAAAAAAAACTCTAAAAATGGCCCAAAAAGCGCTTGAACTTTTGAGAGGCTCACCTGGCTTTGGTTGAGTTCATGGCTTTGACCATGCAGGCGTGCCTCCAGCCTTTTTTCAATTCCATAAATTTTAGCAAGCCTCACCCCTGCCACCATCTCTTGGGTCTGGGTTCCCAACAGGCCGATTCGTGCCTGAACTTCCCTCGAGAGACGAGCAATCTTCTGCTGTAGAAATACTACGGCAAAAGGGATACCTACCAGTGGGATGAGTACTTTCCAAGTAAGCGTAGGCGCTACCATCATCATCGCAATCGGAATGGCAAAACAGTAAAAAGCAGAATCAATCAGGGAAATCAATCCTGGCCCAATTGCCATTCTCATATTCTCGACATCACTCGTGGCGAGTGTCATGAGATCGCCCACTTTTTTCCGATCATAGAGAGCTAGCGGCACCTTAAAAATCTGCTCTGCAAAGAACTCTCTGAAGTTAGCTCCCGCCATAAATGCCGCACGCGCCAAGCTTACGCGCCATAAATATCGGCAAACTACTTGGAAAAATATTATAATGGAAATTCCAACGAGGGTTGATGGAATAATGGTTTGTGTTTGGTGCGTCTCAAATGAATCGATGACTCGTTTTAGAATCATCGGCTGGGCAAGCTCAGCCAAATCAACAACAATAATCGCAAACATTCCCAACAGAATAGAAGTCTTGTATTTCTTCGCAAAAAACCACATCAAGGTCTTGAGTGGTGTTTCGGACGCTTTCATGCCTTAAGCGTCCCTAGCACCTGAATAAAATCTTCCGGCAAGGGAGAAGTCACTAGGATTTTCTCTTGGGTGATAGGATGAGTAAAAGACAAAGCTCCTGCATGAAGCATCAGTCTTGGCGCATTTGTAAATGAAACCACGGTCTTATCTGAATAGACTGGATCTCCTAAAATGGGCAGAAAGTTCTCAGAACAATGAACTCTAATTTGATGGGTGCGTCCGGTATGTGGTTGAGCTTCTAGCCAATACACATCTCTGAAGCATTCGAGAACACGAAAGTGTGTAATCGCTACATCACCTCCTGAGGTTACCGCTCCAAAGCGCGAGTTCTCATTCTTTGCGCTAATTTTCCCCAAATAATTCTCAATCGTGAATTGCTCGTTTAATTTATACTGAGGGGCATTCGGCGATCGCCACACCAGACACTGATAAGTTTTCTGAATGAGCTTCTGCGAAAAAAGCTCAGAAACGCCCTTATTGGCTTCTTCCTTTTTTGTGAAGAGAACCAAACCCGACGTGTCTCTGTCCAAGCGGTGGTGAAGCCCAACATAACAACCTTGAGTTTGTTCCCGTTGATCAATGAATTTTTTCAAAATATCAAATAAGTTTGCACGGTTTGGGTCAATGGTGGGTTGAGTGGGTAGACCTGCGGGTTTATCGACAATCATTAACCATTCGTCTTCGAAAACAACGCGATTCGTATCAAACCTCACCTGTTCAATTCGAAGCGGTTGGCCATGTTCAATTTTGTTTTCGTCATAATACACCTCAATGATTGCGCCTGCGTATAACGGCGTCGTACCATTTTTATTCCGATGACGGTTCACATAGACTGCCCCCGACAAGAGTAGAGTCCGAATTTTTGTCTTCGAGATCTGCTTGCCTAATGCCATGGGCAACCACATTACTAAATATTCGTCGAGTCTTGTTTTTGCAACAGAACCTGGTATTCGGGAGTGAAGTCTCTTCATGCTAACTTCTCTCTACCGCAATCACGCCTTTTTTTGACTCCAGAGCACTGATCACCTTATTGAGTTGATCCATATTGCCCACTTCCACTTCAAAAATGGCCACCGCTTTTTTGTCCTTGGTGGTACGAATATTAGCTGAAGAAATATTTACTCCACTAGAAGTAATCGTTTGAGACATAATCGCCAGTAAACCAGGTTCATCTAAAGATAAAACACGAATCCGAATAGCCCTTTTAATCACTTGATTCAAAGTCTGATTCCAACTTACAGCTATTCTGCGCTCATTATCAGTGTCGAGTGCGCGGGGACAGGACGATTGATGAACGGTGACTCCTCTGCCTCTTGTAATAAAACCAGTGATACTCTCTCCAGGGACTGGATTGCAGCAACGAGCAAACCGAATGAGGATATCGTCCACGCCTTCCACAATAATGGCATTTCTCGACTCACTCTTCTTAGAGGCAGATTTAATCGCTTTTTTCAGAAACGATTCATCTTCCTCGACTTTCATTTTGGCTTGCTTCGCCTCTAGCTCCTCTTTTGGAATGAGTTTCGAAATAATTTGTTCGAGTGGAAAGCGGCCATATCCAATTCCGATAAAAATCTCATCGATAGAACGGCAACTAAAATCTTTGAGCATCTGATCAATCTGGCCACTCTTCTCGAGCTTGGCGTACGACAACTCAAGCCCCTTTAGGGTCTTCTCAAAAATCGCTTCTCCTTCAATTCTCGAGTCATCGCGTTCACGCTGCTTAATGAAGGCGCGAATTTTTGCTTTTGCACGCGAAGATCTGACAATTTTAAGCCAATCTTTGGAGGGAGTTTGAGTGGGCGAGGTAATCACCTCCATTGCGTCGCCAGACTTCAAGCGATGCTTCAAAGAAACAATTCGGCCATTCACCTTTGCACCCACACAACGATTTCCAACGTCTGTATGAACTGCATAGGCGAAATCGAGTGGCGTAGCTCCGTGGGGAAGCTGCTTTACTTCACCCTTAGGGGTAAAGACAAAGACATCCTCAGAAAATAAATCAACTTTCACAGTCTCTAAAAACTCGTTTGGATCAGATAAATCCTTCTGCCATTCTAGCAAGCGACTGACCCATTCAATGTTGTCACTTGTCTTTAGGTCAAAACGACCTTCCTTATACTTCCAATGAGCCGCGATTCCTCGCTCCGCCACCAAATGCATTTCCTGGGTACGGATTTGGATTTCAGTTCGCTCACCCCCCTGACCAATTACGGTAGTATGGAGTGACTGATAATTATTCGCCTTAGGCATGGCAATATAATCTTTAAATCGACCAGGAACCGGTCTGAAAGAAGCGTGAATCACGCCTAGCGCCTTGTAGCACTCCGTAATATTATCGACGACAATTCTGAATGCAATCAAATCGTGAAGCTCTTCAAAATCAACTTGTCGTCTTTCCATTTTCTTGTACATGGAATAGAAGTGCTTCGCCCTTCCCATTACTTGGGCTTTGACGTCATACTCGTCTAACTTTTCACTGATGAGGTGACAAAAGTCTTCGATATATTTCTCGCGATCTGCTTTATTTTTTTGAACGAGCTCACGTAACTTGTAATAGACGTCGGGGTGAAGAAATCTCAGGCAATGATCTTCGAGTTCGATTTTCATCTTACTCATCCCGAGTCGGTTTGCAATGGCTGCATAAATATCAAGAGTCTCTTGAGCAATTGATTTTTGCTTGTGTTCCGGCAAAAACTGCAAAGATCGCATATTACTCAAGCGATCGGCGAGCTTCACTAAAATGACTCGAATGTCTTTCGACATCGCAATAATCATCTTTCTAAAATTCTCGGCCTGTTTTTCTTCGCTAGTTCTAAACGTCATCTTGTTAAGTTTAGTGACTCCATCCACCAGATTAGCTACATCTTTATTAAACTCTTTTTCAACGTCCTCTAATTTTACATTCGTATCCTCAACGGTATCGTGAAGAAGTGCTGCACAAATAGATGATAAGTCTAGGCGCATATCTGCTAAAATTTGCGCAACTTCAGTAGGATGAATGATATAGGGATCGCCACTTGATCGTTTCTGATCCCGGTGTGCTCGCTCTGCAAGATCATAGGCTTTGCGTACCATCTCTAGGTTCGCATCAGGAAAGTATCCTAGAATGGTTTGACAGATCGTATCGATGGTAGCGACGGGTGCTTTAGCCATTAGGCACGCTCCCATTCATCCATTTTTTTAATTACTGCTTCGCGAAGATTAAAATAGGTTGACTCCAGTACATCATTTACTAAAATCAAATCAAATTCATTTTGTCTTGCCAATTCAGCTCCCGCATTTTTCATTCTTTTTTGAATAGACTCTTCCGACTCTGTTCCTCGTCCTCTTAGGCGTTGTTCCAATACCTCAATACTAGGCGGCGCTATAAATATGCTGAAGCAACGCTCCGGATAAACTTTTCTTAAACTGTCAGCACCCTGGACATCAATATCGAGCAAAACATTTTTTTTATTTTTCCAAAAGGTCTCGAGTGTTTTTTTTTGGGTACCATAGTAGTTGCCATGAACCTGTGCCCACTCAGCAAACTCGTTCTGCTTAATTTTGTTGAGAAAAAGTTCAGGTGAAATAAAAAAATACTCTTGCCCTTCTTTCTCCGCCCCTCGTGGCGCACGGGAAGTTGAGGAAATAGACAAGGAAAGCCGTTCCGGCAGCTCTTTCAGTAACCGAGTACAAAGCGTACTCTTCCCCGCTCCAGACGGAGCAGAGACCACGATCAAACCACGCTTTTCATATGACTCCGAATTTTTGTACAATTGAAACTATCCTTACTTGCGTCGTACTATTCGAGGTTTAAGCTTTGCTCCCGCATCTGCTCAATCCCCATTTTAAGTTGAATCACATCTTGGCTTACTTCTAAATCTTGCGATTTATTCCCAAGAGTATTCACTTCCCTATTTAATTCTTGAAATAAAAAATCAATTTTTTTCCCCACCACTCCGCCGAGCTTCAGTACTGACTCAATCTGGTCAACATGCCCTTTAAATCGAGTGAGCTCTTCTTCGATATCAAGTTTTTCAAGAGCATAGGAGATTTCTTGGGCAATACGAGATTCCATCAACGCCCGCATCTGTGCATCGGGAGTCGCATAGGCCTCGAAACACTGCTCAATTCGTTTCTTCACTTTCTCCTGTGCCTTTTTCTGAATCAAACTTCGCTGAGTCAGTAATCGGTCATGCGCTTTTTTAAATTGATCTACGATGAGCATCAGTGCAATTTGAAGCTTTAACCCTTCTTGCCCTCGCATTTTCAGCAAGTCATCGAGCGCCAACGCTACTTCATGGTCAATCGTCTTTTGAAGCACCTTCAGGCCTGACTCAGTCATACCTTGTGTAGATGATTTTTGAAGCACCTCAGGAAAAGAGATCAAATCTCTGAGGGTGATCCCGTCCGCCAGCTTAAATCGAGTTTGAAGCTGACTGAATACTTCATAGGCTGCCTCAGCCTGCGCAAAATTAATTTTGGTTTCAGTGTTAATTCCTATTGTTGGATCTTGGACTCGTTCTATCCATAAATCGACACTCCCCCGTTTAACTTTCGCCTCAACGAGTGCCCGCAATCCTGATTCAAACGAATTCCACTCTCTCGGGGTTCTCAGTTTTAACTCCAAGAAACGATGATTCAAGCTCTTGATTTCAATTTTGTAGTTTTGGCCCAGAAACGAAAAACTTCGCGTTGAAAAACCCGTCATGGAGTAGATCATTTTATTTCCTTATTCGTACTTCAGGGCAAAATCGCCCATTTTTCTAAATTTCTCAAAACGAGCTTCCCGAATTTTTGCACTGGCCTCGGAACTAGCATCTTGAAAATTCTTTTTGAGCCACGGCCCAAACTGTTCGAGTAGGGTTTTATTTAGACTCTCGATTGCACCTTTTGAATTGCGATGTGCTCCTCCGCTCGGTTCAGGAATGATGGAGTCAATCAGCTTCATTTCGTTTAAATCTTTAGCCGTAATCTTCAGTCTTTCGGCCGCGCGCTCGGCCAAGGTTGAGTCGCTCCACAAAATGGAAGCGCAGCTCTCCGGACTAATGACACTATAAGTGGAAAACTCTTGCATCAAAATGCAATTTCCAATTCCAATCGCCAGTGCTCCGCCCGATCCGCCTTCACCAATAATGACGGCGCAAGTGGGTACGGTCAAACCAAACATGGCACGAATGCTTTCAGCAATCGCTTGTGACTGCCCACGCTCTTCCGCATCCATTCCCGGATAGGCTCCCGGAGTATCAATAAAAGTAATCACAGGAAGACGAAAGCGCTCTGCCATTTCAAAAAGGCGGATTGCTTTACGATACCCTTCCGGTCGTGCCATTCCAAAATTTCTCTCCACTTTTTGCTTTGTGGTTCGGCCCTTTTGGTGCCCAATAATGACCACTGGAGTTTTCTTCCCTTTGATATCCCAATTCGCAGTTCCTGCAACCAAGGCACCGTCGTCGCCGAAAGTGCGATCACCATGCAATTCCATAAAATCTGGAAAGATAGCTTCGATATAATCAAGCATGTAGGGGCGATTGGGGTGACGTGAAAGCTGAACTCGCTGCCAAGTAGTGAGTTTCGAGTACGTTTCCTGAATGAGTTTCAGCAACTTCTTTTCAAGGGTAATAATTTCATCTTGGAAGTCGACCCCATCCGACTTTTCAATCTCTCTCAGTTCAGCAAGTTTCTTCTCTAAAATGACAATAGGTTTTTCAAAATCAAAAAAAATTTCCATGGATTTTAAAAGTTTATCACAATTTTTTACGAGGAGTGCTATCCTATTTCAGTGAATATGGATGACAAAAAACTAGGAGAAAAGGGAGATTCTGACGCCCCACCTCCAAGCGTTCTTGAGGGGGAAAAAGGCCATCAAAATGATACGGACTTAGGCGACATTTCCGTCGATTTTGATACTATTTTTGATTCCGATTCCGAACACGCTACTCAAGATGACGACCAGATCCCCCCTACCCCTAGCCTCAAGAAGCTCCTTTTTTCTCCTGACTACCCGAGCCGACTCATGTCGGTACTTTCTGTATTTTTTGCCCTTTTGGCATCCTTTTGCTTGATCATTCTGATCAGTACTTACCTTCAGTATCGAAAGGCGCATTCGAGTCAAAAAAAAGTCGCGGAAAAGCCTCTTGTTGCTGACCAGATTTATTCCGAATCTTTGGGCGAGTTCCACCTCTTCTTAAAGCCCGAACAAGCGAAGAATGACGGAGAACTGAGGGTAACCATGGTAGTAGAATGCGCGAGTAAGGTGGGTTGCGACAAAATCAAAGAACACCTTCCCGAATCCCGAGACATTATTCTTCCAATCCTCTCAGCGGCAGGCCGCGAAGAAATGCTCAACCTGGAGACGAAGAATCGCATCCGAAGAAAAATCACTGAACGCCTGGAATCCATCATTACGCCAGAAAAAATCACCCAGATCGATTTCAGTGACCTTTCCATTGAAAGCGGACAATAAGCAATCATGACCAATATTTATGAATTAGGGTCGCAAAAGATCATCCCAGCAGTTCTGCTTTATGCATTTTACCAAAACCAAATATTGATGATCGAAAAAAATGTCTGGAACGGACTTGGCGGCAAACTAGATCAAGGCGAAACAGCACTGGATGCAGCAGTGAGAGAATTTCAAGAAGAGGCAAATTGCAATACATCAGGCGCACAATGGACGTGGCTTGGACAGCTTTTCTTTCCGAACTTTAAGCCTCACAAGAACGAAGACTGGTGG
>CAIMWN010000324.1 GCA_903845155.1 Oligoflexia bacterium
GGAAATTTTTCCAAAAACGAATCTTCCACCTCCAGCGGAGCCAGTGCCCAAGGAAACCACGAATCAAGCAGAAAAGCGTGGCCCTATATTGGCCTCAGCTAAGCCGTCAACAAACGAGCCGGAGCGACAGACCCCTGCAACGCCTGGGAGCTCAAAACGTCGCGTGTCCTTCGGTCCCGCACAACGCGATCGGACCAATGAATCTGTGGTTCCTGAGCCTGTTCCTGCTCAGCCACCACCAATCCTTAAGAGCCCTGCATCTAAAAAGGATAATAATGTGTCTGCCGACCTCAACACAGACAACATTCTCTCAACAAGACGTGTTCCGAAACCGTCTCTCAAGTACGCAAATTCAGCGGTTGTGGAGATGATCAAGGAGTGTTTCTTCGCAGAATTCGAGCCAGGAGGCTTCGATTCACTGCCCGACAACTTATTCGCATGTTTTGCAGATCATGAAGTGGTTGAAGAATACGTTGCTCTACAAGTTACCTTGACCGCCGCTCTCAAAACCGACCACAAGAAACCGGCTGAAGATTGCGCAGTTAAAGAGGTGAAGAGCATCATCGGTCATCGAGTTTGGAGTTATCTGAAGACGCTCAGCGATCGAGAAACCTCAATTCATCCAGCAGTTCTGTCCTGCCAAATGTTGGTGAAGGACAAATATGACGCACGAGGAACATTCCTGCTGTGGAAGGGTAGACTTGCAGTTGGTGGCCACAAAACCGACCCCAATAGCTACTCACCTTTCGACAAGACGTCTCCAACAGCGCATCTCGATGCTGTCTACTCTTGGCTCGCGGTTGCACAGCGATACAAAATGCAAGTTGAAGTTGCAGATGTCCCATCTGCATACATCAACGCACCGCTTAAGAAGGGCCAAAAGCACGTTATGAGAATAAATCGTATTCTCGCTAAATACGTGTGCATTGCGGATCCAGACGCACGTAAATATCTTCAATCTGACGGTAGTTTACTCGTGCAACTGGAAAAAGCACTTTACGGCTTACCGGAATCCGGAAAAGTGTGGCACCAGTATTTTACCGGTATTCTTAAGAAAATTGGCTACGACCAATTGCCGGGGAACACATGTTGCTGGAAGAGAGTCGAATCGCGTGATAAAAAGCCCCTTTCCTACTCGTTTTTACTGATTTATGTGGATGATATTCTACACATTTTCGGTGGAGAGGAAAATGGGAGCAAGATTCACAAGAGATTCCACTCACTTTTACGCAAAGAGAATCTCCCCGAATTGAAGGCAAACCGCCTTTCTAACACTGAATCGGTGAATTTTCTTGGTCTGGGCATTTCTCGCTTACCAGATTCCCGATTTCATGTTTCTCAACCCGGTTACACGAAAGCTGTGATCGCGAACTTTCCAGTTCGAACCTCAAAATCGCTAATAAAACGCAATTCTCCATTGCCTAGTGATTTTTGTAAAAGAAAACTGAGCAAAGACGACGAAAAGCTACTAAGTGCAGAGCAAAAATCCGTTTTTCTTAAATGGGTTCAAACGCTAGCATGGCTAACTCGTACTCGCCCAGATATATCATGTGCAGTTGCTTACAAGCAAACCTATTGCGCTAATCCCAGGAATATTGACCTTGACGATCTCGAATTTATCGTCGGTTACCTGGCAGAATTTCCACTTTTGGGCATTTTCCTTAATGTCGAAAGTTGGGATCTCACCTTATGGATTAATGCATCTTGGGCTCCTCATTCTGATCGGAAGTCTCACACTGGATGCATTGTTACC
>CAIMWN010000325.1 GCA_903845155.1 Oligoflexia bacterium
GACTAAGTTCAAGCAGACTAACTGTAATCGCATTATGACGGCAGAACCACAAACTCAATGAAAATAAAGCAAATTTATATGCTTCTTCTGGTTTCAATCGCCCTCTCGGTAAAGGCGTCTGCACTTACCGTAGTGAGTGATGTAGACGACACGATGAAGGCTACTGATGTTCTTCATCGTACTCATATGGTGAAAAACGGCTTGTTTTCTAATAGAGCGTTCATAGGGATGAAAGAAACTTATCAGGCCTTAGCGAACACACATGCGAATTTTATTTATCTTTCCGGAAGCGGCCATTATTTAGAAGAACGGGTGGAAGGGTTTCTGAAACAGAATCATTTTCCAGAAGGCAAGTTGATCCTCAAGGATAATACTGATTTTTCAAAGGTTTATGACTATAAACTTAAGAATCTAAAGCCCATCTTTGAGACTTCCTCTGATGATTTCATTTTAATTGGTGATGATACTGAGTCTGATTTTTTAGTTTACCGTGATATTCAAAAGCTTTATCCGTTGCGAGTAAAGGGCATTTATATTCATCAGATTACCGCTGTTGCCAACACGGAGGCAGCACCCACGCCTGAAATGCCTTTTCTCACTGGGTTTGATCTTTCGCTCGCACTTTTCAATAATGTAAAACTGGTCTCTTACCAGCCCATTTTATTGCAGGGAGTGATCAAATCCGGGGTCACCATTCTTACGGAGACCAAGACGAAGAATATTCTTCCGCCATTTCAGAGTTGTCCAAAATTCGATTATACGCCTGTAAAGGTTCCTGACGGTTTAGCGGAAATTGCGAGGCAGGTTCAAGGGAAGATTCATTCTATTTGCTCTTCAAGGGCTAAAGCTCAATAAGCGACAATGCGTCCAAGATAAAAGCCGATCCCCAGCTAAACGGCATTTCAGCTCTGAAGAAACGCGAACACCAAATAGGAAGCTCAGACTTAGGTTCAAACACTTCCGCAATCCCGTGGTCGCGAACAGCAAGCGCAGAGATCACTTTTAATATTCGCGCTCCCTCGTCAGCATCGCCACAAAGAAGTGCAACCTTTGCCGATAGGCCCATTAACCAGGACCAATACAAGCGATCGTGATACCCATGCAGTCCGCACGCTCGCACGGCCAAGGTTTTCCATTGAGTGGGGTAATTGGGAACCGTAACAAACCCGGGCACGTTCGCAGACCCCGTCCAGAGAATGTGTTTCTTTAGATTCTGATAAAGTTGGAGTGATTGCACACTTCCTTGAGGGTAGAATTCCAAATCAATCGCGAGAAGATTGCCATCGACTGAAATAAAGGGGAGGCCCAAAATAGACATGAATAAGCCTGTTTTTGGCTCTAGAAAGAGACTTTCTATTTTAACTTTGAGCTGGGAAACGTCCGAAGCCACGCCTTTGAATTTCGGATAGGTCAGCAATTTTTCTGAGGCCACTGCATAAAGTAAATTGGTATAAAAGGTTTTTCCATCTCTGCGCGTACTGTCTTGCCAATCGGAAAACGGCTTTTGAGTAATCAGTCCATCATCGAGTTTATTCTTATAAAAATTAAATATTTCAACCAGCGCGTCTTCGTGCTCATTCCACCATGTTTGATTCCCTGTTTTTTCTAAGAGCTGCAAGCTTGCCAGTAACACAAGTAGGTTAGAATCGATGGCCTCAGACCCATGTTCATCTTGATACTCAGGTTTAAGGGGATCATCGAGAACAAAGTCAGGATTGAAGATGGGGAGGATTTTGGCCACGAAAAATAAACTGACTCTCCAGCGAGTGGGCATTGAATCCAAAACCCGGGGCACAAGCCCATCAGGCAGACGTCGTGCCTTGATCAAGGTACTCAAGTGATGAGCGACGACATCACTCCGTCCCAGGTGTAACAAGCCTCTTGCTGAAAGACAAAAATCCCTAGTCCAAAGCGTTTTAAATTGATTTCGTCCTGCCGTGAGGTATGAACCACTCTTAAGATCAATAATATTCGCGGTCAGTGATTGAGTAGCAATGGTTTTCAGTGATTCGGGAAAGGGTTCGTTCATTGTTGGTCTGCATTGTCCTTTTGGAGTCGTTTAAGAAACCATAAGAACTCAAGTGTCGACTTTTCCCAAGTATTTTTTTCTGCAAATGCTCGTGCCCCTGCTTTTGGAAGAGTAATGGCTTCATTCCAGGCAATTTCTAAGTTTTTAATGTTCTGATCAGGATTTTGCGCCGAATAAGGAGCAAGGGAACCGGCCTCAGGCGCGGTAATGACGTCGACAGGTCCGCGTACTTTGTAGGCCACTACCGGAATACCTGAAGCATTGGCTTCGAGTTGCACTAGTCCGAACGTATCGGTTAAACTAGGGAAAACGAAGGCATCGGCCGATGCATAGTAAGCGGGAAGTTCCTCATAGTTTTTTCTGCCTACAAACACAGCATCAGGATATTTAGTGCGTAAGGCCTCGAGTTCTGGCCCGCTTCCAACTACGACTTTGGTGCCAGGAATTTTCATTTTTAGAAAATCTTCGATGTTTTTCTCCACCGCTACCCGGCCAATAAATAATGAAATTGGTCTGGGAAGGTTGGCATAAAGATTCGGATCCACTTTAGCAGGTGTAAATAAATCAGTATCGACACCATGGGACCAGGCGCGGAGTGATTTGCGGTCATAACCGCCAGCAACCAGTTGATCTGACATGGTCTTGGTGGGAACTAAAACGCCATCTGAAGCACTGTGAAACTTCCGCAGGGATGCGTTCGTCAGTTTCTCTGCCGATTTTGCAAGCGGTGGGAAATACTGCTGAACCATATCGTGAACGTATTCGGGAAAAACAGTATGGTAGGCCGTGGTGAAAGGAATGTCGTGATTTAAGAGGTATCTTCTTGCCTGGGTTCCGAGTGTACCTTCTACCATAACGTGAACAGCCTGCGGATCCTGTGTCTTTACGATTTGATCGAACTTTTTAGTGCTCATGTACGAAAAGATCAGGTCTTGGTATTTCACTTTGATTTGAGGATGAAACTGATCGGGAGTAGTATAATGGATGCTGACTTTTCCTTCGGTCAGTTTCTCTACCTGTTCTTTTAATACTTTCATCACCGTCACGACGCCGCTTTTCTGCGCTTCATACGCGTCGGTTACCACTAAGATGGGTCTCCCATCATCGACAAATTCCTTAATGAGCGCCGCTTTGTCGGCAGCAGTAAAGTTTTCTGGGAAGTGGTGATTGTCCCTGACTGCTGCCGCTGGATTGATGATGCGCTCGCAGGCTAACCTGTCGACCGACCATGCCGCCTGGGGGGCGAGTTGCAATGCTCCAACAGAAAGTAAAAGTGCAAGTTTGAAATGAATTTGCTTAAGCACGATAGTTGTTCCTCCAGAGAACGTGCAACGAACAAGCTTGTTGGTTGCGATTAACTTAATTGAGTGCGTTCTCGTTTTAGCAGAGTTAATCATTTTTGTATATTGAATTTGTTTATTAATAAATTCTGGTCATTTAAATTAATTCAAAAAACAGGCTAAAAGCAGCGCTAAATTGAAATCGTTTAAAACGATAGGGAATCTCAATGGATTTAATTTATAAAAACGTATTTGTTAAATTCTTTTCGTTGAATTTGAAACACTAGCGGGAAATTCAGTTATTCTTAAACAAAAATAATTTACAAAGATAAATGAAGCTGGTAAAACTCACCTCACGAAGTCAATTAAGCTAATTGCAACCGACGAGTTTGTTTGTTGCGACTTCAAAGTGTAAATTTATGATAAAAATTAAAAAAATTCGTCTCCTTATTGCTACGGTGCTCACTTTGGTGCTGGCGCATACTAGTGCCTTCGCGCTGCTTTATCCAAAAATTGAGTCTCCTAATCTGGAAGTGATTTATGTGGGGGATGCGAGAGTTGATCTCGAGATGAGACTTAAGTTTTATCGTGAAGCCAAGAAATCGATATCCATCGTTTCATTCTCACAATCCATCGACAATGTAGGTGCGCCGGTGATTAAGGCACTGAGAGAGGCCTCCAATCGGAATGTGAATGTTCATTTTATGTTTGATTCTGTTGCCACCGGGCTCGAGCTTGAGGGGGATTCAAAAGGTTATGCTGCGCAACTGCTCGCTGATCCAGCACTCGCGCGTCCAGCAAATGTAATTCGTGCCACTGCTGGCGCAAAGCTCTTAAACGGTCTTTTTATTGATGACTTTATCCACGAAAAAATCATCATTATTGACGAAGGGACGCCCGACGTTAAAGTATTATTGACCGGCCGAGGGCATACCCAAACAGCAGTTGATTTTGAAGATTCTACCTTCTTGATGCGTCCTATTGATTCGTCTCAAGCCTGGGCTGGTGAGGAAGTCATTGATTACTACAAAAGAGTTTGGAAGGCCTATCAGAAGATATTTTCTAAGTTTAAAGGCGTAACCCCATCCCCAAAAGCGATGGCTGCGCTCCATAGACCATTTCATGGATTTTTAAAAACTGATTCGCAAAAGGCTGCATATAAGAATTTGATTGAACTCATCAATGCGGGGCCAGTAACTTCGCCCCATCAAACATTAAGCGATATACAATTCCACCCTAAGACTTTTCAGCTCACCTCGAACGATGCGCTTCAAAATGCCATTAAATACAAAGCGGGATATTTTGTGGGTAATCGGAATCAACTACCGGATGATACGATGAAGTTGATCAAGGAGATGCTTCCTCAAACGAAGAATCTCTTTATGTCGGCCTATGGGTTTGGTCTGCCTTCCATGGTGAAGGATGCTTTTATGAAGTTCGTTGCAGACGGTAAAGAGTTTACTCTCGTTACGAATTCAATGGCTGCATTTAAGAAAGTCACTAAGCCTAATACCTTTAGTCGTGTTTTCATGGAAGCTGCATCTGATTACACCGTGAAAGGCATCATTCCCTTTTTAGATAAAAGTGCCGAAATTGGAAAAGACAATATGAAAGTTTATCGTTCAAGTCCTCCCGATGCAGAAGATGAACTGAAGGCCGCGCGTTACCTGCACCATAAGTTCATTGTGCTAGATGACACTGTAGGAGTGGGCAGCGATAATTATACGGCTTCAGCGGCGCGCAAAAATAATGAAATTACGGCGTTTATGGAAGATTCAAGACTTTCAAAGTATCTCAGAGAGGAAGTTCATTATGAACTTGATTCTCGCTATACAAAGCTGACGCAATTCGCCGCTCGGGCTGAGTTGTACCCTTGGAGTTTTTGTAGTTACTTGTTGCAAGGAGCGGTGAAGCAAGGTCTATAGATATAAATTAAATTCGTGGTTCTTCATGAAAAGGACGGATCGATGTCTCCAAGGAAAAAACGAAAAATTACTTTTGAACAAAATGAGCTCGGCACTTATTTGAAGTCAGCTCCACGATCGTCGTTACAAGTAAACCGTATCCACGAATCGGATTGCGAAATTGTGAAGCTTAATCCCCATCTCTATCTTTCAACCTCAGTCGATTCGTTTGCAGATGAATGGGCAGTGGGTTTATTTAAAGAAGTAGAGACGCTCGCTAGAGTGTGCGTTCATGGCACTCTCTCTGACTTAGTGGTGAGCGGAGCCACCCCGACTGGTTTTTTGTTTTCACCTCAGTGGGCATTCAGTGATGATCACGTTATAAAAACGAAAGTATTTGAAACGGTCATTAAAGAATTAAAAAGAGCGAAGGTGCCTCTCTTGGGTGGAGATGAAGGACAAGCTTCTTTACTGAATTTAACGGGGGTGGCAATTGGCACTTCTGTAATTAAACCGAAAACGAGGCTCGGGATGCGTCCTGGAC
>CAIMWN010000326.1 GCA_903845155.1 Oligoflexia bacterium
GGAATTAAAAAATTCTGGAAAAAATAAAAAATGGCGAAAAATTCAAAAACTTTTTTCTAAGAAACTGAAAAGTCAGCTGTTTTTTGAGTTTTTCTGGAGCCTGTTAAAGCGAATTCGCCCGTTCAATCATCGCTCTCATCAGTACAGAGCAACCGGCTGCAATATCTTCTTGAGTCGCATTTTCAATTTCATTATGGCTGATTCCGCCATCGCAAGGAACGAACACCATCGCGGCCGGTGCGACGCGATTAATGTAAAAAGAATCGTGGCCGGCACCACTGATGATGGGCATGTGGCTAAAACCTAATTCACTGGCTGCGTTCGCAACGGCTTGAACGCAATCCGCGCTAAATTTTACTGGCGGTAAATACCAAATTTCTTTGTAGTCTAATTCTAGGCCATTTTCTTTTGCCGCTTTTTCAGCAGCGGCTTTTGCTTCTTGAGCCATTTTCGTTAACACTTCATCTTCATTGTGTCTGAGATCGATCGTAAAAAATACTTTGCCCGGAATGGTGTTTCTTGAGTTCGGGCTGCATTGAACGAGGCCCACAGTTGCACATGCATGTGGGTAACTGTGACCAATTTTATTTACTGCAGTGATCACATGAGCGGCTCCCACCATCGCGTCTTTTCTAATTCTCATTGGGGTAGGGCCCGCATGTGATTCAACACCGGTCATGGTCACTTCCATCCAGCGTTGCCCTAAACCACCTTGAACGATACCAATTGTTTTTTTGTCATGCTCTAAAATGGGGCCTTGCTCAATGTGAGCTTCAAAGAATGCATGGAAGGGTCTTCCGCCTACTGGTTCTTTTCCGGCGTAGCCAATACGTTTCAGTTCCTCGCCCATGGTTTTGCCGTCGAGGTCGGGTCGGTTTAAACCATATTCTAATTCAAAGGCGCCGCCAAAAATCCCAGACGAAATCATGGCAGGAGCAAAGCGTGAACCTTCTTCATTGGTCCAAATGGAGGCTTCTATCGGGCGGAGAGTTTCAACTTTTGCGTCGTTTAAAGAACGAATCACTTCAAGCCCTGCGAGTACTCCGTATACGCCATCAAATTTTCCACCCGTAGGTTGGCTGTCAATGTGACTGCCGGTAACTACAGGGGCAAGGCTGTTGTCTTTACCGGCGCGTCTCGCAAAAACATTTCCCATCTGGTCGATGGTGATCGTGCAACCCGCTTCTTTGCACCACTTTACAAACAAATCGCGCGCATCTCGGTCGAGATCGGTTAAGGCCAGGCGGCAGACCCCCCCTTTTTCAGTGGCACCGATTTTTGCCATGTCCATTAAGCTCTTCCAAAGGCGATCCGAGTTTACCAAGTGTTTTGTTTGCATACGGTTTTCTATATCAAATTATTCGCGTCAGAAAAGCATAAAATTGCGGAACTGGGGTTAATTTTTGTTGAAACCTGCCCCCGCCATGTCTATTGAGTGTTGCTTGATGTCTTTGGGCCAATCTTTAATTTGAGCTTCAAACCTCTTTTTGTTTCCGCTAAACAAAGCTCTCAAGGCTTCTTCATAATGAGGGAGATTTCCCGCAATCGCCGCCATAAACTTATATGCCCGCTCTTGAGATTGTTTGACCAGTTCTTTACTGGATGACTGTTTTCTTGCTTCATCAACCAGTCTTCGCAAGGTAGCAGAGGCGCCCCCCGATTGCGTGGATAGCCATTCCCAGTGGCGAGGGAGTAGGGAGATCTCTCTTGAAATGACGCCTAGCTTTGGGCGTCCTGGGCCCATGTTTGCGGGCTCAGGTTGAGAAATATAAACCTGCAAGCGTTGTAAGACATCGCTTTCGCTCCCACGCAAGTCGAAGTCCATTTCCTTCCCTGTTGAATCACTAAAGATTAAAATAGACGACGAGGAATCTTCCCGGAGTTTTCTTTTTACTTTTAATGCCACCTTAGCGAGCTCCCCTTGAGCTAAAATCTTGTCGCCAATAAATGCAGTGAAAGATTGTGGATCTGTTTCGTTCATATCAAGTACCTCTAGAGGTAATAATACCCGGGTGTTATTCAGGAGTCAATATTAGCCGGGTATTATTAATTTTAGGCGAGGAACTACATAAAATTATACGATTTTAACTGTTGAGCTTTGCTAAATAAGCCTCTAGCTTATCAAAAGACCCAGTCCAACCTTGGGTCATCCCGCCCCGTGCTTGAATGAAGGTGTTGAGTTCTTCAGGCGTAATCTTACCGCTCGGTTCCCAGGTAACGGTAACTCTGGTTTGCTCTGAACCTTCTTCGGTTAAAATCACGGTGGTGAGCATGGTCTCTGGCCATGTCGCAGCCATTGGATGACGGGTGACCTTTTCACTTTCATCACAAAATTGTTGAGTATAGACAATGCGTAGGGGAGGTGTAATTTCTAGGTAATTTGCCCTGCCATACATTTTTGCGCCGCCATCGTTGGTCATGTAATAAAAACTACTACCTCCTGGCTTGATGTCCGAGCGGATGAAGTTCATTTTAAATCCGGTGGGAGGAAGCCATTCTGAAAAATGTTTTGGATCGGTCCACATTTGAAACATCAGTTTTAAGGGAGTGTTGAAACTGCGGTTAATGACAAATTTCTCTTTGCCCGAAATTCTTTTTTCTAAATACTCGGCCAGTCGATCCCAGGTTGCATCGCCGCTCGCTTTTTTAATGAATTTTCGAGTTTCTTCCGCAGCTTCTACGCTTGGCAATGCCATGGTCATGTCCATTTTTGTTTGGCCATTTGATTCTGTGAATAGAACCGTCACTCTGAACATCGGAGGTTGATGTTCGTTTCCACCATGATCATAAACGAGGCGCGTATACTTTTCGATTTCAAGGTATTGGGTAATATTCGGGTAGTCCACGCCATCTGGGCCATGCATGGTGTAGTTCCAATTTCCGCCCGTTCGAAAATCCTTACTGTGCGTAGTCAGAGTAAACCCGCGGGGGCCCCAAAACTCAGCGGTTTGCTCGGGATCAGTCCAAGCCTCCCATACTAATTTTACGGGGGCATTGTAAACACGAGTGAGTTTAATTTCATTTGTTTTCTTCTGCATGACTTTTTTTATCAAAATTGTATAAAAAAATGAATTAAAATTATTGAAATTTACCATAACTGAATGGTGCCAAAATACTTGAATCTACGTTTAATTTTCTTATCTTTTTCTTAAGAATTCGGTAATCTTTAACAAATTGAAAGTGTTGATCGTCTGTCTTGCACTCGCAGTATTCCTCATGAAACCATCCCAGGGCGCTCAGGCTGCATGTGTAGACATTGCATGTTCACTTTCGGAGCCAGTCCAGGAGCTTCATCAGTTAAAACTGAAACGCGATCACACCCATCTCCGAATTTTAGTTCGCAAGAATGAGGGGATTTGGAGAATTATTTATCGCCTGGGACTCACGACTCGAAAAAAAGATAGAGCAAAAGTTTCAGATGTAGTGAAGTTGAACTCAGAAATTGTTTTTGGTGAGGGTGGGCAAGTCAGTTACAGCCAAATGATTTTGCTTCCAGTAGCGGAGCTACCGCCTTCATCGGACTACTCGGTAAATCCTGAAACTCTGGTGGTGACTTTTAATGATCAAAATTCTGAGCCCAAGCCTGGGCCAGTCGTTCTTGCTACGCCAACTCCTGAACCAGTAGTTGCAACGGTCACCGTGACGACCCCCGCTTCGGTCGCAGCCTCTGACTTGCCGATGACTAATGAAAAAATAGATGTGAAAAAGTGGAGTAATCCATCGCGCAGAATTCTGAGAGTGGGAGGCGGATTGAATCTGATTGACATCAGCGCCCAAGATCCAAGCGGAGGTGGAGCAGCAACCATCGGATCAAAGCTCAATTATGATTTGGGGTTAGGGTACAAGTATTTTTTTCATTCCGGTATCAGCTTGGGTGCTTCGGTTGATCTGAATATTGTTAACTATGAGAATACCGGCGAGATCGCGATCATCGGGTATCAAGCGGTTCTGATGAGAGCACGAATGGAAGGAACAATCCGACTGATCAAAAACGTGCGACTCGTTTCGATCGTAAATTATACGCAGAGATCTTTTTTGCATGCGATCAATTCCACCCAAATTCAAATTGATACTATAGGTGGCTTTGGTATGGGTTTAGGATTAAGTTGGCAGTTTTTAGAATACAGAAAGTATCAGTTTAGCCTGGTTGGGAGTGGTGGATATCTCTTTCCTTTTCAGACCGCGAACTACACCACCGACGCAGGGACTACCTTTACCGTTTCTGGTAATATCAGCTACCAATTTAATCAAAAGCAATTTGTAGAACTCATTCCGTACTTCAGGGCAGATCAGCAAAATACGAGCATATTAACGGCGAGTAGTGCCGAAGCCGGAGTTAAAATTAATTACGGTTTTACTTACTGATCAAGGCTTCGCTTACTGAGTCAAGACTTTTGCGGTGTAGGTGTAACTCACTTCTGCTGGATCAACACCATCAGGGGCGAAAGAGCCATTGATGAGTTGAGGATACATGAAAAAATTCATTTTCTTGCCATTCGATAATTGAAAGTCGCGTCCGTAATTGAGTGCTACCCAATTGCCTTCCCAGGTTCCAAAAAAACGTTTGCGCAAATCTTTTACATGCGGATCATTCAAGGTGAGGTTCTCTTCTAAAATCACTTTGCGAATATCAGCTGCGTCGGCAGGAAACCATGCCTTCTTTTTATTTGAATAATATTCGGCGCGACAGTGTTGTCCTTTAGAGACGTCGCCATTTTTACCTAAAGACGGTGAGCGAGTGGATGGTGATACGCGCAGACCCCATATTTCGCGAGCAGGAATCCCCGAGGCGCGAGCTAATCCCACAAAGAGTGAGTTAAGGTCAGCGCATTTTCCTCCGAAGTTGCCCGACTTCAATAAGGATTTAACGTCGCCTAGGCCACAACCGCGTGTTTTAGCATCCCGAAAAGTATTGTCGACAATCCAATTGTAAATCGCTTCGGCCTTTTGGTCTGGGTCTGTAAGTCCTTTGGTAATTTTATTTGCAGTGTCTAAAACGATGCCGTCCAGTTGAACATGGTCACTTGGTTCTAGAAAAAAAGTATCGACTGGATGAGCAGTGAGGCCGCCGTCTCGATCAGTGAGCTCCATCACTTCTCGGAGTTGGAGGCTAGGGTGGTCCGCTTTGTTCCAGTGCGCATGCAAAATGCGAATGGAGTCTCCGATTTTATCCATCACCACTTTTTCTTCTTTCACCCAAGTGGCATTCGATTCATGGGTTTCACTCGTTACTTTTTGATAACCTGATTCTTTCATGGGTAACGGAATGTATAAGTCGGCGACGCCTTCTTTCATCACTGGCTGAAAATTTTCAAGCAGTTCAATTTGGCGTGTGACGGGTGAAGCGCGCGAAAGGAGGCTTGGGCACAAGAGGAACAGGATGAAGGGAAGGTTACGCATAGGTGAAGTTAATATTCTATTTTTAGGTGATGAAGTCAAAAGGGATTTCTGAATTTTGCGCGCTCATAGCACTTTCTTGGCGTCAGTCTGAAGAAATGAATCAGTTGCAATTTGCAAAGAAAATTGGATGATCATCGGCTAACCTCTGTGATCTGGAGCAAGGTCGAAGAATTCATTGGGGGCACTCTTACGTGAGAATGCATGAAAGACGAATATGCTCATGGTGCATTTCATTATTTGTTGTAAATGGCTTAAAAAATGATTTAAACTTGAATCATGAAAAAAACAAAGAAATCAAAGCAAAGGAATTTTCTCGCTGTGTTTTTGGGTACCGAAAAAGCGATGAAAAAATGGGAGAAGCTCGATCCAAAAGTTCAGCAAGAGCGTGAGGCTGCAGGGATTCAAGGCTGGCATGAATGGGTTGCTAAAAATAAGGCAGCTATCGTGTACATGGGCGCTCCATTAGGGACGACCAAAAGGGTGGATCGCAAGGGAGTGACCAATATTTCGAATGAAATAGGCGCTTTCACTGTGGTTCAAGCAAGTTCACATGCGGCAGCTGCAAAACTTTTTAAGAATCATCCCCACTTCACCCTATTTCCTGGAGAAGCGGTCGAAATCATGGAGTGTCTGCAGATTCCTGGCATGTGAGCCCTAGCGCGGAAGGGATGGAACCGCCTGGTTTCTTATTGCAGAACCCACTTCAACCCATCTAAAGTGTATTTTCTTCAATTGTGATCTCGACTCAAGGGCTTAAAAATGCAAAGATGACCTTAATTCCATGACTGAGCCGCGACCCCCGGGTGCTCGACGTCAAAAACGTCGACAACGAAAGCCCGATCACTCATCTCCATCCCAAGCGAATGCTATTGGCGAAGCCAAGAGTGATGCTCCGCCACGCCCGCCCCGGCACCCCGTAAATGCGGATGGCCTAGAACAACGCTGTATCCGGCAGTTCCCCCGTGCCGTTCTCGGACGTGGACGACAATACTTTCAATCCGATAAAGTTTCCGATCCAACCCAAATGGGAGAGGCGTTTTCGCTAACGGTAGTCGGCCAAGGCGAGCGCTATATGGTCTGGATCGATTTCGCTCAGGCGGGAACCACAAATTCAATCGAAGCGCGGTGTACTTGTCCGTATTACGAAACGGCCGGCCTCTGTAAACACCTTTGGGCTTCAATCATCAAGCTCGAGCGTTCCGGTCTTTCGGCAAAAGTGCCGGGGAAAGGTCCGCTTCGAATTTTGCGTGAAGGCGGAAAGCCCGCTAATCGCGTCGTAATTACCCCAAAGCCCATTTTCGGTCCGAACGCAGGTTTTAAGGCTCCCCAAGAGGCCCCGAACGCCTGGGTTGAAAGATTAGATCAAATCCAAGGTAAAAGCGGGCGGGTCACTGCCGCAGGTAATTCACTTTCAGGGAATATGTTCGCTGCCTTTGTGATTCACGCGGCAGAAACGGTTTCAAAAGGAAAATTGGTACTCGATTTCTGGTGCCGTCGTCGCGGGGTTGGACAAGATACTGGTCCGTTGCGCCCCGATCGTGCGCCCGACCGCGATCTTCAGTTGCTTGCGAATCCGCGTGATCAAGAACTCGTGGCACTCCTGATGCGTACTTGCGACCCGAAAGTAGTCAATACCTTTGGCCGTTCTTGCACTCGTTTTACCGTAGATCCCATCGTAGAAACTCAAATCCTGACGACTCTGACCGGATCGGGTAATTCATTTCTTTCACGTTCTCCTAATGGCTCGCCAGACAACGCCGACCGACCACTCCGGATGGATCGGGGTAAACCCTGGGAAACCGAATTGGTGATCGAAGACGTCGGAAATCGATACCGTCTCGAAGGCGTGCTCAAGCGCGATCAAGAAACGAAAACGGTAAACGAGCCCATTTGTTTTTTCAGCTCCGGACTGATTCTTTTTGGTGAGCAGATCGGACGTCTCGCTGAACCCCGCCACGCGCGCTGGCTGAATAACTTACGCCTGGGAGAGTTTATCGTTCCCCGCGACCAAGTTGATGTTTTTGTGAAGCGCATTTTAACCGATGCGAGCGCGCCCCCGATCACCTGGCCCGAAGGGCTGGAGTGGAAGAGAAGTCTCATTCAACCCATTCCTCACGGCATTTTTCTTCCCCTCGGTAATGATCCTTCCACAGGGCGCATGACCCTGACGGTGAGTTTCGATTACGCCGGCCAAATCATTACTCTCGCAGATCCTTCCGAAAGTGTGGTCGATGTGGAGAGTCGACAAGTTTATGTTCGTAACCGGGAATTCGAGGAAGCGACACTCAATCAAGCCCTCGAAATTTTGCGAGACCCTTCGGGAGCAATTCCGATGAACGATCTTCAACGCTCGGCAACCGAACTGAGCGAAAGCGGTTGGACGATTTTCATTGAAAGCCAACGCGTGATAGTGGCTGAGGACTTTGCTTTGAATGTCACTTCGTCGACTGATTGGTTCGATGTGAGTCTCTCCGTTTCGTTTGGGGGTAATCCCTTACGCAAAGACGAGATCCTCGCGGCCCTCGAATCCAAAAGCTCGAGCATCCGGCTCAAGGATGGATCTATCGGATTTTTGCCTGAAGAATGGCTGGCTCGCTACGCAACCTTGCGTGGCCTGGGCGATTCAAGCGAGCCAGGTTCGCTCCGCTTTGAAAAAAGTCAGGGTTTACTTCTGAATGCAGCACTCGGAGATGAGGATGATGTTCGTGGAGACAAGGGATTTGAAGCGTTTCGGAAACGCATTTTAAAATACGACCTCACCAAAACAGCCAAGCCTCCCCTTGGATTTAAGGGGAAGCTCCGTAATTATCAAAAAGAGGGGCTCACTTGGTTAACTTTCTTGAAAGACTTTGAATCGGGCGGAGTATTGGCCGACGACATGGGTCTGGGTAAAACCATTCAGGTGCTCGCGTTTTTACTCGCACGTAAAAAGGAATCGAAACTTCCGAGCTTGGTTGTTGCACCTAAAAGTTTGATTTTTAACTGGATTGATGAGGCGAAGAAATTTGCGCCGACCTTGAAGGTGGTTCGTTATGTGGGGGAGGGGCGCAAAAAACTAGCCCAGGAAATCGGGGACGCAGATCTCTTAGTCACCACCTACGGCACGCTCCGTTCGGATATTGAAAAGCTTCGCGAGCAGGAATTTGATGTAGCGATTATCGATGAAGCGCAGTTTATTAAGAATCCGAAGTCCCAGGCGTCCATTGCTTGTAAAAGATTGCGAGCAAAACATCGCCTCGCACTGACCGGCACACCGATTGAAAATGGGGTCCAAGATATTCTCTCTATTCTCGAATTTACCAATCCCGGACTTCTACGTTTCTCTGCCGGAGAAAACGCTCCTAAGGATGTAGAAGCCGCGCTCGCACGTTTGCTCCGACCGTTCATGCTTCGTCGGACCAAGGAGGCAGTGCTGACAGAACTACCCGACAAATCCGAGCAAGTCTTGTACTGTGAAATGAGCACTGAAGAAGCCGAGTACTACGCAGTGATCAGAGAAAAGTACCGCGAGTCGATCGAACAATCGGTAGCCAAAAATGGGCTAGCGAAGTCGAAACTTCATGTGCTTGAGGCGCTATTGCGATTGCGGCAGGCGGCGTGCCACGCGGGACTTATCGATGAAACCAAGCGCGCAGAACCAAGTGCGAAACTTGAGCTGCTCCTCACTCAGATAAAAGAAGTCATTGCCGAGGGACACAAGGCGCTTGTGTTTTCGCAATTTACCAGTTTACTTTCTATTGTGAAAACCGCGCTCGATGCTGACGGAATCGCTTACGAATATTTAGACGGACAAACGGTAGATCGTAAGTCACCAGTGGATCGTTTTCAATCAGACAAAGGTTGCCCTGTTTTTTTGGTCAGCCTCAAAGCCGGTGGTACGGGTCTCAATCTCACTGCAGCTGATTACGTTTTTATTCTTGATCCTTGGTGGAACCCGGCCGTTGAAGCCCAAGCGATTGGTCGCGCGCATCGTATGGGTCAAACACAAAAAGTTATTGCTTACCGCTTGGTTGCACGCGGAACAGTTGAGGAGAAAATCCTTGAGTTGCAAAAGAAGAAGAAAGACGTTGCCGAATCTATTATCTCTGAGGACAAAGATTTTATGAAGAAGCTCTCAAAAGAAGATTTGGCGAAGTTGTTGGCGCCTTAGTGCGTTAGTTCTCATCAAATTAGATCATTTAAAATCTGCTTTGGAAAAAAATAAAAGAGCGGGTAAAGTGAATCATGTCAAAACCTTCTTTCGAGCTCTATGATGCATTAGGGGAGTTTTTTTTACTTCAGTCGCGATCCGCCACTCTAGACGGTAGTATTCCACTCCGGGCGGCTCAGCATTGCATCCCTTATACGGAAGGCTGCTCGGCCGGTTTGCAGCTCATTCCACCATTTTTTGAATTAAAAATTAAAAAGAATCGGAAATTTGAAATCTCGACTCCAAACCCTCCCGATTCACAGTTCTACGAAGAAACGCTTTTTGGGCTCAAACACAATAGGATCTTGAGTGAATATTGGTGGAGCATCTTAGAGAATGGACCGGTCTGGGACCGGGGCGATCAGGTGTATATTTGGACGGGATATGTGATTCGGCCGGCTGAGAATACCTGGATTTTAAACGGAGGCGCTTTTAACCGCCGTGCCCAAGTAAAAACAATTGATTTGATCTATGCGGATTCTCAAAATTTTCAACCGCTGTTTTGCGCGTTGGATTTAAGCGAAATGAACCCGGGAACCTATGAGATCGCAGCCGAACTCGGATGTTTGTTGGGCTTGCAGCCGGGCATCGAAGTAAAAGTAGCGCCGGTGGAGACGTCAACAGCGGAGGTCAAAGCGGTTTGTGATTTTTTTGATGATGAATATTATGAGCAGAAAAAAACCATGCCGGCCACTGGCAAGTACCGCGCACTTGGGTCATCTAAAAACAAGCCGCTTCATGGGCCTTCGAAAAAAGAAACGCCTGAAATCTTGTTGGTGGACATGCTCAACTCTCCGTACATGCTTGACACTTTCAAGAGTTTTGTCACGTCTCAAGGTATAGGTTATGATCGTAAACTAAGCGAAACTTACCAGTTCATCGTCCTAAAATCCGCATTTTCCGCAAAATTAGATTGGGACGGTACCTTTTGGAAAACTCAAGTGAAAGCGCATCCACTGACTGAAAAATTAATTGAGATTTGGACAAAAGTGGGTGGCGCTGCTGGAGAGCGTTTTGCACATACGATCGCTGAGTTTGTCTGGTTACCCGCTGCGACTGAATCGTTTTTTAACGTGGCACCTTGGGTTCTCTTAAAAACTCCTCCAGGTTGGTCTTCGGTTGATGACGGCATCCATTTCGAAAACGCCGAGGGTCTCAGGGGAGTCGTGAGAACGGATCAGCTCTATCAGGTATCCGGGGTTTACCGCTTGATCAATGGTCCTACCCTTTCCATAAAAAAGGGGAGTCGTCTCATGCGCATTCTTCCTATCCCTCGAAATCTGTTGAATCCCGAATATCAAATTAAGAAAATAGAGGATTTCACTTTGGAAGATATCCGCAAATTTGTTTAGCCGATTCGATAGGTGATGAGCGAAATGAGTTTTCTCGCCACAGTTCTCCACTCTCTGTGGGGACGCCATTCTTTCAATTCCTAAGAAAATAGGGTGGAAGGCCACCTTTCATGTTTATTCAGATTAGATGGTATTCTCCCTTTTTCTTTTTTAATGCTCTTCATCCGACTTTTTGAGCGAGCCAGGATGGCGATAGCGAAAAAAACAGGATGTTTGCGAAGGATGAAGAGCATTAAAAAAGAAGAAGGGAGAGTGGAATGTATTATAAAGGAATTGAAAGAATGGCGTCCCCATACCGTTGTAATTAAATCAGTGACTTAATCTGCGAATGCAGCAGATTGCAGCACAGGTTGCGAAGGAGGGTAAATGCGGGATCACCTTAGCGTTACTTGCAACGAGTTCAGTATAGCCAAAAATGACATTAAAAGTCAAATGTCGGGTCAAACGGTAGGTTTGCCATTCTATAAGCTTCTCGAACATTTAGAACGATCAAAAAACTGGTCAGAAAAAGATGTTTTAAGGCGACTCAGTGTTCCAAGAACCACGTACCGAAGCTGGCGAGATGGCACTTCAGAGCCCAGCAAGCGCATTTATTGGATCAAACTTGCAGAGACTTTCGGCATCCCTGTTGAGGCTTTGATTCGATCAGACCTCAATCTTGCCGGGTTCAGGAGGTAGTAATGATTGATATACTTGTGCGACTGATGTTTATAGCTGCTCTAACTGAACTCGGTTTGTCACTCACTCAAGTTGAACAATGCCATTCACGTGATTGCATGCAGTTGATCGAGAAGAAATCCCGAGACATTTTGAACATCGACTGGAAACCACTCAGTGTTTTTCCAGAAGAGGCGAAAAGGTTTAAATGAAATTATGCCGCCTCATTTTTTAAAATAGGCTTTGGTAGATGTTTACCGAGTGTCTTATTTGCATGGTAGACGTCAACGGCTTGTTGGGCATTCATCCAAAACTCAGGAGTTGTTTTCAAAGCAGCCGCAAGCTTGATGGCCATCTCTGCGGTTACCGAAGCGCGCGAGTTTACAATGCGATTGATGACTTTAACGTCACAATTCAGATGATCAGCAAGTTGCTTTTGAGTAAGGCCCAAAGGTTTAATGAACTCTTCCGATAAAATTTCACCCGGGGTAGTTGGCTCTCTTTGTAAAATCATAAATATCCTTTCATTGCATCAATGGTAATCAGTAATCCTAACATCAAAAGGCCCAGTATCCGTCCATCTAAAAACAATTCGCCATTGGTCGTTGATGCGAATACTGTGGAAACCTTTTAAATCTTTCTTCAGCTCTTCAAGACGGTTATTCGGCGGTGACTTTAGGTCTGAAAGTTTAGATGCATAATGAAGCATGTCTAGCTTTCGTTTTGCCACATTTTGAATATTCATCCAGCCGACTTTTGGGCCAGCCTTGCCAGTAGTGAAGAACTTCTCCGTAGATGTATCCGCAAAGGACTGGATCGCCATTCTCTAAAAATACCTCAATAAGGTATACCTTGTAAAGGTATTTTTAGAGACCAAAAAACATTTTACATGCTTGAAGTTATTGAGTATTTTTTATCTATTATGGCTAAAAAGAAGCAGATTGAGCGCGGTCAGCCGAAAGTTTATGAAATCCTCATTTCTTTGCGTGGCACCGAACCGCTGGTTTGGCGAAAAGTACTCATCCATGAATTTGTCGACTTAAGTGATCTTCATATGCTCATCCAAATGGTAATGGGTTGGGAGAATCGCCATCTATATTCGTTCACGATTAATGAACAGAAATTTACGGATGAAGATTCAGCACTAGAGATGAATCAGAATGAAGCAGAGGGTGTTTCACTGAATGAAGTTTTAGGCGACTCAAAACAGTTTAGCTACACCTATGATTTTGGCGACGGATGGCAACACCAGCTCGAAATCACCAAAGTCTTGGATCACGATGCAAGAATGCAATACCCGGCTTGTATTGGCGGTGAGAATGCTTGTCCTCCAGAGGATTGCGGCGGACCTGCAGGTTTTAACAACTTAAAAACGGTCCTTGCCGGCAAAGACTCACCAGAAAAAAATGATCTGCTTGCTTGGGTAGGAGGTTACTACAATCCAAGTACCTTTGATCCAAATTTTGTAAACAAGCACTTACTTTGGGCGGATGATTTTTAAATTACAAAACATCTAAGCTGCTTTTTTAGGGTCCAATTCTGTGTAAGGGGTAATGGTTCGACATTTATGGCTTCGCCATTTTCGTTCAATAGAAGAATGCCCCATCCATTGGCTGATGTGAATGAAGTCTTGCTTTCGAGAAAGCATTAAGTCGGTAAAACCTTTTCTTCCACCGTATACCGCTTCAGTCTGCCGCGAGTTAGATCCGATTGCATGGGATTGCGCCTGCTCTGATTACGTGGACTCACTGGAATCAGATGAGCAAATCATGTCTTTTGATCACGGTTCAACATATTATTGGACCCATGATCTCGAACCCCTCTTTTGAGAGGCTTCGGCCTTTCTCCGTCAATCGGATATCGAAAATTCACTGCTTATTTGACGGTTTTTTAAAAAAATGTTGCGAACATTGACGCAAAAAAATCTCTCTAAGAAATCTTTAAAGAAATCAATTTCCTTGTCCGAAAGGAGTACTAAGGAGAGATGATCGTGTTTAAAAAAATATCAATAATTGTA
>CAIMWN010000327.1 GCA_903845155.1 Oligoflexia bacterium
GGAAGAAAAATGAGGATAAGCGGGGTCAAGATTTAAACCTTGACCCCATTTTTCTTTATTTAGCGAACCGTGCTTGCAATGAAATCGACAATAGATTGAGCACCAAAGCCGAAGACGCATCCTAAGATGGCATAGATGATGTGCTGTTTGCTTTGAGGGTTTCCGGTAAAGAAGGAAATGGCAGCAAAGATCATCCCAATCACGGATAACGTAGGTAGTACGATACTGGTGAGTTTTGTTTTTAGGCCAAGCAGTGACGAGTCAAGACTGGCATAGGCGGGATCAGCAATGAAAAGGGCAGTGATCAAAACCAAAAATGCCATAAAAACGATTCGTTCATTTATTTTTAATTTATTCACAGAATGTCTCCTTCGGTTTTTATGAGAAGTGCTGAGAGTTAAAGTGCGCATCTTACGCAGCCTGTTCTGGTTGAGTTTGCTGTGTTTCTTGATCTTGAGCTTCAGTAACACTAATGGGTTCAACCTTCATGTAAAGATCGGGCAGAACATCCCAGGTAAGCTTCATGATGCCCTTGTTTTCTCCGTCAAGGCAGACGCCTTCACCGATATTGTTCCAGTAGTATTTTCGTTTTGGATTTTGAGAAGCTTCGCGACTCAAAATCACGAAGTCGGGGCCTGGTAGCCTCGTGTTCTGAATGAGGTAGAAGGTATCCTTCAAAAAAGTTTTTAGGTGAACCGTATAGGTATTTAAACCTTCTCGGATGTAGGATGAGCCCACAGATTTTACTTTATGGACTTTACCTGTTTGATCTACTTCTCCTTTAAAAATATCAAAACGATAAACTGTTACTTTACCGATGGCTTCTTTTAGTGCTTGCATGTGCATTTACTCCTTTTTGTTTAGGCTGCAATAGACGTGATTAATGATGGTGAACGTGAAAAATCTTGTTGATTGAGACAAAACTGCTTTAGTTTTTGCATTGCTCGATCCATGGTTTTTTGAAGTTCTGCAACCGGAATTGAAGTTTGCTCCGAAATTTCGTGAAGCAGTTGATTCTTCCAAAAAATAAGGATCACGAGCTTAAACTCTTGGTTGGATAAAACTTCAAACATGCCATCATGTAGAATTTGTTTGTCGCGGTCTGAAAATAAATTCTGAGTTGTTTTATTAAATTCGAGTAAATTCATTACTTATCTCTCCCGCCCATGCGATCCATCCTGTCGAAATGATTGGCGTGAATTGGGCAAGTGGCTTCATCATTTGGATCAAGGCAAACGGGTGTGCTGCTACAGGCTTGCAGAGCTGATGATGCGAACAGGATAAAAATTAAAAGTTTTGCTTTTTTCATGATTAAATCTCCAGGTTTTCTTATTTATGCGGTTTTTGAGAAGGCGATACTGAGGTCGCTCACTAGGTTTTTTGTTTCTGGGTCTTTGATCTTTGCCCATGATGGAATCAATGGTTTTGCTTCAAGCTCTTCATCGGGTGAGTAATTGCACCCGACGCAATGATTGTGTGTTTTTAGTTTTTCGTAGGTATGCTCTCCACATCGTGGGCATTGATTAAATTTCATTTTCGTACTCCTTGTTTTTTGGTTTTGGACTTCGGTCCTTACACCATTTATAATTGCAAGAAAATGAGCTGGTCATGCCAAGGTGGGGATAAGTGTTTGTTTGATAAAATGGATTTCAGTTTTTTGGGTGTGAATTGAGAAGTGATACTCCGAAATTTATTGTCGGAATTTGGACAAGGGTTGCGAGTAAGTGCTTAATGTTTTTAGAAAGTGGAAGTTCGTCCAAACTCTAAATTTGGACTGCAGAAATCATCCAGTTTTGGACGAAAAATGTTTTAACAATTTAACTAAAATCGCTTCAATTTTACTTATTACGAAGCCTTTTTAGGGTTTGGACGGTCAATGCGGTATTTGCTCATGAGATTGAATAGGGTGGTCGAGGGTAGCCC
>CAIMWN010000328.1 GCA_903845155.1 Oligoflexia bacterium
AATCGCAAAATGGAAACGAAACTTTAAAGAAAGGTGGAACGAGCTCACGAACGGAGACTTCACAGGATCTGCTACGCTCTCAGTTTAACAGAAACTCACTTCAAAGATCAAATTCTAAATATAAAATAGAGATCATGGTCGAACGATTAGTACAAAGACCAGTGTTTTTAAACACTTTTCGCGAGGTGTTGCTGCAAAATAAATTGACTCCCCACCAGAAAAACAGTGCCAAAACCTTTCCCCGCATGCCACTCAAACCAGGAGCCCATCGCACCCAAGGCGCTTTCAGCCCCCAGTGGAACCATCAGGATTGCTAATACCAAAAGAGAGGCAGCGAACACAAAACCCACATCCCGCCTCGCGCGTTGTTGCCACGCTAGATTTGCAGTAATGGCCATCAACGGAAACGTCCAAGAAAATAAATGGAGCCAAGGAAGCGGATGCGCAACAGGAGTCAATGCGAGCGCAATACAAAAACGGGTAAAGTAATCTTGGTTTTGAGTGAAACCAATCAGATAAAGCGCAGCAAGCGCGAAAAAAATAAGCGCAATCACGACTTCAGTTTTGGAATCCTGAACGGGAACAGCAAAAAGAGAAGCAGTATAATTACTCAAACTTGGATTTTTTTTGCCTCGGGTATTTCCTTCAGGCAAATACTTTGCGCCCGAACTCGCGGCCTCTCGCCATTCTCCGATCACCCTACTCGGCGTTGAATCCGTTTTCACAATCACAAATGCAGTACTCAACAAAACGGTGGACACTACGATCAACAGCGTCCGTGGCTTCCAATAACGTTTCCACTCCAGCAGCAATGGAAACACGGTAAACACTTTTGAACTGAGCGCAATTGCGTTCATCGCATCGAGAGCGGGCGACTTCCGAGTCAGCGAAAAAAGTGCGAGCGCCATGAGCGGAATCGCGACCTGCCCATCGAGTGCATGAATGGCCCAAATTCCCCAATAGAGCAGCCCTAAGGCAAAAAGAATCTCGAGTTTCACTTGGGCGAAGTTTTTCAGTATTTTCATCATGGTGAAAATACTGAATACCCCTAAGACCCCCCAAATAAACTTCGCAAATTCAAAGGGCAGAAGTGAAATAGGAATAAAAAAAGGGGCAAGCCAAGGAGGATACTTAAAAATCATTCCGCCAAATTTCTCAAGGTCATAAACCGAATGCCCCTCCAGAAGTGCGCGCCCCGCCTTCCAATACACAAAAAAATCAGTCCCTTGCCCCATGGTACTTCTGATGAGCGAGATTGATCCTACAAGGAGAACTAAGAAAAAAAAGAGTCGTTTCAACATGGTTTATGCTAATGTCCTAATATAGATTTTCATTCAAAGGACCTCATGTCGCTACTGAAATCGGCCCTGATTCATCTTTTTTTTGCGGCGCTCATTTTTGCTCTGGTGAGCGAAAGAGCCTTGATTTCTACCGTGGAACCGATTGAGTTGGTCGACCTCATTCAAAAACAGGGCAACAAAACAAGCACGACTCCTCCGAAAAAAGCACCCCGTACACACGAAACACCACCCTTAAGTTCCAGCAGTTCAGAAAGTGCTCCTTCGGCTGCAAACAGCACCTCCAATCCAAGCAATTCCGACGCAAGCTCCGGCGTGTACGAAGATTATGAAGCTTCCGAACTTCCAATCCTTCTCAACATGGTTAGCATTCGCTATCCCTTTGAAGCCAAATCTAAGGGAATACAAGGAAGCGTGGTCTTTAAACTCGTGGTCGATCAAAATGGAAATGTCACGAGAGCGGATGTGATTTCCTCACCGAGTGAACTCTTGAGCAAACCCGCCTATGATGCGGTTCGGCAATTCAAATTTAAGCCCGCACGACTCAACGATAAAAACGTTGCTATTCAATTTCGATACACCTATCGTTTTGAACTGGAATGAACCCATTTTTAATTTTCTTTTTACTCCTCGCGAGTTCGATTCAACACGCCCATGCAACTCAATTTCAAGGAGTCGTTCTCACCAAAGGAACCAAAGTTCCGGTGACCCAAGCTAATCTTATATTACTCCCTTACAAAATCAGAATCGTTACCGATCAAGATGGGAAATTTAAAACAGAATCTATTCCACCCGGTAAATTTCAGTGGATCATTCAACAGCCTGGATTTGAAAGGCTTGAAGTCAAAGATGAATCCACCACTAGCAATGAAACTGAAATAAAAAAATTCTATCTCGATAGCGTGGGCTCCTCACTCTTTGAAACAGTCGTCGTATCAAAGGAACAAAAAGACACCGTTCAAAAAACCATGTCTCGCAAAGAAGCGGAATCACTTCCTGGTGCGGGGGCTGACCCACTTCGCGCCATTCAAAACATGCCCGGGGTGAATAAAAGCGCCGGTTTCAGCTCCCAAGTCATCATTCAAGGGTCCGCCCCTCAAGACACTCACTACTCCATTGATGGCCATGAGATTCCACTCGTTTTTCACTTCGGTGGGTTGAGCTCCGTTTTTTCACCTGAACTGACAGAGAGTTTCGACTTTCTCTCGGCGGGCTACCAAGTGCCTAACGGACGCGCCATGGGTGGAATCATTAACATCAACACCCGCGACCTCGACGCAAAACAAACGAGAGGGATGGCCTTTGTCGATATTTTTAATACTGGGGCCGCGATTGAAACGAACATAGGAAAAGAATCGCACCTCGCCATCGGCGCTCGTGCCAGTTATATCGGGCAGGTATTAAAAGCTGCTTTTAAGAATAACGATAACTTCAATCTCACCGTCGCCCCCTCTTACGATGATTTTAGTTTGATCTATGACACTCGCCTCTCTTCACAATTAAAGTTTAAATTAGTGGGGATTGCCTCCAAAGATACTTTGGAGTTTGTACTGAATAACCCGGTAAATGATGATCCAAAACTGCGGGGAAATTTCTCAAGTAAAACAGGATTCTTCAGGCTGATCCCTGAATTCATTTGGACGCACTCGCCACTTTCAGAAACGCGCTTTTCCCTGGGGCTTGGTCGGGACTTCGTTAACTTCTATATCGGCGATCAATATTTCAATTTAAAAACCATTGCCGTCACCACGCGAGTGGAGAACAAAACGAAAGTGAGTGCTACCTGGACCCGTACGTTTGGGATCGACAACAATTTCTCTTGGGCTGATGTGAGTTTTCAAATTCCGCAATTCATCGCCCAAGGCGGAATCATGAATCCCGCATCCTCATCTACCACCAGAACTGCCAACCTTACTGCCGTACCCACTCTCCTTGTTGGCGTTTACTGGAACAATGTTTTAAAGACGAGCCCGGACTCCCTATGGACATTTTATCCAGGTGTTCGTATAGATTACTTCGATCCAACTAAAGAAGTCCTTCCCTCGCCTCGCATGGCACTTCGCTACGCACTTACCCCCTCGCTTGACCTCATCACCGCAGGCGGTCTTTACTTTCAACCGCCGCTCCAGCAACAAGTTTCCCCGTCATACGGGAATCCCGCAATTAAAAGCCCCTATGCTTGGCATGTGAAGGTCGGCGCAGAGAAAAATCTATCGCAAGAACTTTCTCAAGGCTCAGAAGTAACCACGGGTGTGTTTTGGAGATCTTTTCAAAATCTCATCATCCCGAGCACTTCCACTGTTTATTCCAATTTAGGTACTGGCAAAGCCTATGGCTGGGAAAATAGTTTTAAATATTACCGCGACATCTGGAATTTTTGGGCCACCTACACTTTATCCAGAAGCACTCGCGCTGATCCATCGCACGCCGAGTATTTATATCAGTATGATCAAACACATTTATTAACACTCATTGCAGGGGCAAAACTTCCAAGAAATTGGCGAATTTCAGGCCGTTTTAGATATGTCACCGGTCCACTCACCACTGCTCCGACGGGTGCCACTGGCGATATGGACAACGATGTGTTTATTCCTACCACGGGAGCCTTGTACACCACCCGCCTCGATTCTTTCATGGCGCTCGATCTTCGCTTCGACAAACGCTGGATCTACAACACCTGGATTCTCTCACTCTATATCGACATTCAAAATGTACTGAACCGAAAAAACAGCGAGGGGCTTCAATACTCCTACGATTACCGTAGTTCGGTGAGCATTAATGATTTACCCATTCTTCCGACCGTCGGCTTAAAAGGAGAATTTTAATGAAATACAAATTATTTAATTTGAGAAATAGAATATGTTCGAGAAATTTTTTAGGGACTTTCATTCGGCCAACAATATCTTGCCTTCTCTTGAGCAGCACACTAATACTGAACGCATGTAGCGATAACACCCTTCCACGGTATTCCATTATACAGAGCCTGAAAGTAATGGCGCTCACCTTGGATCAACCCGAAATTAATTACGATGGAACCACCTTCACTCCCGGCACCGTAAATTTAACTCCCACCATCAGCGATCTTTACGGGGCGGGGCGCCCGCTCTCTATGAATGTGTCATGGTGCCTGGATCCCGGAATTGCGATGGGCGTGCCTGCCACCTGTACCGGAAATCCAACTCAGGTCATCGTGATCCAAAATCAATCCGTTTCTACGACCGCAACTTATCTTGCTCCTAACTACACAGGAAGTTTAAGTTCAATTGCGATTCCACTCAGTACCGTCGCACCTGCAGTACAAGCGATCGTCAGCGCGGGTTTTAGTGGGGCCAGTACGTATCAACAATATAACGGTGTCGCGATCTTAATCTTTTTTGAATTATTTCCAACATCAGATCCCACGTTAAAGGTCACCACCTTTAAACGACTGATCCTTTCATCGAGTGCGAAGACTGCAAAAAATCAGAATCCCACTGGTTTGCAAATTAACAATAATGGCACTGAAATCACTGATTTCCCTACCACCCAAATTTCGCTCGATGCTTACCTACCGGCCAATCAAGCTGAAACCTACAGTGCTCAAAATTCAGTGGGAATTCTAGCTGCTTTAACTGAAACCATACAAACCACTTGGTTCTTCACCGGTCCAAATGACGTCGTTTGCAGCAAAAACAAATCCTGTACACCGGACGGATATTTTGCGTTGACCTACTCAAATCCTGGCGAACTTAATTTATTTTATCCGCCCGTCGTCGCAGTGCCCACCACCAGAGGTCGTGTGTTGATTGCAGTCACCCATGATTCCCGCGGCGGGAATATGGTGAAGCGGTATTGCAGCGGAATTTGTCCTTAACTTGAACTCGCCCATTAATTCAGACAAAACTACTTTTCAGCGGAAAACTTAAGACCCGTTTCAGCACCCTCATTATAAAACTCAATGCTTCCCGGTTCAATCGCGGTGTAATTTATCCCCGAGTAGAACTTTGCCCAGTAGAGTAAAGCGCTTTGAATGCTGTCTCTTACATTTTCTTTTGAGAGAAGTGTTTCCACCTGATCTGCCAAAACTTTCATAAATAACTTCTTCAGTTCATTAAGAACGAGCTTACTATCCAAGATACCAGTACCAGTAATGTTGCCAGAAAGCTTCGGTGTCATCATATAGAGTTCTTGATTTCCATCATCCCGTTCTCTCCATCCAATCTGAGCGCTCGCAACCACGCCTGAAAAACTAATTGAACCTAATCTACTCTGAATGGCATCCCTTTGATCTTGGATGGGAATATCCACCTGTAAATATTGACCTGTAAAAAAAACTTTCGGGGAATCGGCTTTCAAGTGATTAAATTCAAGCTTCACCAAATCAGTGATAAAACTTGGATCGATTTCAAACTGGACCGGATCCACCTTTAAAAACTGTAGTGATGGTGCGGGGACAAATACACCCTTTCTTCCTTCAATCTCAATACTGTTCAACTCAGGCCGCATGAGAGTCGCTGCAGCAGCAAGTTCAGCATTGTTGAAACGAATCTCGGTTTGCGCAGCGGCAAAATTAAATACAAATAAAGAAATGACAGAGAAAGAGACGCAACGACGATAAGACTTCATAAAACCTCCGTGTTTTACTGCTGGCGACCGCTAGTATTAAAACCTATATATACTATGCTAGCTTCAACCGAGGAGGCTTTTACGATTAAATATCATTTGTGTAAAAAATGCGTCGTGCGGCCTTTTATTTGATTTGAGGAGTGACGCAAGCTGAAATATTTGGTGTCAAGCCGGTGACAAAAGTGGCGCGTATTCTGGGCTGATCAACCACTGAGGTGTGGGACTAGCATTCATTGATTGGGAACTGGGCAGGTTTTTTGATTTGCTACTTTTGAATAGATTAATTTCCTTGAATGGGTTCATAATCTTGTCACAAACAGAGCCCATCAACTCAACATAGTCAATCCCTCTCATCATTCCAAATCCAAGAACGCCCAATGAAACCTGTAGTGCGATTCCTACGATATGATTACCACTAGAAATATTGAGCATCCCGACTACGCTCATCAGGGATGCGACAGTACCCAATTTTTTCAAATTAGTGCCAACAACATCGTGCGCCCTCAATGCGCTTTCTTCAGCATCATATCCCATGCCCAAAAACTTTTTAGTTTCATCAGCGATCGCTTTCGGCTGATATTTTGAAAAAGTAGCTGCATCATAATATCCTTGAGTAAGAGTGGAGGAAAATATTCCTGCAGATACCGTCAATGCAGTAATCTCATTCGCAGTATAAGCATCGAGATGAAGCACAAACTTAAAAAACAAATTCATCGGCAATGAAAACACAGTTTCAACCAAAGCAAAACGTGCAAGTTTTTTTACTGTTTCAAGACCTTGTCCGAGCTTTGGAAGCGCATCAATGGCTGCTTCATATGCCACCATTTCACTCTCGGTCACTGCTCCAAATTTCCCAAATCCAATAAAATTACCTACTTCTCGGTTAAAGTGGGCTGTGAGGGTACACATCGACGCAATAGCAAGTGCAGCCTCAGTGATCATCATATGGGGAACATTATGCGCGAAAAGCGTCCATACAAACCCCCCCGTGTTTCCTGCAACTCGGATAATGGTAAAACGTTGCGAGTAAACCCATTTTGGAACATTTGCCATACTCCATTGTTTTTTTAATGGAGCAGGAAATTGAACTTCGCCACCTTTAATCTCTTGGTCAATATCAGAAAGACCACGCTTCAACTCGATCGCATTTTCTTCCGGGCCGAGTTCGCCATTGACTTGAGACGGCGTACGATCATTTGGAGTGACTTTCATCCAGTGCACGGTAATTTTTATTTTCTTCGATGGAAACTTTATCCGATCTTTAGCGATCTCGGCGTGCACACTTTTCAACAGTTCTTTAATATCTCCTGGAGAATTAAATTCACCTTGAATGGTTTGAATATTCAAATCATTGAATTTAAGTTCAAATCCAGTAGCGGGAAGCGCTTCAATGTCAGCTTTTGCGCTAGTACAAAAAGAGAGCGCCACAGAAATGAGAAAGAGTGAAGAAAAAAAGACCGAACAAATCCCACGCTTTAAATTGATGGTTTTTTTGGCGATGGTTTGAGCTTCTACAGCCTGCGTCTTCATGCTTCCTTTCCCGGAAATAATTCGATTAATTTAACACATATTGTGTAAAATTGAAAGCATTGTGTCAAAATACTTACATGTTCACATTAGTTTAAATTCTACTCAACTCAACTCACTGATGGTCGCGACAAAATAAAATCATTTTACTGGAATCCATTCCTTCCCTAAAATAAGGAAGGGGCTTTTAGCCACTCAAAACGAGGAAAATCAATGAAATTCATTTCATGCAATTACAACAAAAACACCCCTTTATTCGTAACCGTTATTATCCTCGCGTTCTCATTTTTAAACGCCGCAATGGCATCATCCTCTTTCTTTAACGAAGGCAAACTCATTCATGATGCAGATGAATTCATTACTCTCGTTTATTTCTTTGATCAGTACGAAACAACGCAAAGCACTTACGAAAAACACGCCGCACTTTCATTTCTGATCTCTGAAGCGCTCGCACAAGGACAAAGTGAAAACGATCCCTGTCTCATTGCTGGTTACGTCGGTACCACACTCAATCATCACTGCGTGTATCCGCATGACAAACTTTTCACCTCACAAGGAAAAGTAGTTTGTAATCCTGATATTTTTGGAAAAGACGTGATCATTGAACGCCCCAAAGACAATCGTTGGACATTAGCGTGCGCAAACGAACTTCTCAAAACCAATGGAATGAAGAGTTCAGTCGATGCATTTGATCCAACAGAAAAAGTAAAGCTAGGCGCAACCTTACTCGCAAAGAAAGTGAAACTTGAGGATAGTTTTAAAAAAGCCAATGCACTTTGTACTTCAATACAAAAGAGCAGCAGCCCTACTGATGCGAGCGATTGCAAGATCCTTAGCAATGCCTTCAATCCAGCTGCCATGGGGGCAAGCCCCTCAACCGTAGCTAACGAATCTGAACAGAATTCCAAAAGCAATATTAACGGCAGCGCAAAACCAGGCACTCCTTGCCATGAACCATTCTCAGCGGGTTCTACATTTTATTTTGCAAAGGGCCTCGCCATCGACAAGGATGTGTCGACGCTCCAGTTTGAGAGTGGAGAAACCGGTAGCTTTGCGTTTTTTGTTAATTCACTGGGGTGCGAGATTAAACGCCCATCGAGCATAAAATCGGCTGCTATATCGTTTTCCGAGAAAAACTCAATTGTAGTCAGCTCTGACTTTATTTATGACAACATCATCGCTGTTAACCAACATTCCCCTCTGCATTTTAGAATAAAGACCAATCCAATCGTGAACTTCAAAGAACAACCAAAAACTGAGTTTGAGGTGGATTGCCACCGGGGCGCATTCACTCCATTGCTAGAAGATGACGGAAAAGGAAAAGTGAAGCTCAGCGAGATCTTTGGAACTAAAGTAAAATTTGATCCTGCCACCACCTGCCCCCCAGGAAAGACTTCCGGAGCACAGGAAACTCAATCAAAAACACAATCGAGCACGAAGGCAAAATAACTGGAGTGCGGAATTAGGGAAGTTTAAGTAAAGCGGACTTACTCCTGGGGACTCTTAAGGTCGCAAAACCAATTGTTTTGGCCAACCCTAAATCCAAACATGTACGATAATGAAAAAAAAGCCCCGGAAGAACCTTCCGAGGCTTTTACTAATTTAATCTTTGACGCAGATCTCAACATAAAGGTCGGGACGACCTTTTTTCTATTCCTCGTCTTTTTTGCCAGATCCTGCATTTTTAAGCTTATCGCCCAAGAGGTCACCCATAGAGGTTTTCTTGTTCTTATCGCCCATGTAGGTCTCGTAGTTAGCGCGCTCTTCAGAACGAGCAGATTGTTTAATAGATAAGCTGATTCTGCGTTCTTTTGGCTCAATTGAAAGGATTTCGGCGCGAACTTTATCGCCTAATTTCACAATGTCGCCCACTTTTTCTACGCGTTGCTCAGAGAGCTCACTTACGTAAATCAAGCCTTCAACACCTTCTTCAATTTCAGCAAAGGCACCGAAATCAGTAATCTTAGTGATTTCACCATCTACTGATTGACCAATGCGATAGCGTGACTTGATGTTTTCCCAAGGATCGCGCTCAAGTTGCTTAATACCAAGGCTGAATTTCTCCGATTGTTTGTCAATTCCGAGAACGACGGCTTTAACTTTGTCGCCTTTTTTGTATTTTTCAGCAGGGTTAGTGATTTTTTTGTTCCAGCTAATATCAGAGATATGAACGAGACCATCAATACCCATGTTCACATCTACGAACATACCGAAATCAGTAATTGATTTCACTTCACATTCGTCGATGATGGTTCCCACTGGGTACTTCACTTCAAGTGCATCCCAAGGGTTATCTTGTAATTGTTTCATTCCAAGGCTGATGCGTTTATTGCGAGTGTCAACTTCGAGAACTTTACATTCTACTACGTCGCCCACTTTTACAAACTTGCTTGGGTTTTTCACACGTTCGGTCCAAGACATTTCTGAAACGTGAATGAGGCCTTCTACGCCGTCATCGAGTTCCACGAATGCGCCGTAATCTTTAAGGGAAACAACTTTACCCTTAACAATTTTACCCATAGGGAATTTGTATTCTGCTTCTTCCCAAGGATTTGGAGATACTTGTTTCAATCCTAAAGATACGCGTTCTTTTTCGCGATCGTACTTCAGAATTTTCACTTTCACTTCATCGCCCACTTGGAATAATTCACTTGGATGCTTAATGCGTCCCCATGACATATCCGTGATGTGGAGGAGTCCATCCATGCCACCTAGATCGATGAAAGCACCGTACTCAGTGATGTTCTTCACTGTACCGGCAACGACCATTCCTTCTTGCATTTGAGAGAGGGTCTCTGCACGTTGAAGTTCGCGCTCTTGAGCTACCACTGCTTTACGAGAAAGCACGATATTTCCGCGTTTTTTGTTGAATTTCAAAATCTTGAATTTCATGCGTTGGCCTACGAATTTATCAAGGTTCTTAATCGCTTTTGTATCGATTTGTGAACCAGGTAAAAACGCTTTTACGCCGATATCCACGGCTAAGCCGCCTTTAACTTTGGCAATGACCACACCCTCAACGAGTTGGTCTTCTTCGCAGGCTTGAGAAATCTCATCCCACGCTTTGATAATGTCTGCGCGGTCTTTTGAAAGATGGACAACGCCATTTTCAATTTCAAGACGCTCAACGTAAACGGAGAGAACATCTCCTACGGTTACGTTTGCAGTTCCAGTTGCATCTTTAAATTCATGGATCGGTACAATACCTTCGCATTTGAAACCGATGTCTACAGTCACGTTTTCAGGTCCGATGGCGATGACTTTTCCGTCGATCACTGCACCTTCTTGAATTTCGCTGTCTTTTTGGGCTTCTTCAAACATCAGCGCGAAATCTTCATCGGGGCTGAATGCTTTTTTCTCAGTGTCCGCACCATTGGCGTCACTAAATTCTTCGATCCAGCTAAAGCTAGATAGTAGATTCTTCTTCGGTTTTTCCGAAGTTACGGTTGTTTCTTTTGTCATGTTTTCTTATTTCCTTTGAACGAATGCCGTTTCCGGCAAATTCTGTAGAACTCAGAAACGCAAAGCATTTTAAATTGAGTTTTATCAGAATGAGAGGTTTAAATTTGCGAAGCAAACGTAAACCCGACTTGAAAGATATAGCAATAATTCAAGGCCTTTGTAAAGGACTTTGGAACAAAAAACCCCCGTTAGAGCGTGCTAACGAGGGTTTTAAACTGTTTTAATTGAACTAAATATCTAAAGATCAGCAGTAGTAATTAGCACTACAACCCGGCGCTTGGTAAGTAGGCTGATACTGCGGCTGTTGATAGTACAGCGGTTGCTGATATTGATATTGCTGCTGAGGGATCATCATTTGCGGATTGTAATATGAACTAGGATTGTAACCTGAATTCAAATTAAGATTAAGGCCCGCGTTAAAGTTAACCCCTGTATTCATTCCAGAGTACGCAAAAGGATTGTAAATGCCTGTATTTAAACCCATGCCACCCATCATTGGATTCATGCCCATGCCGCCGTTCATTCCATTATACATGTACTGATTCTGACTTTGCCCCATTACCATATTTTGAGCATTGAGGGCCTGCATTCGGGTCTGAGCATCCATCATTTGTTGTTGGACACCGTACATATTTCCTTGAGTCATCGCAGGGTTATACTGACCAAGCATTCCACCGTTCATACCACCCATCATTGGATTATAGCCGCCGTTCATACCACCCATCATTGGATTATAGCCGCCGTTCATACCACCCATCATTGGATTATAGCCACCAGTCATGCCGCCCATCATAGGATTATAGCCACCCATCATCGGGTTCATGCCCATGCCACCCATGCCATTCATGAGAAACGGATTTCCAATTCCGGCATTAATGTTTAAACCCATGCCGCCCATCATCGGATTCATGCCCATGCCGCCCATCATTGGGTTCATACCCATACCGCCCATCATGCCACCCAACATACCGCCCATCATCCCAAAGCCACCACCCGCTCCGCAGTTAGACTGAAGCGACGGGGTACCTACGTTATTATTGGTATTCAAATAAGCTGCATAATTAGAATTACATGAATTGAGGCCATGGTTATACATCGACATATTCATGAGGCCTAATCCTAGTGGGACCGCGATGTTTCCAGCTGCACTTAAAATCTGTGCCGCGCTACTGATGCCACTCTTACAAGGGCCGTAACCACAGGTTCCACCTTGGCCACCACCGCAAGAAGTACAATAGCGAAGATTATCATTAATATCGGTTTGGGCCTGAAGGAGTTCTCGATCGCACTTCGTTGTCGCTTTCTCAATTGATTTTGAGGTGCAACTTAAGTAACCGTCTTCATTTACTGATTTGTCGCTCACTAAGTAGTCAAAGCTACAATTTTTTAATGCGAGTTTTGATTCCTTTACTGTTTTCGCAGCATCTTTTGCGTCTTTAAGTGCATTAGTTGCATCATTCAAAGCTGCAACCGAGGTCTTCCAATTTGCGTAATCTTTACCACCGCAAAGTGCAGTATCCTTAATTTTATTTGCAGTAATCGCATCGGTACAGGCTTGCGAGAACACTTGGGAGCAAAGCGCTCCGGTTTCCACAAAAGTTTTGCCATCCACCCGAGTTTTGATACTTTTTGGTACGCATGCGCTCGTGCTTACATCCTGATCATCAGGGATACCAATATACTTTTTATAAACATCAGTGCCTTCATCACCTGCACGCAGCACTTTACAAAGATCGTCCGGTTTCAAAATACATTCTGGAATTTTGATTTCGGCCATACCGGCCGCAAACTGCAAACATTGATCTCTACAAGCTGCAGTCATCGCGCTAAATTTCTTGTCTAGATCGGCTTGTGCAGTTGCTAAAGCAGTAGTTGCTGTTGCAACCGCATCATCTTTCGAACTGTCTTTTACATCTTTTTTATCTTCTTGGCTTAATACATCATCCAAAAATGATTCGGCATCACCACCGCGGCAAAAACCATAAATACGCACGTAACGGTCTTGTGCATCTTGATAAGTATCTTTAGCGCTGCGGGAATGAGTGTTTTTAGCAACTCGGTCGCGGACATCGCTACTCTTGTCGTCTGATGAAGAAGCCTTGCTACCCTTTTTACCTGCTTTTTTCACTACCACTAAATCATCTTCCGATGCGTCGTTTGCAGCACCCGTTTTTTCAGTCACTGCCACTTTTGTACAAGCGCTGGCATCGCAATCACCGGTAGATTTAGCTTTCACACGAACTTTGAGAAGTGCTGCCACTTCACTCTTTTTTGCTTTCTTCAAACAGCGAGTAACAGAGAAAATGCTAGTTGAATCGGAAGCTTTACAATTTTTAAAGTGTTTTAAAATTCGATTGTCATTGTCCACATCTACGCAATATTGACCCACTTTCACTTCATCTACATTCACACCTTCGTCTTCACCATCGCCCACAAAACAAGCTGGAAGTGCGATTTCGCCCGATGAAACGGTTGTCGTGGTAGTGGTGGTGGCAGCCGCCGTCCCATCATTTCTGCCTTCTTGTCCATATCCCTGCGAAGAACCTAAAAGTCCTGCGAGAATCAAAAACGAGCCAGCCAGCATCTTGCTATTTTTCACTTGAACCATACGAATAAGCTCCTAAGAGATCTAATTAATCGATCGTTTAAAGCACCCTTTCTGGTTTTCCTATCCAGAAAAACGGTACCTATAAAAGTGTAGCGAAGTTTTGTTGCAACTCAAAAGTTTTTTGCAGACATGGGCGGTTTTTGGCTATTTATTTAAAAAATCAGTGCTAAATAATTGGCGAAATCCTTATTTTGTTCAATCTTTTGACAGACCGAGATAGGATTGCCCCACCTATGCCAGCCGTACCTGATTCCTACGAATCGCTTTACCTTCATTTTCCCTTTTGCGAAAGCAAGTGCCATTACTGCGACTTCTATTCTCTTGGCCGCGAAAAAACAAAAGAGGGAGACGCCTCCTTCTTTGAAAAAGCAATGATTCAGGAAATTCATCTCCGTGGAAAAGCAGGTGCGTTTGCACCCATCATGAAAACTATTTTCCTCGGTGGCGGTACCCCAAGCATGACCGAGCCCGCGAGTATGGAGAGAATTTTTTCTGCTCTTTTCCAGTACACCAGTATTGATGAGAAAACTGAATGGACCATGGAAGCAAATCCGTCGTCCATCGAACTCGCACAATTTAAACGATACCGCGCACTCGGCATTAACCGCGTCAGCATGGGCGTACAAAGCTTAAACGCTGAGCACCTGATCAAACTCGGGCGAGTTCATAATCCTGAAGCTGCGTTTATTGCTCTCGATGCATTATTTCAAGCGGGGTTTACGAATGTTTCAACTGATCTCCTTTGTGGGGTTCCCGGTCAGAGCATCGAGGATTTGGAATCACATATTGCGGCACTCACCGAGCGGCCCATTTCCCATCTGAGTATTTATTTGCTCACACTTCCACCTCACCACTTCATGTACAAATCACTTCCGAGTGATGAAGAGCAACTCAAGCACTTACTTTTCATTGATGAAAGAATGAAAGCTAAAGGATTTGAACATTACGAAATTTCTAATTTTGCAAAAGAGGGCAGGAGAGCTGAGCACAATTTAGTTTATTGGAAAGGAGGGTCTTACTTAGGTTTTGGTCCTTCCGCACATTCCTACCATCACGGCAAAAAAGCGCGTTTCAAAAATTTCTCATCCCTTCATGCTTATGGGAAATCGCTCATCGACCAAAGCACGCTTCCAGTAGAATGGACCGAAAATCTCAATTCCGAGCAGATTTCTCTCGAAAAATGGATGCTCGCTCTCCGTCTCAGCGAAGGATTCCCCAAAGAATGGGTGAAAACGGACATTCAACGAAATCGCGTGGAGCTTTTTTTAAAGGAATCCCTTCTTGAACCCCATCCCACTTTAAAGAACCATCTGCGTGCAACTGCTCGCGGTTTTACCTTGAGCGACCATCTCATCAAAGCGCTAGCTCAGTAAATTCCCATCAAATAATTGACTGCTTTTTCTTATTGCGCTCTCTCACCGCTTCTATCAAAATTAAAAGTGAGGCTCCCCACGGGGTATGCATCCACTTTTTATTATTAACTGTTACTTCGAAAAGGAAATTGAAGATGAAAACCATAGCTCTACTCTTAACACTCATGAGTACAAATTTTGCCGTTGCTCAAACCAGTCCTTCACTCGATCTTCAAGACATCCTTAAATACACCGGCTCCATCGGAGTGCAAACGCTGATGAACGGAGACATCAATCGTATCGAGGGTAAGAATACCGTCATCAAAAAAGATTTCGATAAAACCACAGGCAAAGGCTATTTTCTGAATAACTC
>CAIMWN010000329.1 GCA_903845155.1 Oligoflexia bacterium
CGCAATTCTCAAACAAAAGATCGAGACGACCTACCGGAAGACCTCAATTATGGTTTTTCCTTGATAAAAACCGTCGTTTCAGGTATTCATCCATACAGAACCTTAAAATTTAAGAAATTAAAGCGGGCTCTCTTTGAGAATCCGCTTTTTTTTTATGTGAAGCCCTTAGTTTAAATTGAGCAGTAAAAACAGACCCATGATGAAAGAAGAATCTCATACTACCTCCTCTTCTGAAGCCGTAACGAGCCACTCCGTTACTGATGGAAAACTTCGTACTCCCGTCGAACAACTGACTGCCTTCTTAGAAGAAACCTTAGCGCGCATCGGTTACGACCTGGTCGCCATTGAAGTGCTCAATCACCGTGAAAAATCGCTCCGCGTTTTTATTGATACTCCCGAAGGAAGCGGCAAGGCGATGGGCATTGAAGATTGTGTGATCGCCACCCGTGAACTCGATGAACCACTTGAAGGCAACAGTGCCGTGAGTGATGTGTTCAAAGGCCCTTACGAATTAGAAGTTTCCTCACCCGGCGTAGATCGCCCACTCAGAAAACCACGTGACTACACTCGTTTCGCTGGAGAGTACGGTCGTATTCATACTTTCCGCCCACTCACCAAAGAAGAAACAGGCGCTGAAGAATATAGTCTTAAGAATCCGAAGCAAAAAAACTTTTACGGCATTATTCGCGGTTATGACCATGAGTCTAACTCGGGTTCAGTGCTGTTTGGAAATGTACCTGAAGATGGAACCCGCACCACCGTTGTAAAAGGTGCAAAGAAAAGTAATAAAAAGAAACCAGAAGTTAAACCCGAAACCCTGATTCGAATTCCGCTTGAGCTCATTTCAAAAGCGAACCTCGAACCAGAAATCGTCTTCCCGGAAGAAGACAAATAGCCCCGAATGGAGAGTAAGAAAAATGAATCTAAGTGAACTCAGTCGAGTAATTGAATCAGTAGGCCGTGACCGTGGAATTAAACGTGAAATTATCGTGAGCGCAATCGAACAAGCAATCCTTGCAGCCGCTCAAAAGAAATACGGTCCTCACGCGATCTTAGAAGCTCACTACAGTGACGACACTGGTGAAGTAGATCTTTATCTCTTTAAGAAGGTAGTCGACAGCGATGATGACATGCTTGAAGAATCTGAAGAAATTAAAGTAGAAGAAGCCCTTGAACTCGATCCACAAGCGCAAATTGGCGACGAGCTCGGCGTAAAAGTTGAAACTCCAAGCTTCGGCCGTATCGACGCTCAAACTGCAAAACAAATTATTTTCCAAAAAGTGCGTGATGCGGAACGCGACATCATCTTTAACGAATATGTTCCTCTTAAAGGTGAAGTGGTATCAGGGATTGCTCGCCGGATGGAACGCGGTAACCTCGTCATTGACTTGGGTAAAACCGATGCCCTACTTCCGAAGAACGAAATCATCCCTGGCGAGATTTACAAACCAGGCGATCGTGTTCAAGCCCTTCTCGTTGATGTGGTCAGCACCACTAAAGGCCCTGCCCTTTATATTAGCCGCACCAGCCCTAAATATTTAATGAAACTTTTTGAACAAGAAGTTCCTGAAATTCGCGATGGCATCATTGAAATTAAACAATGTTCACGTGAACCCGGTTCACGCGCAAAAATGGCCGTGGTATCTAAAGACCGCGATATCGATCCAGTCGGCGCATGCGTCGGCATGAAAGGTGTTCGCGTTCAACAAGTGATTGCAGAACTGAAGGGTGAGAAAATCGACATTATCCCTTGGTCTGATAACCCAATGGTATTTGCCCGTTCGGCACTTTCTCCTGCAGAAATTTCTTCAATTCGTATTGATGAACGCACGAAGGCAATGGAAATTATGGTGGAAGACACCCAACTTTCTCTAGCGATCGGCAAACGCGGACAAAACGTTCGCCTTGCTGCTCAAATCACTGGTTGGAAATTAGACATCATTTCTAAAACTAAGCTCCAAAAACGCGTTCAAGATGCGATCACTAACTTAGTGAACGTAGAAGGCATGAACGAAACTCTTGCTCGTGCACTTGCACAAGTAGGCGTTCTCAACATCAAGCAATTTGCAGACACCCCAATGGATGTACTTGCAAAAGTGCCTGGCTTTGATGATCCAGAAATTGCCCAAAAATATCACGACAAAGCGAAGATCTTAGTGGCTGAAGGAGCGCCCTTCATTCACGGAGTTCAAGCCACCGCAACCGTGGGTGCTTCTGCAGAGAGCAATAAGTCAGCAGATGCGACTCAAAAATTAAAAGAGATGATTCAAGCATCTGAAAAAGTAAACGAAGCAGAGAAATTGATTGAAGCTGAAAAAGGAGCAACTGAATGACAGATCGTGAACCCATTAAGGTATACGAGCTCGCCAAAGAGCTCGGCATCGATTCGATTTCGTTGGTTGACAAGCTGAAGACCTTAGAAATCAATGTAAAGAACCACATGAGTGAACTTACGGACACTGATGTTGAACGCGCACGTTCAGTTCTTAAAGCGGGCTCAGTCACTGGCAAAACTGCCAGTGGAACAGCCAAAGCAGCCCCTACCGCGGTCAAAGCAACAGGCGTGAAAAAGGTCGTCGCAAGGCGAGCTGGAACCGGCGTTGATTCTGAAGCCGTACCTGTCAAAGCTCCCGTTGCAAAAACAGCAGCGACTGCCGTTAAGGCCGCTCCCGGAAAAGCGCCGATCAAGAAAAAAGCAGCAGGAACCGCTACTAGCGAAACAGTAAGTCCAGTATCTGCAGCCGCAGCGGCAGCAGAGTTAGCAAATGCAACCAGTAGCTCGACCGTCATTAGACGGCGCGTGCTTTCTGATGGTGCAACTCAAACCGTTACTTCGACCGTATCAACCACAACTGGTACTGAAACCAGCAAAGAAGCAACTGCTCCTATTGAAGCAGTTGCCGTAGCAGCAACCCCTGCCCCTATTGAAGCCGCTCCTTTGGTTCAAGAAGTTGAAGCGATTGCAGAACCACAGAAAATTGAAGTCGCACTTGAACCAGTGACGGCCCCTGTTGATCAAAGCGATGGAAAAGTTGAAACCGTTCGCACTGAAGTAAAAGTAGAAGGCGGTAAAACAACCACTTCTATCATCCGCAGAACAGAAACCACCCTCGTTACCTCTAGCGCAAAAGATGCCATGCAGAAACGCGCGGGCGGACTCAGAATTATTGAGCAGCCTAAACCTGCACCAAAAGTGACTCCACGCCTTGCAACCGACAAAAACGGCAAACCAGGAGTAGCAACTCCAGGAACGACCGTTGATGACGGCAAAAAAGGCGGATTTAAAACTGAACGTGATGGATTTAAATTTGCACGCGTAGATAAAGAAAATCTCGACCGCATGGCCGAGGAAGAAGCTCGTAAACGTGGCCCTAAAGCTGGCGAAGGCGTGATCAAACCTGAAGATGTGAAATTCTCTGACTATCGTAAGAAAGAGATGATCTTCATTCCGAAAAGGAAAAGAGCACCCGTGGGCAAAGACATCAAGAAAACTGAAATCACCGTTGCAGCTGCTCATAAACGAGTAGTTGAAATGGGCGATACTATTAAAATCACCGATCTTGCTCAACAGCTTCAAGCTAAAGTAAATGAAGTGATCAAAAAACTCATGACCATGGGAACCATGGCCACTATGAATCAAGTAATCGATATCGACACCGCAACCCTCGTTGCGAACGAGTTCGGCTTTGAAATTAAGAATACTGCATTTAAAGAAGGGGAAGTTCTTAATACCGACGTGGATGCGCCGGAAGATCTTCTTCCTCGTCCTCCAGTGGTGACCATTATGGGTCACGTCGATCACGGTAAAACGACCTTGCTCGATACTATCCGTGAAGCAAATGTGGCTGCTGGCGAAGCCGGTGGGATCACTCAGCACATCGGAGCATACACCATTGAAAAAGAAGGCAAACTCATTACCTTCATCGATACTCCGGGTCACGAAGCGTTCACCACTATGCGCGCGCGCGGTGCTAATGTCACCGATATCGTGGTTCTCGTTGTATCTGCAGATGATGGCGTCATGCCGCAAACTCGTGAGGCAGTTTCTCACGCGAAAGCAGCAGGCGTACCGATCATCGTTGCCGTGAATAAAATAGATAAACCAGGTGCGAACCCTGAAAAAATCAAGCAAGGCCTGGCCGAGCTTGATCTCTTAGCCGAGGACTGGGGTGGACAAACTATTTACGTTCCCGTCTCTGCTTTGAAGAAAACCAACATTGATAAACTTCTCGAGAGCATCCTTCTCGTTGCCGAAGTTCAAGACTTAAAAGCGAATCCAAAAGCACTTGCTCGCGGCGTGGTTCTTGAGTCACGCATTGAAAAAGGACGTGGTCCTGTTGCAAGCGTACTCGTTCATCGCGGAACCCTCAGAGTGGGCGACGTGGTGGTGAGCGGTACCCAATGGGGTAAAGTGAAAGCCATGACCAACCATTTAGCCAAAATGGTGAAAGAAGTAAGCCCTGGTATGGCCGCCGAACTACTAGGCCTCGATGGCGTTCCAAGCGCCGGTGATCAATTCGACGCAGTTAAAGATGAAAAAGCTGCTCAGACTCTCGTTGATTATCGAATTCAGCAAAATCGCGATAAAAAATCAATGAGCTCAAAAGCATCGATGGAAGATCTTTTTGCTCGCGCTCAAGCAGGAATGCTAAAAGAAATGCGCATCATTTTGAAAGCCGATGTGTTTGGATCAGTAGAAGCTGTAAAAGAAAGCTTAATCAAACAATCGACAGATAAAGTAAAAGTAAAAGTCATCCTCGCTGCTACCGGTGGAATCACCGAGAGTGACGTGATGCTTGCGAATGCTTCAGAAGCGATCATTATCGGCTTCAACGTACGCCCTGAAACAAAAGCTCGTGCGATTGCTGAGGCGGAACACATTGAAATTAAGTCGTATAATATTATTTACGAACTTTTAGACGATGTGAAAAAAGCCATGGCGGGTCTCCTCGACAAGAAAAAAGTGGAAACTTACCTCGGACGCGCAGAAATTCGTCAGACTTTCTCTATTCCAAGAGCAGGAACCATTGCAGGTTGCTTCGTAGTAGATGGAAAACTAGTCAGAAATGCACAAGTTCGCTTGTTGCGTGATAGCCGTATTATTTTCGATGGAAAACTCAATTCACTCAAACGTTTTAAAGACGACGCAAAAGAAGTGGCTCAAGGCTACGAGTGCGGTATGGGAATTGACGGATACAACGATCTTAAAGTGGGCGACCTGATCGAAGCATATCAAATTGATATGATCGCCCAGGAATTATAATTACCGTCTTAGGAGCTTTACTTTAATGGATGAAATTCGTATTAACCGTATCCGTTCTATGATGAAGGACGAGCTATCTTTGTTGATCAACCGTGAACTCAAAGATCCGCGTATTCCTTTCGTCACTGTAACTGATGTTCAAATTACTCGTGATGTAAAACAAGCGACCGTATTTTTCTCGACTATGTCAGCAGGTCAGGCTTCAGATCCTGAAATTACTGAATCATGCATGAGAGCACTCGAAAACGCGCGAGGATACTTGCGAAAGCAACTGAGCATCATCATGCAACTTCGTTTCATTCCAAACCTGATTTTCAGAGAAGACAAGGGCCTTGAAAATACCCTTCGCGTGAGCGAGTTGCTGAAGCAGATCGGTGATGAGAAAAAGCCTGAAGAAAA
>CAIMWN010000330.1 GCA_903845155.1 Oligoflexia bacterium
TGGCTACAGCCTGTAATAGTGTCGATTCTTCTTACTTCTCTTAACCAAAATGCTGCACTAGCAAATCAAATCGTTCCAATTCTCCCCAATGAATCTGTAACACCTGGGGCAATCAATCCTGCCATCACACAATCAAATATCCAATCTACAATTTGTGTAATTGGCTACACCAAGACAATTCGTCCGCCTTCCTCCTTCACTACGAAGTTAAAGATCAAGCAGTTATCAACTCTTCCTTATTCAGCATTCAATGACTTAAGGACTGCAGACTTTGAAGAAGACCACCTCATCTCTCTCGAATTAGGAGGGAGTCCAGATAATCCAAAGAATCTCTGGCCAGAACCATATGCAAGTGCTACCGGTGCAAGAGTGAAGGATAAGGTTGAGAATGCCTTACACGCACTCGTCTGTAATGGGTCAGTGACGCTGAAGACAGCTCAGAAGGCTATTGCCACAAATTGGTATACCGCGTACCTAAAGTACGTTCTTAGAAAGATTGAATAGTTAATGAAAAAAAGTCTAATTATTTCCCTGATTACCATATGTTTACTTAACCTTTCCCAAGCCCAAGCATCTTCAAAAACTATTGTTCTTGTAAAAGCATTCCAGCAATATCTGAATGATGGTGAATTAAAATATCAATCTGCAATTGATTCAGCAAAAAATTTGTTTGAGCCGCAAATTACTTCTACAAAGAATTCTCTTGCAAGTGCACAGTCTCGATACTTAAGTGTCAATCAAGTTACAGTTCTAAAAAGTTCGATGTATTCTTCAAATCAAGCATTAAGTGTTTCCATTGATGCACTCAATTGTCCAAACTCGCGCCCAAATTGTATAAATCCTGTCTATCTCGGTAAAGATTTTCAAGCGGGAGATTTAACTTCGACATCTAACTTTGTAGGTGGCGATACCGGATTCATGAATAAACAAAGTGGAGAAATAAATCTTGGAATTCTTCAGACTGTCGATCTTGAAGCACAGTCAGGGTTGATAAAGTTAAATGACCCAAGTGGTTTTGCAGAAGTTGAAAGTACCTTACGATCTCAATATAAAAATCTACTGATGCTCAATCAACAATATAGCGCCGCCCAGGATATGGCGGTATCAGAACGAGATGCAATAAGAAGAGAAGAGCCTGGCATCACGGCAGCTGTGCTTTCTGCGAAGAGAGCGAACTCCAGCCCTTCGCTTTTTGAAAAGGCTTTTGTCACTTCATTTAAGTTTGAATATAACCGAATAGGTTTAGATAATATGGCATCTGCGACTTGGAATTACATAACAAATTTGAAAACACTTGATTCCGCAATAAAAGTTACTAGGGTATCCGAAAGAGCTGACTCGGTTGCGTCGTCATACACTTATTCAAAAGCGCAATATATTAATATGGCATGTGGAAACACATTCTTTAAAGATTCCCGTTTTAAAAGCGAATTTGATTTAATAGCAGGCATCTACAAAAAAACTACTAAAACTACGCTGAGTTTGAATTGATTGGAGAATCATGAAACGCACAATCGCTCTCTCTTTAGTATTGATCTTTTCATGTAGTACGAGCATTGGGTATGCAGAGGTGTGGCCATCAGGTGCAACTGCGAAATGTAAAGATGGGACCTACTCCTATGCAAAGAATCATCGTGGCATGTGCAGTAAGCATCACGGTGTGGTGATGTTTAAATGATAAATAAAAAAGTGCTGGGTATACTAATTTTGATCTTGCTAGCCTCATCCATTTTAAGTGCCAATGCTGCCTCTTCGGTTAAGGTCACAACCAAAGCCAAGATTGATAAACAGTTTAACTTTATGAGTGACTTGCTTTCAACACTAAAAATTGATGGGGTTTCTTGCACATCTTATGAAAAAAACCCACAAGTACTAGGGGTGCGGGAGGAAGGAACTTGTAATTTTAATAAACAATCAATAACTATAGATATCTTCCCTGACGCGAAGTCCGGAAAAGCCATTATCAATATTATAAAGGGATTAGCCGGTGGATACGTCATTGGTTTAAATAATTGGGCATTATTTGTTGGGGATGAAGCTACAGCTAAAATTCTCATAAATGGATTAAGACTTAAACTCTACTAAGGTATTTCTCAACAGAATCTGCCATTCATTTCTGTAATCTTTATACTTCCAGCAGAAAGACCACAACCCTTGAGTCCGAATCCCTTTGTTTTTTTGGGTAAAAAATTCAATTAATATACTGTCTATTTATTGTGACTTGGTTGAAGGCTTAAAAACAATCCATAGAATGGCACCAAACCCCACCAACCACTTTTGCCAACATCATGCATTCTTCTGAAGGTTATTGCAAGATCAGCTGCTGCGATGTAAATAACCAAGACGCTTATGCCGGAAATAAAGCCAGGTCTGTTTATTATGGCTCCAATTGTGGATAACACTGCACTGGTTAAGACGATCCAAGCAACTGCGACTAACTTCCAGGTCCAAAACTCTTTTCGTGTACTGCGACCTCGATAGTCATCAGCGAAGTAAAGTGTGTCTAGAAACTGACCATACATAAACTTTTCCTCCCTAAGTGCCAACAATTAACATAGTAAACGATATTTGAAAGATTTACGAGTGACCTAATGTGGTTCTTAGAAGATTCCTGGGTCCCATGGCTTCTGGCTTTCCTTTTCTTTTTGACGCCTAGTGAATGCAGTCTCAATCCCATGCTCTTCGGCATATTTCACTCCTAGGTCAATCATCTCGCTCATGTCCCGCACAGACTCTTTAAGGTCATAGTCAGGTTCTTCGTAAGCCACTTGGTGCTTCTCAGGAGAATATAGACCAATCAGTTTTGCTCTGAGATCAAAGACTCGAAGCAGGGCATTAATAGTTGGAATATGTCCTTCCATCGCTTTTTCCCATAAGGCTGACTGAATAACATTCAATCGCTCAAGCTCCAGTAAGCGCCATTCACCTAAGTTATCAAGTGAAACAACCTCCCGTGCTCTCTGATAAGCCTGGTAAGCACCGGACGCATCCGCATATTTCAATTCTTTAGCGATCTCCTTGAAGGTCTTTCCTGATAACCGTAATTCATAAGCGCGCTGTTCTTTAGGTGTCATTGGATACTTCTTTCTATTGATTTATTTGTGAGAGATTTTGATTGGTTTGTTGAATTACCTCCAGATTGGCGTCATAGGCGTCATAGGCGTCATTTCGGGTGACGGGAATGACGGGAATGACGGCTTCCAGTGGGATATACCGACTCCAAGCATCGTTAAAATCCGATCTCTTGTACCCGCGGACAGCGCTAGTTCGGTTTGAGGATATGCCGTAGTTTCTAAGTAACTTGGCAAGAAGTGACCCATTGAATCCTTGCATTGAACCCCAAGGTGATTCCTCTAAAGACTGCAATTTAAAAATCAAGTCTTTAGTCGGCACAAATTCCCCCGACATTACTTCACGACAATCCCCAAGCAACCGCAGTTGGAGGGAAATATCGTCTGGATTATCTAGCTTGGTGCTTAATACTTTAGAAGCGTTAAATATTCTCACACGCCATTCTTCATCGATATTTTCTGCAATTTTAAGAAGTGGCTTCCAAACATCACGTGCTCGTGCATTGAGTTCATTCGGAAACTCAGGTTGGGTTTCTCTAAATAAATGGCGATTATCTTCGACCCATTTTTCTAGTCTCAGACGGATAGCCCCAAAGACTGAATCAATCTCATCGGATTCATATTCACTAATAGATTCGTGAGGCATTTTTCTTCGCATTTCAATCAGTATCGAACGATCTGCGATTGTTTCAGGAATGGCAGAAGTTCCAATTCCAGCGAGAACCACAGGACAAAAAACTCGAAATTCTTTTGGTTCGAAATTATTCCCTTCACAGCGAATGACTGTGCTTCCGCGTTTGAAACCTGAGTTCCCAATTCCACGAAGTGCTTCTGCTTTCTCTTTATCTGCATACCGACCAAAAATTGTATCTGTTTCATCAATAATAATTGTGCAGGTTTCGTCTTTCTCGATTGTTCGATATAAAGCAGGAGCAGAGATGTTGGAGGTTAGTCGTGAATTTGAAAGTAAGTGATGAATTAGTTCAAGAATTGTTGATTTACCACAGCGTTTTTCAGGTGACCAAAATGCAAGCCGAGGAGAGTAATCAAATTCTTCGGTAGCGAGCGCAAACGCACACCACACCGCTACTGCGTCATATTCAACACTAGTTCCAAACACCACGTAGTCGCGGAGAAAAAATTCTAAATCGTTAAAAGGGTGTCTATCCATTGATGCGTCCAATTTTTCGCAGATAGAGGTAAACCTTTGAATCAAAAATAGTCCCGGGAATATCTCGGGCTATTTGAAGGCTGCATTTACCTTCGTTACGCAACTTTGATATTTCGACCGGCTCAAATGTGGTTTCTGTAAATGAAGAAGCTACGAGGACTTCCAAGTAATCGGCAAGGTTTAATTTGCGATCGTTTGAATGGAAAGCATTAGACATCATTCTTGGTTCTCCGCATCTGAGATGTATCGGCAAATTTCGGACTCTGAAAAACGCAAGGCTCTGCCGATTCGAACTGGCTTCAGTTTGCCTAAGGCAATCTCTCGATAGGTGGTTGAGCGAGAGAGCCCGGTGCGAGCCAGGAACTCCCCCAATTTGTGCAGTTTGGGTGCTTCAGTACTAATCATCGTTTTCCTTTGTTTCTTGAATGCCCTTTGCATCCTATGGAACTTATTGTTATAGTTTGCAAACCCTCACACAAATGCGGGGCAAAAAACAGGCCATTTTCACAAAGGAGCGTCAAGGCATTATGAAAAATATTGAGATTAGCCGTCTCTCTCTTGTTGACCCTCCAGTAGCCACGCCTGCCGGAGTGGTTTATAAACGCTTCAGAGCCATCATCCGTGATTATCGGGAAACCGGAGCAACTCTCGAACTCGATATTCAACTTCGAGACGCACGCCAGACCAATGGCAATCGCATCATTGTCGAGCGGCTTCACATAGATCAAAAAGATGAAGCTTCACTTGGAGTTACTGGTGAAATCCTCAGAAAAATCGCTGTCCAGGATGTTGCTGAGAAATGTGTCCTTGCTGCTATCGAAACCTTTTTTCCGGAAACTAAGCCGAACAAAAAAACTTCCCTGAAAGTGCCTTCAGCTGCTGATGTATCGCGGACGGAATTAGTGGCTCAAACCAGTTTGAGTCTCGGAATAAGTCCAGCTGTGAAAGAAATTCAACAGGCATTGAACAATCAGGGTGTGGGTCTTGAAGAAGGAACAATTCGAAACTATTTAACTAAAGCAAAAAAAGCCGGGTTAATGGAAGTTTCCAGAAATGCCGAATTTGAATTACCAGAAATTTTGAAAGGCCTTACTCCAGACACTTTGTCAGCGGAAGCCGATTTAATTGGCCAGTTACTCGCTGAATCCGCTACTTCTGGTTTGCCAGCTGTGAGTCCGCAGGAACATCGCCGCCGTGAAAAGAAAGCCAAAGATGATGCAAGAAATGCTGCAGTCAAAAAGGCTCAGATTAACAAACTAATTCGTGACAGGGAGCTTGCGAAGCAAAAATCTTCAAAATCAATTCCACCAAAACGAAAGGAAGGCAAATGAAAAACGGAATAGCCAAGCGCGGTTCAACTTATTCGTATGTAGTGCGAATACCTGACCCGAAAACCGGCAAAACCAAACCGCATTGGGTAAGCGGTTTTAAGACAGAGATCGAGGCAAAAAATGCTCGCGATAAGGCACGAGTTGCGGCAACGAATGGAACTTATATATCCCCGTCAAAAGTCCTATTAGGAGATTTTCTTAAGGAATGGATAGGAATTCACGCCCATACTCTGAAGCCTAAAACAGCAGATGACTATGCGCGAATGATTGATTCTTACATCATTCCGAGACTTGGGAAAATGCCGATAGCGCGATTGCGCCCGGCAGATGTGGCGAGGATGTATCAGGAACTATCTTCAAATGGTGGTGCTAACGGCGAGAAACTATCTGGAAGGACGGTTGAATACATTGGTGCTGTGCTGAAAAATGCGCTCGCTTACGCTGTGGATGTAGAAGGCATCATTCCGAAGAATGTTGCAAAAGGCGTTCCTGTCCCAAAGAATGACAAGAAGGTTAATGAACCCTTTTCACCTGAACAGGTGCGAGCATTTCTTAAAGAAGCGAGCGCACATCGTCTCTTTGCAATCTTTCGATTAGCGGTATACACCGGAGCGCGTAAAGGTGAGTTACTTGCTCTGAAATGGACTGACCTTGATTTTGAAAATCAGTCGCTAGTTATTTCAAAA
>CAIMWN010000331.1 GCA_903845155.1 Oligoflexia bacterium
ACTTAGCCTAATTAAATGGGCTGGGGGAAGAGTATTTTAGTAAGTTTTTTATAATACAAAAAATTCTAACCCCAGCCTAAATAGCTGGGGTTTTGTTTTTAGGGTAACTAAGTTTTTGGAGAGAAAGATGAAACATTATAAAAGTGACCAAGTGATTATTTTTGACACGACCTTAAGGGACGGTGAGCAATCTCCTGGTGCGTCCATGACAAAAGAGGAAAAAGTTAGGATTGCTCGCCAACTTGAAAGACTTAAGGTTGATGTGATTGAGGCAGGATTTGCAGCGAGCTCGCCTGGTGATTTTGAGGCAATCAAAGCGGTCTGCGCTGCTGTAAAAGATTCAACGATTTGTTCGTTAGCAAGAGCTAACGATAAAGATATTGCCAGAGCTGCTGAAGCCCTAGCAGGAGCTAACTCTAAAAGAATCCATACCTTCATTGCAACCAGTGCTTTGCACATGGAAAAAAAGCTTAGAATGACGCCCGATCAAGTATTTGAGCAAGCCATTCGTGCAGTGAGTTACGCTCGAAATCATACGGATGATATTGAGTTCTCTCCTGAAGATGGCTATCGTTCGGATCCGGATTTTTTGTGCCGGGTCATTGAAGCTGTTATTAAGGCTGGGGCCACTACTATCAATGTTCCTGATACGGTCGGGTACGCAATTCCTGAGTTATATGGGCAATTTATTCTTAATTTAAGGCAACGAATTCCAAATTCTGATCAAGCGGTTTGGTCAGTGCACTGCCATAACGATTTAGGAATGGGTGTTGCCAACTCATTAGCGGGCGTACAAATTGGTGGCGCGCGGCAAGTTGAGTGCACGATAAACGGTTTAGGGGAGCGGGCTGGAAATACATCCTTAGAAGAAATCGTTATGGCTCTTAAAACCAGAAAAGATTACTTTAAGTTATTTGTGGGAGTTGATGCGACACAAATAGTATCTAGTTCAAAAATGGTATCTCAAATTACAGGGTTTGTTGTTCAGCCCAATAAGGCAGTGGTTGGAGCTAATGCATTTGCGCATGCATCTGGCATCCATCAGGATGGGGTACTCAAAGCGCGAGATACCTATGAAATTATGCGCGCGGAAGATGTGGGATGGAGTGCGAACAAAATTGTTTTGGGAAAACTTTCAGGAAGAAATGCTTTTAAGCAAAGATTACAAGAATTGGGAGTGTCTTTAGAATCGGAGGCTGATGTCAATGATGCTTTTGCCAAGTTTAAAACGCTGGCTGATCAAAAATCAGAGATTTTTGACGAAGATATCATGGCCATTGTTTCCAATGCAGAGCAACACCAAGAGGCAGATTATTTTCGTTTTATTTCATTATCTCAACGCTCAGAGACGGGTGAGAGACCATCTGCAAAAATTGTCTTGAGAAGTGGTGAGAACGAGAATGTGACTACTGCTGAGGGTAATGGGCCGGTTGATGCAACCTTGAATGCGATTGAAATGCAGGCAAAAAGTGGTGCTGAGCTCCTTTTGTACTCAGTCAATGCAATCACCTCCGGTACGGAGTCTCAGGGTGAGGTGACGGTGCGGCTGGCAAAAGGTGGAAGGGTGGTTAATGGGGTGGGGACAGACCCGGATATTGTGGCAGCCTCTGCGAAAGCCTATTTAGCTGCCTTAAATCGATTGCACGACCCATCGCAAGAGAAGCTCAATGCCCAAATGGCGCCTTAGGCTTCATTTGGGCAAGTTTTAATTGGGGATTAGGGTTTTTTAAAGGAGTTTGATACAATAAGTGGCTTTTCTAAGTATTTTTATTAATTTTTAACACGGCACGAATGAGGTGGTGATAATCACTTCGGTGTTCGCAAGTAAGGAGTTTTAACATGGCAATAACTGTAGAAAACAAAGCTGTCATCGTCAAAGAGCATGGC
>CAIMWN010000332.1 GCA_903845155.1 Oligoflexia bacterium
CAAATAGACCCCATCTTTATCTGTCAATTGTCTAGCCCTCCTGGTTTCAGAAGAGCTTAACTCATTGTTTTTAAACGACAGCAAAAGGGACAGAATCGCGTGCGAGTTAAAGAGGGACACAATCGTGTGCTATTCACAAAAGACTCAGTATTTAAATACTTATGGTTGAGGACATGGTTTTAGCTGCAATATAACGCATTGCATGATATTAGAATTCCATGAATAATCTCCTCACTGCCGCTCTGGCCCTTTTTGGTGTGTTTTGCATTCAGTCCCAAGCGAGCCATGCTCAGTCGCCTTTCCCTTCAGGTATACCGGGAGTAGGAATTCCGAACGCCCAATACGTGGACACCAATAGACGAGTCGTGCGGGGGAGCGAGCCTCGGAGCCGCGTCTCTGATCTTTCGACTTTAGGAATTACCGATGTGGTGATTTTCAAGGAAGACGTGAGAGGCGAAGTGGCGAAAGAAGAACAAAACCTAAAATCAATGGGCTTCACGAGTTCTCAGGTGACTGAAATTCCGATGCAGTGGAGTGTGCCTGAGGAAAAAATTGCTTCTTGTACGAAAGTGCTCACCGCACTTAAAATTTTGGTACAAGTGGAAGCCAGTTCAAATCGAAAAGTTTTCTTTCACTGTACCTCTGGCGAAGACCGTACTGGAATGCTGGCAGGATTATTCAGAATGATCAATCAAGGTTGGACCAAAGATAAAGCATTTAAAGATGAAATGTGTGCGCGCGGTTATGAAGCGGGCGATCCAAAAAAGAATATGGGAGTGGTTCAAAAAATAAGGCAAAATCTGACACCCATGTTTTTATCGCTTGCAGGTCAGATCGAAACTGGAAAACTTACTCAAGCAAATCTCAGCGTAGATCAATGCAGCAAAATCAACTTTGAGATGCCGGCAGCGGCGCTCAGTCAATACCGTTGTGGTCGATAAATCGCTTCAAAAAATGACAATTTACCGATTTTCAGCAAGTTCATCAAAAGTTTGAAACACTTTATGAAAATAGGGACCACGATACATTTTTCTGAACTGACTCGTGAAATCTTGGTAAGTCCATTCAGGTTCTTCTAAAATATAGTCTACAAATTCATGGCAAATCATAAAGAGGCAGCTGAGTGGCGCAAATTGATTGCTCTTGATGCCAAAAGGATGGCCATTCCCATCCGGTCTTTCCTTATGTTGAATGAGGATTTTATGCGTATCAGGAGAACAGTGGTCATCCGTTTTTGCAAGCTCGGCTGCATAGGATGGTGCCTCCATATAAGTCTTTCGATCCTCAGGGGTAATTTTCTCTGAGGTGAAATCGAGCCCCCGTTTGGTGGGGATGCGAGCCAAGTGGGGCTTATTTACGAATTTTATGTCGTGGAGGTAGGAAACGTAAATCAACTTTTCGAGGGAGTTTGGTGATACCCAGCCGATTTTCTTGCCAATAAAGGAATTGATCTCGCAGAGAAGATTGATGTGGTTCTTTAAGTATTCTGTTTCTTTGCGATTTACTTCAAGCAGTTTCATGAAATCTCGAAGTTCAGATTTTTGAGAAAGTTTAGTCATCGTATCTTTAATTTTAGTGTGAACTTGATCGCGGAAAACGACGTCCTTCATAAATTCTTCGTTCTGAAATTCGCGCGGTTTTTCGAGGAGAATAAAACGTTGAAAAACTTCATCTGGAATTGGGGTGAGCAGTTTAATTCCTAACTTGAGGCTAAATTCACTTTTAAAATCAGTTTTCTTTTCAAAATTCACCTTTTGAATCACTTGAGCAGGGATGGGATTTGCAAGGGTTTGATCCCCAATTGCGACCACTGAAATCTCATCGTTCAGTGAAAAATCTTCACTTTGAGAACCTCTTAAAACAAATGAAAAACCAGAGGCGCTGACATTGTTGACCAGCAAGCGTAATCCGTTTGCACTTTTTCTGGTTTTTGATTTTGAAATGACTGTTACCGTTTTTTGGTCTTCGGATAAAAACGGATAACGTACTTCTGATCGGTTTTCGGTGGTGATGGCTTCAGATGGTAATTCGATGACTGCAATTTGCCCCTCGAGTTTGGTGAGGTTGGCTTTCATTGCCGAATCTTTGACTGGAAGTTTTAAGAAACAGGGCGCGTCCATTTTGAATTCGCTTGCGGTTCCCTGGAGCTTCAATTCAATTAGCTGCTCTGTAAAATCAATATTATTAATTTTAGCATCCACCGTGATTCTTTGGCCGTCCCGCTCTTGCCAAAGGAAAATGTCCTTGTTGTTTGCTTGACTCCGTTCAAAGATATTCATGATCTCGCGCGGACTACGCGTGAGTCTGTATTTGCTATGATTTGTTTTCACTTCCCAATACCCCAATGCTGTTAAAAATGTACCCAAGGGTAATCATATCCATTTTTAGCGAAAAGACCATGATCAAGGCTTAAATAAGTTCTTGAGTGAGTGTTGATGACATTTACTGAAACTGCGTGTAGGGTAGGCAGCTCAAAGAAATAGGGTAAATGAAGGCAAAAAAGCGTTTTATTAAAGTAAATATTGAAATCAGTAACGTGTGCAATTTGCAATGTAGCTTTTGCCCTGAAGTAGTAAGGGATCAAGGATTGATGAGTATTTCTTTGTTCCGGCGCGTTATCGAACAGGTAGCGCCTTTGACCGAGATGGTTTGTTTTCATCTGATGGGGGATCCGCTGGTTCATCCTCAGCTTTCGCAACTGATCGAGATCTGTCATGAATATCAGGTACGTATTTTTTTCGTCACGAATGGTGTGCTCATGAGAGAAAAACAAACCGAACTTCTGCTTCATCCTTCGATGAAACAGGTTAATTTTTCCCTTCATAGTTTTAGCGATAATTTTCCTGATCAAGACCCAGGCAAGTATTTAGAGCGAATATTTACCTATACTGAGCGCGCTTTCGTAGAGCGTCCCGACCTATACTTGAATTACCGACTTTGGAACTTACAAGAGACGAGAGGGGCCGGGGCTCAGAATCAAGACATGCTTTCTAGAATTGAAGCGCGATTCCAGTTTGAACTTCGTAAGGACATCGACATCAAGATTCAGAAAAGCATGTTGGTAAAAAATAGACTTTATCTGCACTTTGATACTGAATTCACCTGGCCCGCGCTTGATCTTCCTATCTTAGGAACGGTGGGAACCTGTAAGGGGCTTACCAATCATTTTGGAATCCTGGTGGACGGGACCGTCGTTCCTTGTTGCTTAGACAAGGAAGCAGGGATTCCGCTTGGAAAAATTCAAGAGGAAGATATTTTGAGCATATTAAAAAGCGAGCGCGCCTCAAAAATATTTACGGGCTTTAGGCATGGGAAACTCGTGGAAGACCTTTGCCAACGATGCCAATACATTGAACGCTTTCAGTAAATCAGCGTTTCTTTTCTCGTGCCAGTGCCAAGCTTTTTGCAGACGAAGATGTGGATCTAAATACCAGGTAAATTCCGGTGGCAATAAATGGTACACTGAGGAGCTGACCTAAATCGAGTGGTAGTTGTGACTCTGAGGCAACTTGGTATTCTTTGATGAATTCAATCAAGAAGCGGAATCCAAAGAGCATGATGAAAAAAATTCCAAGAAGAAATCCCTGGCCATATTTACGATGAATTTTTTTTCTAAAAATAAAGAGGACAGTGAAAAAAGTAATTAAGTACGCTATGCATTCGTAGAGCATGGTTGGATGACGGGGCAAACTGTCTAGGCGCTTGAACACGATTGCCCAAGGGACGTCGGTGGGATGACCTACAATTTCTGAGTTAAAAAAATTCCCAATTCGAATCATTGCTGAAATTAAAGCCGCCGGTATGCAGAGGGCATCGAGAAGCTGGAGCATGGTTCCGTCGAAATGTTTACGTTTCCATAAATACACCGCAATCACTACCCCGAGCGTTCCGCCGTGGCTTGCCAAGCCTCCTTCCCAAATTTTCAGAATTCGGATGGGATCGGCCAAATAAATTTCTGGTTCATAGATGAGCGTGTGGCCGAGACGTGCACCAATGATGGTGCCTAAGATGACGTACATCAGAATGCTGTCAAAGGATTCCACTTTTAGCTTTTCTTGTTTGGCGATCCAATTGAGGATTTTGAGGCCAATCACAAAACCGCAGGCGAAAAGGGCGCCATACCAACGAATAGTAATGGGGCCAAGTGAGAGTAGGTCGGGTGAGCCGTTCCAAACGAAGTAGTGAACCATCATTTAAGCTTAACAAAACAAGCTCCATTGACAAGAAAAAGTACACTGGTGATGCTGATACTCATGAGGCCAAACTACAAATGAAAAAGCGCGTGGGACTAGGGGTGTTGGCTGGTATGGGAACGGGTGTTTTTTGGGGATTTCCGTTTTTAATTCCGCAAGTCTTAAGTCAGGTACCTTCCTTCCAAATCGCCTTTGGTCGTTTCTTGTTTTTTGGGCTCATGAGTCTGTTTTGGATTAAAAAAGTAGTGCAGATCATACGCGGTCTAGCCCCCCGAGATCGACTTCAGCTTTTTTTCTTAAGTGCGTGCGGATTCTGGTTTTATACGATCGTGCTTTTTTGGTCCGTTCAGAAAACGGATGGAATTATTTCGTCGCTCATTGTGGGGCTGCTGCCTATTTGTATTCCACTTTTTACGCCAGGAAGGCGGAATTCTGGTTTTGGTTTCTATTTAGGTCTTTCTATCCTTTTGATAGGTTTGGTGAACCTTTTCGTTGCGCCGCTCGTGAATGGAGCATCTTTGAAGAGTCCTTCATTAGCAGGGGTGCTCGGACTACTTGCTTGCTTGGGGATGTGGACGTGGTTTGCGATTGCAAACTCACGCTTTTTGCAGGCCAGACCTGAGATCAACCGAAAAGACTTTGCGAGTGTGATTGGTTTTATTTCTTTGCTTTGTATGTTGCCTTTGTTTTTTCTAAAAGTGGATTTAGATTCTTTTGTCCATCAGGAGCATTTTGGGCTCTATTTGTTTTGTGCGGCAGTATTGGGTGTGGGTTCGTCATGGATTGCAAATTGGCTTTGGAATATTTGCTCTTATCATTGCCCGTCAGAAGTGTCGGGGCCGCTGATCGTCTCTGAGACCATTTTTGGCCTACTTTATAGCTTTGTTTATGAGGCAAGATTGCCCCATGTATACGAAGGTGTTTCCATTGTTTTATTTTTACTGGGAGTGCTGATCACCGTGAGATCCCAGTTACGTGTGGGTTAAGTTTGATCTTCAGCTTGAGTGACAAATTTACAAGTAAAGTGGTCTTGTCCGCTCATGCATTGCCCGGAATGAACTTTGTAACCAGAAGGTCTTTGCGCTCCCCAGATTTTCAAAATCTTGAGGACCTCGGGTGTCCGTGTAGGTTCAATTTGTTTTAAATCGGTCGACTTTCCGTGATCAATTTTTACGGTGCACGCCATGGTGGGTGTGCAAAATAGATCAGTAAAGCGAAGAGTCTGTTGGTGTTCCGAATTGGGGAGCGCTTCAAAAATGGTTTTTGATGATTTAAAGCTCAGGGTATTCAATATTTTCTGAGTTTTGTTTTGTATAGGATCAGCAATCTTCACCCATTGATTTTCGTTCCAAGTCATGAGGCTTGGAAATTCATCGCTGGAGTAGACCACCATTAGGTTACTGCTTGGCTTAAATTTAGCGTCGCCTTTGATCGTCTCTTGGTAAAATAAACCGGTTTCACAATTCGCGATGAGCCATAGCGTTTCAAACATACTTTCTGTTTTCAGGAGAATATATTTTCCCGCAAAATTAGGGTGCTGGAGCGCCGTACTTAGTTCGACTAACTTTGCTTTGTTCGCTTGAGCTCGAAAGTAAGAATCGTAATTGAGTGCTTTACACGGGGCCACCTGTGCTGGCACCTCGCTCAGGTAGCTTGAAAATAATTTTTCGTATTGCTCGAGAGTTGAACTCGGTGCCGAGGAGGCAGTAGCAGATTTGGTGGTTACGGACGCATTTGCAGGTGCCGAGGTAGCTCCTTCGGTTTTAGTCCATTCTTCACCGGTCCAAACTTGATATTGAGGCGGTACTGCAGGTTGGTGTTCTTTTGGTTTGGGCTCCGACAAGATCACGAGTGCGCTATCGGGCTTAAAATCGGCTTCACCAAAGAGCGTTTTTTTTAGGAACTTGCCCGTTTTGCAATCGGCGATAAACCAGCGAGTTTCCATGAGTAATTCATTTTTTACGAGGAGAAATTTGCCCGCAAAATTAGGACGCGTGAGCTCAGGATGATCGTGCAGGATGCTCTTTTCAGCCTCTTGCGCTTTGAAATAGGAGCTAAAGTCGAGTTTCTTACAAGTCATTTCTTCTACAGGCGTCTTATATTGGCTAAAATCAGCAGCATTTGAAGGAGTTGCATAGATACTAACCAAGCCAGTCAAAACGATCAGAATCATCTGTGTCATGACCAAATGATAAGGGATCATTTACTTTTATTCAATGAATTGAAACTGTGTTATAGTGGAGTTATTCATGTTTAATCCACCGCCTTCAGAGCCAAAGTTAGAACCACAAGATCCAATCATAGAAGTTAAATCTCCGGAACCCGAAACGCCACGTTCATGGGATGGGCTAGGCTTGAGCGAAAATTTATTAGCTTTAATTAAGAAGGCAGGTCTGGAGACCCCTACGCCTGTTCAATTCGAGTCTATTCCCCGTGCGCTCGACGGACAAGACTTGGTGGTATCGGCCCAAACGGGGACTGGTAAGACCAACGCATTTGCTTTTCCACTGCTAGAGCGGGTAGTAGGTAGAAACGGTACCTACGGACTCGTGCTTGCGCCCACGCGTGAGATAGCACTTCAAACTCAAAAGGTGCTTGAAGATTTTGGCAAACCACTTGGAGTTAAATCCATTGCCCTGATTGGAGGAACTCCGTTACGAGTAGATGAAATTGAGCTCCGCAATTATCCGCAAATAATCGTAGCAACCCCAGGCCGTATTTGTGATCACTTGGAACGCGGGAATATCTGGCTTGAGTATTTGGAAGTACTCGTTTTAGACGAAGCCGACCGCATGC
>CAIMWN010000333.1 GCA_903845155.1 Oligoflexia bacterium
ATAGCAACCGATACGCAGCTTAGGTCTACCGAGTGTATTTAATTAATTCAATCCATGACTTGGTGGGCAGGGACATAATCGTGTGCGAATTAAAGAGACAGAATCGCGCGCGAATCACATATTGAATGATCTGTCACGGTAAAAGAGTTGGACTGGTTTCGTCGGGCATGCTAATATCCGCTCGAATGAATCATGTATTGAGAGCAGTTTTTATTGCAGGAATCGTATACGCTATAGGAGCAAGTGGTATTGCCCGCGCCGATTCCTCCAGCTGTTTGAGCATCATTCATGCGGGCCGAAATTTTACAGACCTCCTCATGAAACTTGATCGTTTTCAAGAACCTCATTTCTTACCTAACCCTCAATATTTGGAATCACGCTTAAGTGAAATAGGGATCGAAGATCCAGAGGAGAAGGCTATCTTCAGTGACGCGATTCAATTACGAGAAAAACTGACGGAGGACGCGTCTTGGATTCAAGATGCTATTGCGGCTGAAATCGTGCTCGCAGGATACAAAAAAAAATCAGAAGCCGAGGTACTCCTCCGGGGCTTTCTGCATTTCGATTTTCAGGAGAAGGATGATTTTGTAGATGGCGTAATGGAGAATCTCCAAATCACGTTTACTCGGTCTGCTCACAACACCGATCGAGGCTCACCGGCTTGGGTAAAAAATTCTGAAATTAAGGCAGAAAGTGCCCTTTGGCAAGGGTTTGGTTACGCAGTGAACGGCCCGACGACGGATCAAAAAGAGGGATCGAGGATCAAGTGGATTATGAAGTTGATTCTCTATGATTTACTCAGAAGCCCAAGTGACACTCTCATTGACGAGTTACTGGGTGCCCACAAAAAATATACGGGTGCTCTATTTTCAAAAAAAAAGGAACTCCCTCGCCCGATAGCAACAATTGAAAAAAATGCAAAAGTCGCCACCTATAAGGACGAGGTCCTTTATGACTATTTTAAGAAGGCGTCTTTGACTGAGAAAGGGGTTTTTCTTAAAAGGCATTTGAATGAGTTGACTCAAAATCAGCTATTATTTGTGGTGGGAAGTGAGTTGGGTCACTACGCACCTTATGATTGGGTAAAACGGTTCCACCGTGAAAGTACGAACCGCATCAAAAAAGGGCGCCTGGAATTAGAAATTGAAAAGTCACAAGCGGAAATCGCAAGCTTAGAGAAACAGACGCTTCTGGTACCAAAGAATCAGATAGTGGAATCTCAACCGCAACTAGTAGCGAATTTATATACAGAAGCACGACTGGCACTTAAAAAAGAGCAACGCTGGTATGCCTTTAATTCTTCAGATGATGTCCATAAAGAAAAATTTAATACGAATTTGCTCAACTCTTATAAAGCAGTGGTTCAGAAAGCAAGTAAAGTACTGAGCGATGATGATTACTTAAAGTTCATGAGTTCATTCAGAAATTGCATCGGCGATGTAGTGTTTAACCAGCAGACGATGATAGTGCGTGTGATTCTTGAGCAGCCTCAAATTAAGAGCATGACAGAAGCTAAATACCTTGAGCTCATTCACGATATTTTGCTTTCTCTCAATTATCGCGAACACACACGTTTTTATTATGAAAACCGACATATGCCAGAAATGATTTCAGTAATTCTTGCATCGAGCGAGTCTCGCTTGATTATGAGCGAGGAAGCAGAGCACAAGATCAAGGATCAGTTGCATGTTTTTTATCAGGACCAACGCAGGTTAGAAAAGAGTCCCGAGAGTTTTGATGAGCACAACAAAAAGGCGTCGTTTCAGCACCTCGCCCGGCCATTAAAAGTTCAAAGCCAATCATCAGTTGAAGTTACTCGGATTAAACTTTCACAGGAAAAAGCAAGGCTTGAGGAGTTTAAGCAGCAAGTTGTAGAGTTGAATACTGAAATCGGCTATGAAAGGGGTCTGCAATGAAGCGCTTTATTTCTTCTTTATTATTATTCGCATGTGCCCTTGAGTGTGCAGTGATTAAAGCAAATGCTTTGCCGCCATGTCTTGAAATCCTTCATTTTAGCGATGAATTGACCCAGTATTTGAGGAAGGTTGAAACGACACGGGAAACAATAATTATTCCTCAACCTCAGTTTATTGAGCAGCGCCTTGCTGAGTTTGGTATGGCTGATGCAAATTTGAAGCCAGTCTTCGAGCTTGCCATGGAGGTATATCCTCTTTTTGAATCCCGCTTCATCTATGAGGCGATCATCACTGAAACTGTGATACAGGGCGCTCGAACCGCTGATGATCCTAAAATATTTATGAAGCACTATCCCTTATTGTCCACCCTAGAGAAAGAGAACTTTGTAGAAGGGGTAATCCTGAATATGCGCTTCTTAATGATGGAAGAAGCGATAGGACCCAAGACAATTTTAACATTTAACAAACAAGCTCGTCGCTTTGATATGCAAGAGCGCGATTATGCTTCCTTGAAAAAAATAATTTACTCAGTAGATCAAGTGGGGCAAAAAGCAATGAAACTCGCCCTTTTTAACATAATGAGAAATCCAAGCCCAGCATTACTAAAGTACCTATCCAAAGGTTTAACGAGCTACCTCAATTTTGGAGGATCTTTTGATCAGAGTAATGTGCGCGGAGATCGTTCCGCATCTTATTCTCTTGTTTCTGATTATTCTCGCGATCAGTTGCTCGCAAAAGCTGAACAATCTGAAACTGAACTCGCGCGACTTGAATTAATGAAAGTAGCTTTTGGATATCGATTCCTCCCTTCAACTCCTAATCGAGTGGCTGACTTTAAGGAGAAGTTAACTTCTATTCTAAAAAAGAGTGAAATCTTGCAGGAGGTGAAAAAGTCGATTGATGGGACCCTCGGCAATTCGAATTATGTCAGCATCATTGACGAGGGCCTGAGAAACTTGAGATTGCGAGTGGTATACAATTACAGCGATTATGAGTTTGGGGATTTAAAACTCATCGCCGATTTTGCAGCGTACGCCTTAACTGAAGCTGGGCGGGCGCAATCCATGGAAGATGCGCAATTTTTGCGATTATTTCGCGCTATATTGAACGCATTTTCATTTGATATGCCAGCCCGAGGGCACCGCATCTACTACCGCGATCTCTTGGCTCAAGTGATTCATCAAATGATTGATACGGCGGAGTCCCGTATTTCAATGGACGCTGCATTTGAAGTGGAAGTGAAGAAGTTGATTTATGATTTCTTGCTGAACTATGTGCCAAAAGATGATCCTACGATTCATGACTACCGGCTGGATAATGGCAAAGCCTACTATCGCACCCATCCCATAGACGGTAGCTTGGAATGGGAAGCAGCTAGGCTTGGCACGCCCTTTCAGTTGCGACCAATGCACTCGCCTGCTGAGTTGGATCAAAGGATTAAGGAGCTTGAGCTAAGAGTGCAGGATTTGAAACACTACCTGTAGTTAGTCCCAATTATTCCTTCAAATTCATTGAACTTGATTCGCGCGTATTGCTGTCACCACTGACACATTGTGGCCAGCACTAATTAAACTTATACTATTTAAATGTGGAGCCAGGCATGGAGTGCTGCAAAATCGAAGTGGATCTGCCAGATTTTAGTATTGGCCGTAGGCGTTTCGGCATGCAGTCCTGTGACCGTTTACCATTCACTCTTACACCCCAGCAGCTCATTGGTGAACTCAGGTGCCGGAACTGTTCAAAAAAACGTACCTTCTGGCCTTTCCGTCCTTCACAGTTTTAATCCATCCACATTGCCTGGAAAATATCCTCATGGAAGCGTCATCCCCTCGCATGATGGAAACACTTTGTATGGCTTTGGCTCGGGTGGTGGTGCCGGGAACAGTGGGGCAATATTTAGCTACGCTCTCAACAGTGGAGCCATGACCACGCTTTATAGTTTTACTGGCGGTAGCGATGGAGCAAGTCCTTTAGGTTCTCCCGCTCTCTCTTCGGATGGAACCACGCTTTATGGAATGACCTATACAGGGGGCAGTTCGGGTTTGGGCTCGATTTTCAGTTATAACTTGAGCACCAATACATTTACCAGTCTCTATGGATTTACGGGAGGATCGGACGGGAACTATGCCCCATCGAGCGTGATCCTGTCCCATGATGGAGCTACTCTCTACGGGATGACTCAATCCGGAGGGGACCATGGTTCTGGCAATATTTTTAGTTTTGATCTTGGAAGCAGTTCATTGACTACACTGTATAGTTTTACCGGCGGTGTAGATGGGCATAACCCTCAAGGAGCACCAGTGCTTTCACCGGATGGGAACACGCTTTATGGTATTACGGAACAAGGAGGTACAAATTTTGATGCGGGTATTGCGAGTGGCGTGATTTTTAGTTATTCGCTCAACACCCAAACTTTAAGTACACTTCATAGTTTCGTCCCCAGCACAGATGGAAGGAGCCCTTTTGGAGGGGCAACGCTTTCGAGTGACGGAACGACTCTTTATGGAATGACCGCATTTGATGGACCAAACGGGAGCGGCGCTGTTTTTAAATATGACTTAAATTCAAATACCCTAACCGCTCTACATGGATTCAGCGGTGGCGCGGACGGAGGAATGCCATTTTCTACCCCATCTCTTTCGCCAGACGGGAGTCAGGTTTTTGGTGTGACCTATTCAGGGGGCGCAAGCAATAACGGGGTGCTTTTCCAATACACAATTGCTTCAAGTCAATACAATACACTTTATAGTTTTACTGGTGGAAACGATGGAAAAAATCCATACGCAGATATTACCCTTTCAGCTGATGGAGGTTCCCTGTACGGCACTACCAATCAAGGGGGGGCAAGTTCTTCAGGGACTCTTTTTAGTTTTTCCCTCGCAACCCAAACTTTAACCACTTTAAGTGGATTCGTTACCGATGGAACTTCTCCATTGGGCGACTTGATACTTTCAGCGGATGGAACTGCCTTATACGGGATGACTTCCAATGGCGGAACGAATGGCGACGGAGTGATTTTTAGTTATTCCCTATCTCAAGGCACTGAGACCATCCTTCATACCTTTAACGGCACCGATGGTTCAGGCCCTAGGGGGAATCTCCTATTTTCACCCGACAAAAGCACCCTTTATGGAATGACCCTTGTGGGAGGGCAAAATAATTTCGGTAGTATTTTTAGCTATGTTCTGGCGTCGCAAACTTTTACTTCACTCTACAGTTTCACGAATGGTACCGATGGATCGATTATTGTCGGCAGCCCCACAATTTCTCAGGACGGAAATACCATTTATGGAGTAGCAAATTTGGGCGGGAACAATAATTTCGGGGCGATCTTCAGCTTTGATATCCCTTCGCAAACACTCACTACGCTGTATAGTTTCTCAGGGAATCCTGATGGGCAATCACCCAATGGAAGCCCAATTCTTTCTGCAGATGGGAACACACTCTACGGAATGACCAGTGCCGGAGGAATAAATGGCTTAGGGACCATTTACAGTTATGCTCTTGATACAAACACATATTCTCTCCTTTATAGTTTTTCTGCTGCGGATGGAACCCATCCGCAAAACGGAAGCTTGACGCTCTCTCATGATGGCGGAACCCTTTATGGTTTGATCTTCGGAGGGGGCGCCGATAGTCATGGCATCGTTTTTAGTTACTCTGTGGATTCAAATACCATGACCACACTTTATACCTTCACAGGTGCCACTGATGGTGGCTCACCAGAAGGAGGCCTCACTCTTTCTTCCGACGGCAACACGCTTTATGGAATGACCATGTCTGGCGGCGCAAATGGCGATGGAATAATTTTCAAATACGACTTACACAGCAGTCAATTGAGCACACTGCTGCCGTTCACCAACTCAAATGGCGCTACTCCGTATGGCAGTCTGATCTTTTCTTCTGATGGTTCTGGCCTCTATGGCATGACCTCTGGAGGAGGCGCCTACAACGGGGGGACTCTGTTCAGTTTTGGTTTTTGAAGGACTAGTATCAGTTGACGTTACTTTTTTGTTCCTAGTCATACAAAATAGACTTGTGCTAGGCTTTTCCCATGAAACTCATCCAACTCGCTTTAAACTATTTAAGCTTTTCTTCGGTTACGCAGGCCCAAGAGAATTATGAAATTCAGGTTTATGGGTCTGAATTTAAAGCTGGTTACGGAATCAGTCTCCAAGACCCAGCGGATGGTTCGATTGCAAAATTAATTTTAGGAAAAAGATTTTGATTCCTCTGCGTTCTTTCCTTTCAAAACTTTTAGCATTTTATTTGGGCTGTCTTGGGTGCTATCTCCTTCATACAAAACTGGGAATGAGCCCTATATTGTCTTCGTCATTACTGGGATTCATTATCACCTTCATCCATTTACCGAAACGTCTGAATCACACTACGCTCCAAATTGTATTCTATACGGGAACCTTTGCAGGTATGAGTTCGCCACCCCTTATTTACGGACCACTAGAAGTGCTTGGCGTTTCAATCATTGGCACTGTTATCTTTATTTTCCTTAAACCCCATTTCCAAGGCATAGGAGGAAAAATGGGA
>CAIMWN010000334.1 GCA_903845155.1 Oligoflexia bacterium
ATTCATATATTTGGCGCACAAAATAAAAGTATCCAAAAATGTCAAAAATTAAAGAGAAAATCCGGTAGTTGAACTCGATGGCGATGAAATGACACGAATCATCTGGAAATTCATCAAAGACAAATTGATTGTTCCTTATCTCGATATCGACATTAAATACTATGACTTAGGTATGGAAAATCGCGACAAGACAGATGATCAAGTGACCATTGACTCGGCCGAAGCGATCAAAAAATATAACGTAGGAATTAAATGTGCGACCATCACCCCGGACGAAGCGCGGGTGGAAGAATTCAAGTTAAAGAAAATGTGGAAATCTCCGAACGGAACGATTCGTAACATTTTAGATGGTACCGTTTTCCGTGAGCCGATCGTTTGTAAAAATATTCCACGACTCGTCCCTAATTGGACAGCACCAATTATTGTTGGCCGACATGCGTTTGGTGACCAATACCGCGCGACTGATTTCGTGGTCAAAGGCAAAGGGAAACTCACGATGACGTTCACCCCAGCAGATGGCACCGCACCTCAAAAATACGAGGTTTATGATTTCACGGGTGATGGGATTGCTATGGGCATGTATAACACCGACGAATCGATTCGTGGTTTCGCCAATAGTTGCTTCAATATGGCGCTGACTAAGAAATGGCCACTGTATCTTTCTACCAAAAATACGATTCTTAAAAAGTACGATGGCCGCTTTAAAGATATTTTTGAAGAAGTTTTTCAAAAAGATTATAAATCGAAATTTGCAGAAGCAAAAATCACCTACGAACATCGCTTAATTGACGATATGGTGGCGTCTGCGCTGAAATGGAATGGAAATTTCGTATGGGCTTGTAAAAATTACGATGGTGATGTTCAATCCGATACGATTGCTCAAGGCTTCGGTTCACTGGGCCTCATGACTTCAGTGTTACTGACTCCAGATGGAAAAACCATGGAAGCGGAAGCTGCACACGGTACGGTGACCCGTCACTATCGCATGCACCAACAAGGAAAACCTACGAGCACGAACCCGATCGCTTCCATTTATGCATGGACAAGAGGCCTTGCATTTCGCGGTAAGCTCGACGGGAATAAGGACTTGATTAAGTTTGCAGAAACTCTAGAAGAAGTATGTATACAAGTAGTCGAGAGCGGCAAAATGACTAAAGATTTAGCCGTTTGTATCTATGGCGATAAAGTTGCCGCTGATCAATACTTGAATACAGAGCCGTTCCTAGAGGCAATTAATCAGGCGCTCGCTCAACGATTGGCCCAATGAAGTTAGCCGTCATCCTGTTATCGACCCTGGTGTTTTTCACCTCCTTGGCGGCTGAACCCATCAAGGTGGGGATTGCGCTTCGAACGACGCCTGAATTGAATAGCTTTGCAGATTCGCTGATTCAAGGAATTGAATTTGCAAAGCTTGCCTTTGAGAAGAAAAATCCCGACGTCAAGTTTGAACTGGTGAAGTATTCGCACAAGTCTGGTCATGATTCCGTGGATGAAGCTGCTCAAAGGATCATTAAGGACAAAGTAAGATTTGTACTGGGTGGTGAGATGAGTGATGAAGCTTTTGCGCTTTCGGAGAATTTCCAAGGCAAAAAAATTCTTTTGATTACACCTACTGCTTCAAACCCACTCCTGACTGCCGGCAAACCCTATGTTTTTAGGACTTGCTTTTCAGATGGACAAGTGGCGAAACAGTTAGCGAAGTATGTAAATGATTTGAACGGCATTCATTCGATCGGTGTGATTCATAATACTTCGAATGCATATAGTGATCATGTGACCACTTCTTTTTTAGAGAAACTCATCGATCTCAAAAATAAGACCCCGATTACTGAGTTTCGCTACGCGAGCGAACAGCCTGATTTTAAAAGTGCGGTTGAGCGTTTTAAGGCTGCAAAAGTTGACTTAGTGGTCGCCTTTACTCTGCAGGAATCACTGAAGGCGTTTCATCAGTTGGCGACTCGTGCTGGAATGAATCCACTTTATATAGGGAGTGATGGTTGGGGTACGAACGAAAGCATCCTGAAAGCGATTCCAAACTTTAAAGGTGTTCGAAATGCATATTGGCATGAAGAAAGTAAGTTCCCGGCTTCTGTTGAGTTTAAAACTGACTTTGCACAAAAGTATGCTTCAAAGCCCAATGCATGGGATGCTGCTGGCTATGATGCGGCTTACGTACTATTTGAAGCGATTGCGAAAGCAAAACAACACGATGACGTAGATGAAGTGACTGAAATTCTTCGAACGAACACTTTTAAAAATACGGTGACTTCCAGTTCAGTAAAATTTAATTTGAGAAACACGTTGGTAAAACCACTTTATCTTTATGAAATGAATCAAGGTGAAGTAAAATTTGTGAAGGAGATTGCAGATGAAACTAAATAATATTCTATCCATGAAACTTTGGGCGGGGCTACTTGTACTTGCCGCCCCATTCGCTTTACCTCAAGCGCTGGCTCAGACTGCTCATGCTAAGTACGGCCCCCAAGCAACTCGACTTTTTCAAAATCAAACTTATGTGCGGAAGAATCCCGCCCCCGATTTTTGGGCCCTCATGCCGTACTACATCCATCAGCAAGATGGTCGCTCGTGCTCAGTTGCAAGTGTCACGATGGTGATGAATGCGGCTCGGGCTTCCATGCGCCTCACTGCCTCGGATGAATTGGTCACTCAAAAGGGTATTATTGATAAAGTGAAGAATGATGCTTGGTCTAAGGGAGTAGGCGAGGGTGGAAAAGGGGTGGATCTCGATACTCTGGGTAAAATTGTAGAGCAAGCTCTTGCCGTCTACGGTCTGAAAGGTACGGTTCAAGTTATTCATGCAGATCCAAAAGCAGAAGCGAAGTCTAAAAAGCAACTGCATGATCTCTTAATCACGAATGAGCTTTCTGATCAGAATTTTATCATCGCTAATTTTCTTCAAAGCGAATACACCGGTGACCCGGAAGGCGCCGTTGGTCACATTGCGCCAGTTGCTGCCTATAACGCCGCCCAAAAACAAGTGTTGATTTTCGATCCCGATCGCCAATACTACGAGCCGTACTGGATTTCTGAAGAAGTGTTCTTCAAAGGAATGGCTACGACCGATGGTTCTAGCGGAAAAACGAGGGGTTACGTGTGGCTTCAGCTTCAAAAATAGTTTTATCGCGTACTCTTTCCGTTCTCGTTCTGTTCGGTTTCACCGCTTCATGCACTCACTCAAGTCTCGCGCCGGAGAGTGTTTCGCCCAAGCTTTCACGGATTGTCATCAAGCCCAGGGAAGCAGTTGAAGCTAAGGGTAAAAATTGGGTGGTATCCACCCAAGGAGAGGCGTCTACACGCGCGGCTCAAACGATACTTCATCAAGGCGGGAATCTGATCGATGCGGCGATTGCAGCCTCTTTGACGATTTCGGTTGAACGCCCACATTCCACCGGCCTCGGTGGTGGTGGTTTTCTGATTTATCACGAAGCAAAGACGGGTAAAAATTTCGTACTCGATTTTAGAGAACGTGCCCCGCTTCACGCCGCGAAGGACATGTATCTTGATGCCAAGGGTAATGTGATTGAGGATTTATCGGTCAGCGGATCGCTCGCCGTAGGTGTTCCAGGACTAACGAGGGGATTAAAGCTTGCCCACCAAAAATGGGGGAAAAAACCATGGAAGAGTCTTTTCGCTCCGGCCATCAAGCTCGCCGCGAAAGGATTTCCCATTTATCCAAGTTTAGCAGAGGCCATGAAAGGTGAAACCAAAGCCTTAAGCAAGTACCCGGAAGCGGCTAAATTATTTCTCCACTCGGACGGCACTCCTAAGCTTGAAGGTGAAATTCTAGTTCAAAAGGATTTGGCGAATACATTAAAAAGTATCTCTAAGAATCCGGATGAATTGTACACCGGTAGAACTGCCAAAAGGATTGTAAAAGAGATCACTCGACTCAAGGGTTTGATCAATTTGCAGGACTTGGCGGAGTATGCGGTGAAAGAGCGTATTCCAGCAGAGGCTGATTATCAGGGCTTTCATATTGTAAGCATGCCTCCGCCGAGTTCTGGCGGAATTCATGTGATTCAAATTTTAAAACTTCTCGAACACGATCCGCTTGCTTCCTATGGATTTGAAAGCTCCAAGAGCTATCACTATATCGCACAGGCAATGCAACAGGCGTTCGCAGATCGGGCTCGTTATCCAGGCGATCCCGATTTTGTAAAGGTGCCGACCGAGGGATTGATCAATTCTGAATACCTTGCAGACTTGAGAAGTAAATTTTCAAATTCGAGAGCCCGGAAAAAAAGTGAAGTATTTGCGGGTGAAGTCCCGGGAAATGGCCCATCTCATACTACGCACCTCACTTTAATGGATCGCGAAGGAAATGTCGTGGTGAGCACGCAAACCATCAACGATCATTTTGGCTCTGATGTGGTTATTCCGGGTACCGGGATTGTCATGAACAACGAAATGGACGATTTTGCGGCAAAAATGAATGTTCATAATGGAGCGGATGCGACCTTTATTTCCAATGCAAATAGTATTGCACCAAAGAAGACTCCGCTATCGAGTATGTCACCTACCATTGTGTTTAAAAATGGAATGCCTATTTTAGCGATTGGCGCTGAGGGAGGGACGCGCATTATCTCTTCAGTCGCGCAATCAATATTAAACTATCTTGCCTATCATCAGGACTTGTACACCGCTTTGGCGAGCCCAAGAATTCACCAACAGTGGTCGCCAGATGTTCTTCAAATTGAAAACCAAAGCATCCCTTCATCTGTTTTGCGCGATTTGACGAGCGACGGATACGTAATTGAGAGAACTCCAGTTATGTGTGGAGTCATGGCCGCCGCCAGAGAAGGCGACACATTGGTGGGCGTGTCTGATCCTAGAGACGCCGGAACTAGCTTGTCTGAGTGATTCGAGCAATGCACACCTTTTATTTACTGCAATCCATGTTGAGTGATTGATTGTGTTTATATTCCTCTTCAGCTCGGATTTTTAATTGATCGATTCTATCTTGTTCAGTTTTAAGCATGAGCTTCATCAGATCGGCATCTGTACCTTGAAACGCTTTGATCTTTTTCATTTCAGTGACGTCATCATCTGTCATTCTTTGAAGACCGGGTGGGAAGACGGTGCCGTTGGTCATTTCTGAGATGGCGAGTGGAGTGCCAAGACTAGTGGGTTTAATGTTAATTGCATACTGATCCTTTTTGGCCTTTTTTTGCACGTGATCG
>CAIMWN010000335.1 GCA_903845155.1 Oligoflexia bacterium
CACATTTCAGAAAACGGTATCTCTCTGATCTTCTCCCCGCCTCACTCGCATTTTCACCCATTGTGGGGATTCTCGGCCATAGACAAGTTGGGAAAACGACCCTTGCAGAATCCATTGCGAAACAATATCTTACGCTCGATAATAAAGAAAATCGTGATTTAGCACTTCAAAAGCCAAATCAATTTCTCAAGATTCATCACTCTACCCCACTCGTAATCGATGAATGTCAAAAGGCACCGGTCCTTTTTGATGAGTTAAAGGATTGGGTTCGAGTTCACAAATATCCTGGGCAGTTCGTCTTGACCGGATCGGTTCGTTTTACGAGTAAGAAAGCCATTCGTGAATCATTAACGGGAAGAATTATTTATCACGAACTGCTTCCACTTACAGTATCAGAACTGGAGCATCGACCACTCCCCACCATCATTCGTTCTCTGATCAAATCCAATGATTTATCAAGCTGGGTGTCCTCACATGCCAAAAACCATTTTCCTAAAACATCACTCATCAAGGCCATTCAAGACTATCAAAGGCTTGGTGGATTACCGGGCACGCTGTTCATTAGAAATGAAAAGTTAAGAGTTCAGAAAATTTCAGAACAATTGCAAACTATCTTGGATCGAGACTTGAGAGAGATCGTCTCCACTCGTCTATCATATTCGCAAATAATTGAATTTGCCGAAAGCCTAGCAAGGCAAGAGGGGGCTCCGATATCGTACACCAGGATTTTAAATGAAACAGGCGTGGGAATAGCCAGTGCAAAGAAAATCATTTCAGCGCTTGAAGCTGTATTTATTATTCGACTTCTTAAGGTTGAAGGTGGAAGAAAGGGTTCAATTTTCTATTTTGAAGATCAGGCTGAATCAAGATTCTTGTCAAAAAACGAACTGGATCCCTCCATATATTACTCAGGATTTCTGTATCGAAATATGCGCGCAGAATTTGCTTATGAAGAGAGACATCAGTTCAGATTTTTTCATTATTTAACTAGACATCAAACCACCCTTCCGTTCGCGCTTGAATGGAATCATTGCTATTTAGGTGTTTTACCCCTGGACCGGCCTATTCCCTCTCATTCCGAAATCATGGCTTCACAAAGTTTTTTAAAGAATTACGACAACGCAAAAGTGATGATGATTCATCCCAAAGCAAAAATGAGTAAAATTTCAGAACGTGTGGTTTTAATGCCAGACTCCTTGCTATTTTAGGAACTTAGCTGGTACTCCTATTGGAGCGCACCGCTAAACCTTTGTCATTGATTCAGCGAACTTAACAAGAACAAGGTTTACATTTTTATTAAACTTTGATTAAATACAAACAAATTAGTCGGACATGCGGAAATCTATGAATTATTTCTATCTAAAAAACATTATATTACTCTCGGGCATTTTTTCTGCCCTCATGCCCGCGGCGCATGCCGTGCAAAATATTCTTCCGTTTAAAGTGGGCGACAAAGATAACTATAGCGTAAAATATAAATTTCTGAGCGGCGGTTGCTATCAGAGTGAAGTAGTTTCTGCCACTCGCACACCAACAGGCACTCTTTATCATTTCCGCTCCATTGCAAAATCATCTGCTACGGTATCTGCATTTTACCCCATAAAATTAACCTTTGATAGCTATTGGGATACAAGCATCTCTGCCAGTTCGCGTTTCGAAATGCATGGCAGAGATGGACCTGAACATAAAGATCAGATTGAAATTTTAAGTTCAGCTAATAAAAAATGCACCATGACAGAGACTGTTACTAAAATTAGTAAAAACGAACTTGCGGCCACACCGAAACCACCCGTTAGTTTTCCCATGAACCAATATAGCCAAGACCTGGTCTCATCGCTGTACTTTATTAGAACCCTCAGTCTGCCCACTAGCCCTGCCGGAAAACTTTCGCTCGCAATTGTCTACGATTGTGAGCCATGGACGTTGACCATTACTTATCTGGAATCAGAAACGGTCGATGTAAAAGGAGAAGATGTAGACGCCAATGTTTACAGTCTGAGCAACACCAACGAAAAGGGAGAAACCTCTACCCCCGTTAAGATTTGGGTAACCACTGACCCCTCCCACACGATTGCACTCATTCAAGGTTCTATCCCCATTGGAAAAGTGAAAGCAAGACTTCAAGATACCGCTGATTGCGACGAATAGCGCCTTAATCAAACAGCCGTGATCAGCAAATGCACTTCTTCACTGAACAGCCGCTTCTCGATCAGTTCTTTTGCCCCACCAATAGAATCCTGAAACTCATTCACCACTAGCTCGCCATGTTCGCCTAGCTTTACGTACTCACCTTCATGGCGAATTTGTGTTTGTTCGTCTTGCCACGAAATTTTCTGCCCCACCTGAAATAACATGCGGTTTTGATATTGATACTTTAATTCTGCAACTTGCCTAGGTCGGGCGAGGTGTTCCATGAAAAAATCCCTGAGTTGAACAATGGTATCCTCAGAAAGCTGTTCATCCTGTGCGGGGTGAAGAACTTCCTGAATACTGCTTACGGGGCGCCCCGCTGAAAGTGGCAGAGTTAGTACATTCACGCCAATTCCGGCTACTATTTTATTCCCAATTTTCTCGCAAATAATGCCAGCCAGCTTCTGGTTGCCCTCTACTAGAATATCATTGGGCCATTTAATTCGGAGGAGCGTCGGGTCTATTCCTACATCAACTAAAGAATCAAAGAGTGCGACTGCAACTAAATGCGGAGTCCAGGTGGAAAAGTGATCAGTGAGCAGCACCGAGAGATATAAATTCCCGACTGGGGATTCCCACACCCGTCCCTGCCGCCCTCTTCCCGTTTTTTGGGCATAGGCCTGAACAAAACTAAACTCACTTAAGTTTTCATTTTGGGCGAGTTGAAGTTTTAATTCGATTTGAGTACTTTCGGTTTCATCTAGGACCACTTGAAGTAAATTCATTTTGGATTCCCTGCACACGTTAGTGTTTTTACCGTTTTCTCGTTTCTCACCTGTATTCCATCAATATTGCAGTGCTCGTTTACAAAAAACCGGTAGCTTCCCGTCTTCAGCACAAAAGGGAAATTAGTGAGCTGATTTCCAAGATCAGCACCACTTGAATTGAACACATGAATTCCAACCGTACTCGGGTATTCAATGAGCACCACGCCCGCTTCATCCACGGAAATCTCATGTTTTGCCCCTGGGATAATCTTGTAACCTTTTTCATAGCGCTCGAAAAAACTTCCACCACTAATGCGAATATCATAGACGCCTGATTTCACCAATTGCGGCTCGTCACTCAAAAAGTTTTGAATCACTTTCTTGTTGTTATCTAAAATCTCTACTTCGAGTAGGCCATCCATAAATTTTACGTTCAACAGCCCCTGCCCGATCACTTTCAGGGTCACCGTTTTTTTCGGCATGATTTTAAAGGGCTTAAAGGCATAGATGGGGTCCATCATCACTTCGGCTGCATAATCGCCCGGCGGAAGCTTCACGCCATCCACCGCAGTAAAGGATTTTACGTAGGTTTTTTTACCATTCATTACCGAGAAAACTCGAACTTCGGTGTGGGGATCGGGGCATTGGACGTAGAGGTTATTAGAAGTATAAGCCTTTCCTCCCTTGCCATGACTAATGTCATTGCTAATGGCACTCAACGCTCCCTTCAAGGCCTCTGGATTGGGAGCTCCAAAGACCTTGCCTAAACAGCGTAGCTTATCCAAGTCTTTCGAGTTTTTTTCAAGCCCAATTCCGGTAACGAACATCTCCAAATCGAATACTTTTTCTTGAATTGCCTTTTCAAGAGTTTTACAGCTATTCCCGCCGCAGGTTTCTTCACCGTCGGTAAAAATCATCACTCTTTTGGGGCCCGGATAGTCTTTGAGATTCTTGATGGCAAGATCGAGCGATGCTGCAATGGGGGTCATCCCCAGAGGCGAGAGTTTTCGCACCGTTGAATCAATTTTGCTTAAGTTTTTCTCGCCGAGCGGAATTGCGAAATAATAGTCGCTGCAGTCTCTTTTTTTACGACTTCCATAAACAATCATTCCTACATCGGCCTTTTCACGCCATTGATCTTGAAGATAGGCATTAAAAAGTTTTTTCGAATAGAACATTTTTGATTTCTTCTTATCCATTAACTGCCCCATAGAACCTGAGCTATCTAGCAGGATGATGACTCTGGGTTTTAATCCCTGATCGAGCTTTTCATCTGAATACTCCACCGCGGTTGCCATAGAATTCAAAGGCAACTCCAGTGAAAGTGGCGTGGGGGTGGGCGTAATGGCGAAGGCGTCTACTCCATGAATTTGAAACAGCGCCGCCATGACCATCAAGCTCGCGAACAATGCCATTTTGTTTTGCAAAGTAATCACTTTCATTCTTTCTTCTTCTTATCTGCAAACATGAGTTGAATGGGATCGGCAAATCTTACGCCAATAAAAAAACGATAGTCCTTTTCACTTTCATCACTCGCTCCATTTGGAAGAATGGTAGTAGTACTCCCATTTCCCGCACTGGTGGTGGCACCTGAAAACTTTAGCCCGTACGCCCTTGCTCCATAGGAGGCTTGAACCACAAATCGCTTGATAAAAGGTACAAAATCTAACCAAATCAAGGCGGTAGCACCTAATCGGTAATCCGTGCCATGGGAGCCAGATGAACTGGTTCCCCTCGAGATATTCGAGTCAGATGCATTGATCGAGGGATAATAGGTAAATTCTCCGTAAATGTTTTGAAGCTGCATAAAAAAATCATTCTTCGATTTTACCCAAGTATTACCCACAAACTCGTAAGCAGCCTTAAGCCCAAAACCCATACCCGTAGTGACAGTTGAAAACAGGTATTCATCCACGTTGCTAGTAGTGAACTGATCATTGAGAAGAGTAATTCTTGGAATCAAGCGCAGTCTATCTTTAAGGATTTTATTAAATTGATAAGCGAGCGATATTTTGGTGACCGTTTCACTAGACGTCACTACGGTTCCCACATATTGCCGGGTAGGAAAATCACCATTATAAGTATCATATTCAATACCAACGGGAAAATAGGCCGAATAATAAACTAGATGCTCAACAGGAAAACGGTAAGATTGAACCTGTTTATCTTGGTCTGCATATTCTACATTGCTTGGTGCTCCTGCCGTCACCGTATTGACCATGGAATTGGTTTGGAGTTTTGCACTTACCTTGCCCCACCCGATTTCAAAATAACCTTCATATTGTTTGGATTTTTTCTTTTTCTCATCCTCGGGCTTTAAGTAATCTACTTGTTCCTTTTTATCACCAATGCTCGTTGCCGTAGGGTCTGAGAGCGGCACGGCAAAGTCGCCTTGCTGTGGATACTTCACTACTGAGTCTCGATCCAACTGCACGATGAGTTCTTTGTCTTTACCATTTTTTGAAATTTGTTCACCTACCACTGAACCGGTTCCAATCATCTCAACCCGAGTTCCAACGCTGCGGGCGAACAGGATTTGCGTATGGCTTGTATAGGAGTGATCTCTTAATTTAAGAAAAACCACCGATTCTTCTTCCCTAGAAACGATCAGAGCCCCTTTCACCAGATCTTTTAATTTCGTACTGAGCTTTTTATTGACGAGGGGGTGTTCTGCTTTGGTGTCAATTTTAGTGTCTTCTGGGGTTTGAGCGAAGCCTAAGGGCGAAAGCAGAGTGAGAAAGGCTAAAATGAGACTCATTAATCACTAGGTTATCTCTATTTAAGGGTTCCATCGAACTAAAATTATTTCCACAATGATTTTGTGAGCTAGTGTCTTTTTCTACACACCACCATTAAAGTTTTCCTGTTGATATTCCGATTAGTTCCATTGGAAAGGAGTGCATCAATTGGAATGGCTTGACCGAATGTTAACAAAGACTTACTATTATAGTCAGGTAATAAGGGCATCTGATCTTGCCGTTATTAAGGGGTTATACGTGGAACGTGTTCAAATCAGGAAAGCAACATTTGCCGTTTTTTCTGCTATTACGATTGCAGGAAGCGCTTTGCTTATTTCTTGTTCGGGCGGCTATCAGGGTGGACTCATTCCTCAAACATTTAATGGCCTCACTACCGCACAGGCAATCTCTCCAGTTAGCATCCAATTGTCGTGGGATTCGTATCCTGGCGCCAGCACCTATAAGGTTTACGACTACTCACAAAATGCTCCGATTGCGACACCTGCATTTACTACCTATACGTTCCAGCCCACAGTTCCAAACCCTAATACTATTTATCAGTATTCTGCGACTGCACTCGATTCAAATACGAACCAAGAAGTGGGATCGAGAACTGACTACCTTTCTGTACAACTTCTACCACATTTTAATTTTAAGACTACAGGCAGTGTGACTGCTATTGGCAACAACAGTATTCGCGTGAACTGGCAGGGGTTCCCCACCGTCAGTTATAAAATTTTTGTGGCTGAGCGACTTCCTACCGGCTTAGTTGCATACAATGGTTTTGTGAGTTCAACCGCTACCGTTTCTGGCGTGAGCTCAACCATTATTAATAATTTACTAGAAGGCCACGAGTACTGCGCCATCGCAGTGGCAACTTATGCCGATCAGATGACCGACGGCCCCGATGGAACCACCTTTAATTCAGATGTATCATCAACACTGAGTAGTGCTGCTTGGTCGGTAGGCCCAAGCGGAACTTTTGGTGATAGCAAGATTGCAAGCGACCAACAATGTGTTCGAACTCTTTCTAGTTTTTCAATTTCGAACATAAAAATTTATGCGCCTAAAGCATCTCTATCACAAAATATTACTTTCTATGTTAGTGATCCAAGTGACTCAACTCCAAACGATAACATCGGCAATAATAAGTTTGATATTTACCAAGCAAACCCAACCACTGGCCTTTCTACTTTAGTCGGAACCATCGTTGGGGCAGGCACCATGACCACCCAGACCGCACTCAGTTCTGGAAAATATCAATTTTACGCCGTCGTCACTGACCTGATTAATTCGTCCCAAGCGCAGGCCAAAGAAGAGATTATTGTGGGGTCCGTGCCCGGCACCGTTCCTACTAGTGCGGCTCAGCGCCAATATGTTTATGTAAGAAACTTGGGAACTACGGAAGATCCAAATGCACCTACCGGCTATTATCCAAGTTTACAACAAGGCGGAATGGGCGCTCAAAGCGCGGGGTCATCTGTTGCGATGGGTGATTTTAATTGCGACGGACACATGGACATGGCAATTGGCGTACCGAATGCAAGCGTAATGGCTGCCGATGGGCGACCTGCAGAAACCGGTAAGGTTGTAATTTTCTATGACGTCACGAGCGGCACACCTAGCGCCACAGCCCGCACTCAAACCATTACGTTTGATATCACTCAATATGCCGGAGATACGGGCAGAAATTTAAGACTTGGTACGAAGCTCTACGTTGGGAATTTTAATAATGATAATTATAATACCAATCAATACGGCAATGATCCCACCAGAAGTGGCATCACTTGCGATGACTTAGCTATTGGTTCAGGCTATGGACCCATGTTTGTTCTCTACGGAACACGCGACACGGTCAGTGGTTATGGCGGATTAAATTATTATAATTCTACTTCTTATTCTCTTAACCCATCATCGAGCTGTGATCCCTCATCAAATGTTTGTGAGCCGGCGATGTATGCTTTTTCAACCTTCGGTTCCGTGGTTGGGAAATCTTTTACTTCAGGCGATTTTAACGGTGACGGCTATGAAGATCTCGTGGCTAGTACCTCTACGTCCAATGGGGGAAACACTCTAGGGGTTTGGGTATTCCGCGGAAGTGAATACGGACTCATCCCACCTGCAAGTAACAACACTACTGGTGAGGTTGTTAACTTTTCATCGGGACCTTACACAAGTTTTCCTTATATTCCGGCAAGTACCACTTATCCTAATGCAGGTACCGGGTCCGACCCAAGCTTTGCAAGCGCAATGGCTCCATTTAAGAATGCATTTTACGACTATAGCGCTGGCAATGGCACCAAGCGGGTGAGGGATATGCTTGCTTTAGGCAATCCAAATTATGGCGCGGGCACAGGAAGAGTAAATATCTGTACCCCTAAAACTACAGGCACACCGGGATTCATCCCCTTCACTTCGGATGCAAATACTGATTTAGCTTGGGATTGCCTATCACAAAAAATAGATCCTCCGACCGACAGAAGCCTAACTCCGAATGTGATTCAATCAGGTCTTTTTGGTATATCACTCGCAGGAGTTAAAAACCCACTTCTTTACCAAAGAAATGAATTTACTGACCCTGTTTGTGGAATTGAAGGTTTTGCCAACTGTTCCGCCACTTCACTCGCCATGGGATATCCGGGTGCTCTCGCTATTGGAAATACTACGCAAGCAAAAGTGTTTCTTTACTACTTGGTCAACAATCCAAGCACTTCCAGTACTCGAGACAACATGGGCGCTGATCGAAATACTTATATCACCCATCTTTTTAACCAGCTGGCCTTTGATGGAACTACCAATCTGACCATCGCATCGGGTGCTACGCTTCCTTGCGCAGTGGGAGCAGTCACAGCAGGTGTGGAATCGTGTAATATACAAGCCCTTCAACATCCAACGAATGCGGGTGGTGGATTTGCTGCAGGAATTTATCCACTTCCAGGCAATAATGCTGGCAGCGTTACTGAAAGTCCGAACATTGCAAAACAAACCATTTTAGCAATTACCTCTCCCAACCGAGCAATTACTTTAAGCGGCGGAATTACTTTCGGTGGCGTGGGATCAGTTCAACTCTATTATCAAAATTCGATGATTGATTCTAATCCAATCAGTGTCATGAACACTAGCGGTGCGTGCGCGAGCGTTCCTAGTGCTACTAATATTTGCAGGTACTCACAGGGTTTTTCAACCTCGATGAGTTCTTCACTCGACTACGACGGAACACTGAGTAACAACTTAGGTTACGGTTCGGGCGGAGTAGCGTCGGGTGCCCTTCTTGCGGCTTCTATTAATTCTGAATACAACGCCAACAGCGATATTATAGTAGGAACGCCAGGGCTGATTAATCAAACTACGGTGAACGGAAACGCTACTAAAGTTTATAACAATGGTGCTGCAGTAACGTTTTTTTCGCACGCAGGAACCTATCGACCTTACTATGGGGCCAACCCAAGCGACCCTACTGCAAACTCTTGGCACGTAGTAAATAATTCTTATTCACAAGAAGCGGATATGAAATTTCATCAAGCAGTGAGTCTTGGCGACATCAACGGAGACGGCATCGACGATATTGCGGTACGCATTAGTCAGGGAACTAAAAATAAAATACGCATTTTTTACGGAAATACGAATAGCGTCGGTTTTACCGCGGATTCTACCGTTACCACCACCACTAGCACCAGCGGCGTGGTTAGTACTCTGACCGCAATGCTGAACAATAACGGGTTTACTAGTAACTCCACTACCACCACCACAGGAACGAATGGTTCAACAACCACAGTTTCAGACGTGGTGGGCAATTATACCGACTTTGTAGTTCAAAACGATGCTTCTGCAGGCATCAG
>CAIMWN010000336.1 GCA_903845155.1 Oligoflexia bacterium
CCTTAGCAATCATTTCTGGGAAGGCATCACATATTAGAAGAACTGCCGAAGGTCTGGCTCCTCCAAACGAAGTGTTAATCAAAGATGCCGATACCATTAATAGAATGATTGAAAGAACGTCAAAAATTATTAATGGACTAAAGGCATTTGCACGGGACGGGGAGAGGGATCCCTTTGTTTTTGAGTCACTGGACACTATTGTTCAAGACACTCTAGCCCTTTGCCAAAGTAAATTTGCGAATCATGAAATCGAAGTAAAATACGAACCGCTTGAAAAATCGCTTGTTTTGGAGTGTCGGCCAATTCAAATCTCTCAAGTCCTTTTAAATCTTTTAGGTAATGCCGCTGATGCAATAGAACGCTTGCCAACGAAGTGGATTAGAATTGAAACAAGTGAGTTAGGCGATTGGATTGAAATGAGGGTGATCGATTCAGGCGCGGGAATTGAACCGAGCCTTCGCGAGAAAATTGTCATGCCTTTTTTTACCACCAAAGAAGTTGGAAAAGGAACGGGGCTCGGACTGAGTATTTCTTCGGGCATCATTAAGAACCACGGTGGATCTTTGACTGTGGACCCCAGTTGTGTAAATACTTGTTTCACAATCAAAATACCGAAAAAGCAATCTCAGGCTGCGTAGAGAAAATGAAACGATTTTGAGTCTTGCTTGACGTTAAAGATCCTTTGTATAACAAGTGCATACGTCCTCTACTTCTGTGCATCAGGCCGGTCGGCCGTGAGCACACCGTTTTAAGTTTTCCCTTTATTTACCGATAAGTATAGCGGAGATGAAGGCGTGAAACTTTCGAATTACATACAAACTGCACTTCTGGCAATGAGTGCGATTTCATGCGCGGGTGCAATTGCACCTCCGCAGAAAACTGCGACGCACACTTATGCCATTTCCATTGGTTCAGGAAATAATCAAAGCGGATATGCTGGGGTAGCACTTCCTCATTATTTTGTTGCGGTAGTAACCGACCAGACCACCGGTCAGGTGGCTGCGGGCATGAACGTCGATTGGGCTGTTTTGAGTGGCGGCGGTAGTATTAATGATCAACAAGAAACGACCAGCGTTCTCGGTCAGTCAGTTGCAAGTCTTACCACTGGCATGAGCCCTGGAACCAATTCAGTATCTGCTACTCTCCATGGAACTTCTCAGAGCGTCACCTTCAATACGTCGAGCACTACTATTGGTCCTGCGGCTTCAAGTAATACTACGATCACAGGTACTGGCCCTGTGGAACCGGATGGTGTTTCTGCATCGACCATTACAATCGTGATGCATGATGTAGTAGGACATCCTACTGTGGGTACAGTTCCGTCGTTCGCTGCAACCGGAAGCAGTAATATTTATGGTGCGTGCTCAGCCAGTGATTCTACCGGAACATCTAGCTGCACTTTGAAGTCCACAACCGCCGAGACTAAAATTCTAAACTTGCTCACTCCCGTGAATAAAGTAGGGGGTATCGTAGTTTTTGCTCCCACCGGTGCTTCAGCCGCTCATTCTTCCATTACGGGAACCACTTCAATCGTCGCCAATGGCATACTCACTTCCACAGTGACGATCATACTTCGTGATTCGGCCAATGTTGCAGTGAGCGGTGTGGTTCCAAACTTCCTTGCGACGGATACAGGTAGTACGAATCAATACGGAACATGCACTGGCTCAAACGCATCGGGACTCTCCACGTGTACTTTGGCATCCACGCATGCAGAAATTAAAACCTTGGCCCTCACCTCACCGGTGAGTGTGAGTGGCGGTACCGTCACGTTTATTGCAGGGGCCGTGAGTAGTGTCAATAGCACGATAGTGGGAACATCACCAATTGAGAACGACGGCATTGCGACCTCCGCGATTACGGTTACCCTTGAGGACGCTCATGGAAATCCTATCTCTGGTACGATCCCGAATTTCACTGCCACCGATACCGGTGCCACCAATGTTTACAGTTTATGTTCAAGTTCCAATGCAGGTGGGATTTCAAATTGTACTTTAGCCTCAACCCATGCAGAAGCTAAATTGTTGCAACTCAATACACCAGTCAGTGTAACAGGTGGAACGGTCCTTTTTACCCCTGGAAATATATCTGCAGTGAATTCTTCAATTAGTGGTACCACCAACATCACCGCTGATGGAACTGCGGCTTCGACGGTAACGATCACCTTAAAGGATGCTTCAAATGTAGCGGTGCCTGGAATTACCCCAAGCTTCATTGCTGATGATACTGGTAGCACCAATAGTTACGGAAGTTGTAGTGCAAGTAATGCGTCAGGCATATCCACATGTACGCTTTCATCCAAACACGCAGAAGCAAAAGTACTTAGCATCACTTCACCTATTTCCAAAGCAGATGGAACTGTTACGTTTATTCCTGGTGCTGTCTTTGCAGGCACTTCAACGATTACCGGAACCACTAATATTACCGCTGATGGTGTGAGTGCGTCGACAGTGACCATTACGTTATACGATGTAAATAATAATCCTGTGCCCGATATTTTACCCACTTTTTCTGCAACCAATACTGGCAACACCAATAATTATGGCACCTGTTCATTGACAAACGGAGCAGGGGTTTCCACCTGCTCATTGAAATCGACTAAAGCTGAAGCCAAGACACTCGTGCTCAGTTCGCCGGTGAGCACTCCTGGTGGCGTCGTAACATTTGTAGCGGATGTGCCCTCTGCTTTGGAGTCAACAATTACGGGAAGCGGACCTGTTGAAAGTGATGGGACATCAAGCTCTTCTATCATTATTACACTTTTAGATGCATATCAAAATGAAGTGAGTGGAGCTACGCCAAGCTTTAGCGCAAGTGGTTCTGGGAATACCTATGGCGCTTGTTCTGCCTCTGGTTTAAATGGCGAATCGACGTGTACACTTCAATCAACCACTCCTGAAACGAAAACGCTTTCCATTACCGCTCCGGTATTGGAAACAGGGGGAACAGTGGTATTTGCTCCTACGGCGGCATCAGCTATTCATTCCAGTATTACGGGGAACAGCAATATTATTGCTGATGGAGTTTCTGTCTCTATTATTACCATTACTCTTAAAGACGCGAGCAATGTTGCAGTGGTGGGTACTACTCCAACGTTTACTGCAACCAACACAAGCAATGGCAACACTTATGGAGCGTGTAGCGCCACCAATTCCTCAGGTGTTTCGACTTGCTCGTTTTCGTCCACTCGCGCGGAAACCAAAACTTTGTCTATTTCCTCCCCGCTTAATATGAATGGTGGAAGTGTGAATTTTATAGCAGGATCTCCCTCTGGTAGTACATCGCAAATTACTGGCGGCGGAACACCGGTTGCAAATGGTGTCTCTACGGCGACGGTTACTGCGGTACTTTATGATGCTTTTAATAATCCAGTCAGTGGCGTTACTCCCACTTTTGCAGCCACGGATACGGGAGGTACCAACATTTATGGAGCCTGTACTAGCAGTAGTTCAGTAGGCCAATCCACCTGTACTCTTGCATCAACTAAAGCAGAAACAAAAACCCTTTCTCTTCAAACCCCAGTGAATGTAAGCGGAGGAACGGTGAGTTTCATCGCGGGGTCTGCAGTCTCTGGGAATTCTTCCATTACTGGTACGGGATCAGTTGCTGCAAACAGTAGTAGTACTTCAACGGTGACGATTACTTTAAGAGATGCTTATAGTAATGCCGTAAGCGGAACGACCCCTACGTTTACGGCAACCAATACGGGTTCGACTAATGTATATGGAACCTGCTTAGTGACGAATTCGTCGGGAGTTTCTACTTGTACTTTAGCATCGAGCAAGGCTGAAGTGAAAACACTTTCTTTGGCAACCCCTATTGCCTTTTCAGGAGGCACAGTCACCTTCACACAAGTAGCGCTCGCTGCTAATTGTAGTATTACTGGGACCGGTCCGGTCACTTCGAATGGCGTAGCTTCATCTACAGTTACTATTAATATTAAGGACTACGCCAATACGGCGATGGCAGGTGTGGTTCCGACATTTAGTGCTACGAACACAGGAAGTACGAATGTGTATGGTGTTTGTTCTTCATCGAATGCATCTGGTAATTCAACGTGTACCTTAAAATCAACGCACGCAGAAACCAAAACTCTTTCCATACTCACGCCTGTCAGCAAAAGTGGCGGGACGGTAGTATTTCAATAGTTTAAACTGGGCTCACCTATATGGGCACTCTACATTAAATCAGTTGAGTCAGATCGCCTATATCGATCGCCGTATGATCAATTATTTTGGTTTTGACACTTATAGCCTCAGTGTGTAATAATTCCGCTGTTCGAAGCATGGGTCGATCCATGATTGAAAATATTTCGAGGAACTAAATGATTCGTCAAAAATCTGTATCACGTTTAGTCACACTAGTGTTACTCCTCGCGGTTGCATCTGCCTATGGATGCGCGACCAAAATGTCGACGGTGAAAGCTGCTGCTGCAGCAAAAAAAGCTAAGAAAGCTAAGTCAGGGGCAGATGCTGCAGGTGATGACACTGCAGACGGAAGTGTTGCTACTGGTTCCACTTCGAATGTAAAAACTGCAGCAATGATTACGGGATTAGAAGAAGTAAAATCTTGGGGTCAGCAAAGTTTCAGTTTAATTACCGGCAAGACGATCGGTCCGGTAGAACAAGGTTTTGGCTTAGTCGAACTAAATACCCCGGATTTAAAATTTAAAACGAAACTGGGTAATCCTCCGTTTAGGGGTAAGTCAAATACCACTCAGGTTTACCAAATTCAAACCCAGTTGACTGATCAATATCTGAAATTGTATAAAATTGCATTGCCAGTAAACTTTCCGGCGAATGAATTGGCTTACAAAGAACAAACACTTGCTGATGGTAGAGTTGCCATTCCACTGATTGCTTATCCAATTCAAGGGTATTATCGCTTGGAAAATGGGGAAATCATTGAGACACCTAAAAGCAATGCAAGCCATGTTAAGATTGATTGGAGCTCGAGAGAAATATTGGAACCCATTCAAGTCAACTCTCTCCTGCCGACTGAATTGTTCTTCTCTCAAGACCACGCGACACAAGCATTGCAGTCTTATTCTTGGTATTTTGTAGAGACCGTGATCAGCGACGATGCTTCTAATGCTCAGGTAGTTGTTGCCGCTCCTGCATCTGTTCCTGCCCCAGCATCTAAAAAGGGTAAGCATAATCAAAGCTCTTCAGAGCCAAGGACGCCTACCACAGCGGCAGTGGCAGCGACGATCGCAGCAAGTACTGCCAGTGCTTTTGTTGCTCCTCCTATCACGATCACCCAAGTGTCTATTGTTCCTGATGAAACACAACTGAAGATACAAAGTGATGGCAAAACAAATTTGCTGATTCCAGTTCAATGGAAAAGCAGTGGTAGTGACGGAGTGGAAGGGGTCCAAATTTGGAATCAACGGAAACTCCTGGAAGCTGACTTGCAAGGCATTCAATCAGCAAGCGCAACAGGGGGAGTGGATCACCTCATTGATGTTGAAATAGACGCCCACCACTTTAGTTTTACTATTCAAAATACCTCTGCCAACGAAATTAAGAAAATCAATTATTCATTCCTTCGATTACTCTGAATGGATTGATTTTTTGCAAATGATGTGATGAATCGAAGCTTTTGCGGCCAATGTTCCTATGGAAACGATTCACCGCGTACTCAATAAAAACAAGTCCATGCGCTTAGTTATTTCAAGTTTACTTTGAAATAGCATGGTCATTCCCGTTGGCCCTTTTATGAGTAGATGACAGTAAATGGCGTGCGTGTAATTATTACATAAGATGACTATAATTAAATAAAGTGTATTGAATTGTGAAATAAGGAGTATTGATGAAGATGTACAGTATTTTGATTTTGTTTTTAATTTCCCCTGTTTTGAGTGCGGTGGCCAACCCACTCAATAATTTAAAAACGTCCATCGCACAAGATGGTTATATTCTTTATGCGACGCCGCTCGCGTCTGCAGGTACCGGGACGTTGATTGGTGGTAGCCCAAATGCGATGACGATAGCCGCAGATCCTGAAACGTGTTTTCCAGAAACTATCAATGGGCAGGACACCCTGATTCGTAAGGTTCAAGACACTACTCTTGGATCCTTGTCTCAGGCGACGAGTTTTACTGGCGCAGTTACGGTAGACCTGCTGAAATTTATGAGTACCGCGAATCTTATTTTTGACATTAATGCGGGTTTTAGTGCGGTTAAATCAGTAGAATTGCAATTTGTAAATGCAACGGTTGAGTATATAGATCTGATTCAACTGGAAACCTACTACAAAAACTATTTGTCTGATAATTGTAAGTCATTGCTAAATAGTGTTGGGTTCATTATTCAAGCATTGCGTGTGGATAAAATGAGATACGTATTTAAGGATGTGAATAACGCGAATATTAACCTTACTACGAATGGTATTTCCAAATATTTTAACTTAACTGCTAATATTCAATACCACATTGAGCAAGATTACACCCTGGTCATTGATACACCAAAATACATAGGGTACCAAATGGGTAGACTCGCGTCTAAAGACCAAGGCATTTCCCTCTATCGTGCGAGCCAGACTTTTTTGAATACTTATGTATTTAAATCCATAAAGGATGTGAATCCCTAGTTAAGGATGGAATGAAGGGGGGGCATCTGCTTTGTTGCTCCCCCAGTTACCTGCTTGAGTGTCGAGCTGGTAGTTTAGGACTGCACCGTCTTTTAAATCAGACCAAGATAGCCACGTATGAGTGATTTGTTTTCCATTAAAACTCAAGCTCGTGATGTAGGGGCCCGTACCTTCAGATTGAATAAGAATGGTCTTACCGTTTTCGAGATGAATCGTTGATTTTGGAAAATGCGGGTTATGAATAGCAAGTCCGCCCTCTCCAGGAATCACTGGATATAGTCCTAACGTGGCGAAAACATACCAGGATGAGGTTTCACCTAAATCGTCATTTCCTGGTAATCCACCTGGGCTATCATCAAATGCAGTTTGAATAATTCGGCTGACCACTTCTTGTGTTCCAGCAGGATTTCCTGCCCAAAGATAGATCCATGGTGTTGAAAAACTAGGTTCGTTTCCAATATGCATGGTCGGTGCATTCATACCGCCAGTGACGTCAGAAAAGAACTGCTTGAGTCGTTTACTGTTTTGTTCAGGTGTGCCCATTTTTTCGAGCAATTCCCCAAAATTGAAAGGGATCATCAAGCTGTATTGCGCTGATGTTCCTTCGACAAACCCTTGGTCATAAAATGAGCTTGGATCTTCTGGGTCACGCATTTCCGGATTATGATCAGGAAAAAATGGCTTGCGCCATTCGCCTTCATCATTTTTAGATCGGATAAATCCTTGAGAAAGCGTATCGGTCGATTTCCACCACAGATTCTTCCACGAGTCAGATTGTTTGATAAAATAGCTGGCTTCAGATTCTCTGCTGAGCGCATGTGCAAAACGAGAAATGGCAAAGTCAGACATCGAGTATTCCATTACGGTAGAGGTAAATCCGAAATCAACTGAATCTGGCGATAAGTACCCCTTTTTCAAATATGCCTTTAGCCCAGGCCTAGAGAGGTGTCCATTGCACGATGATTTTGGATCGGTCGCATTTTTGTGCATATAATAGAAGGCTTTTTCGAGGTCAAAATGGTCCGCACCGAAAGCGTAGAAGTCAGCAAGCATAATAGGCCCTGAGTCGCCGATCATGACCGCTGTATCTGCATTGTTCAAAGCCCAGTTCGGAAGCGCACCACATTCATCTGCTGCACTCACCAGAGATTGGGCCATGTCTGATGCACGCTTGGGCATGAGAATGGACAGAAGTTGAATTTCTGAACGGTAAACATCCCAACCAGAGAAATTCGCATAATGTCTTTGTCCTGGATTTAATGTATGAATTTTATTGTCATAGCCACGGTATTGACCGGTAACATCATCCTGCACGTTCGGGTGAAGAAGGGTGTGATAAAGAGCAGTATAAAACGTTCGCTTTTCTTGTTCACTCTTAGATTCGATTTGAATGGTACCCAATGCCTCATCCCAGCTGAGTGCAGCTTTTTGTCTGACGGAATTAAAAGTTTCTTCTGTACCGCGATCATTGCTCTCGGTCTTCAGGTTTTGAAGTGCTCCAGCTTCAGATACATAAGAGATTGCGATCTTTAATTCCAAGGGAGCGGCGCCCTTTTCTTGAGCTTTGAAAGTGACCCTGCCCAGTTTATTGTCGCTATAAACCGCTCCGCCAGACTCACTTAATTCAGCGGCAAAATAGAGACGATATTCATTAACGGATTGGCAAAAATTTCCACCATTGACGACTCCGGTGAAGTGACGGTCATCGGTAAAATGGATGGCTGATGGTTGCGTCTTTTGCCCTTTTGACAGGGGATTTGCTCGTTTTGCGTGAGCGAATTGAAGCCCATATTTTTGCCCTTTTTCTAAATTCTTGAATAAAAAACGGCCAAACCCAGTGCGCTCTTTAGTGGTGAGCTCAATTTGCACGCCATTATCTAAAGTGACCTGATAATATCCCGCCGCAGCTGATTCATGCTCATGTTTGAAAGTAACTGATTGCGTGGGCGAATCTCCAATAAAAGGAAGCAGGGGAAGTTCTCCACCATTGGGACAACCTGCTCCGCTTAGGTGTGTGAGTGCGAAGCCTTCGATCCGATGACTCTCGTAGTTGTAACCCACGTCTCTTTCGTACTTATCTTTAATTTGTTCGTCATGGTTTGATAAAGTATTAGGTCCCCAAGAAATCATGCCAAAAGGAACGGCTGGGCCGGGTTGCGTGAGGCCACTATCGGTTAAAGTATTGGCACGTCCTGTCTTTGACCGTTCAGTACCGATCAGAGGGTTCACGTATTCTGAAAGCGTGTGGTGCGTGTTGAGTTCTTGCGCGTCTGCACTCATTGTCGAACTAAACAAAGCGACAGTGAAAAGTGTGGAGAAGTAGAAACTGTGTTTTGAAGTAATCAAAGTGCGTCCGCCTTTATTTTTTCCCGGATGATTCTGGCCTAAATGAACAGCGATTGTTACATAAATGCAATGTAATTGCAATTTGAATGCATCGGTATTGTTTCTGCTAATGTCGGCGTTAGAGCGAGTTTGTGCGGTGTCATTCAACTGAATTAATTTACTAATACTTATTTTCGCCAAAACCAAAATCTATTATAGATGTGTAATAATTAACTAGAAAAGTGGATTGATTTGAATTAAACTCCGCGCATGGATAAGGTAAACTATTTTAAAGTATTTATTCTTTTGATTCAATCGATGCTGTTTATACAACAGGATTCTTTTGCGAGTTCTGTTTCCGATGAGCTTCGTAGTTCGATCATTTGGTCACCTCGCGAATCAGAAAAGGTAGTCGCATTTCGCAAAACATTCAATATCGTTGATGTACCTCTTTCTTCTTCGCTTCATATTTTTGCTGATAGTAAATATATGCTTTGGATTAATGGTAAATACGTGGCGCGAGGCCCGTGCCGTTTTGATCCAAAACGGCCCGAGTACGATACTTTAGAAGTAAGCCCGTATTTGAAGCCAAATGAAAATACGATAGCAGTGCTCGTCTATGGTCATGTGAGTGGCGGTGATTCTATGGAGCACAATCCTGGCCTAACCATCATGATGGATGTGAACCAAACCCATCTGACGACCGATTTGAGTTGGAAAGTCAGTTCCGAGACTCGATTCAAGGCCCCCAAAGTGGATTGGGACGGAATCCGTGAGGTGGTTCGAGCTGATTTAGAGCAAAAAGATTGGATTATTCCTTCTTTCGATGACGGTAAGTGGGAAGCGCCAGTGATCCAAGACAAAAATAAGTGGGGAATGTTTATATCTCGTACGACTCCTTTGCTATCTGAAAAAGAAGTACCCTATACTCTTGAAGGACGTCAGCTCCCCCTTGAGTTAACGACGGACCAAGACCTGGTGCTCCATCTTACTAAAAATATAATGGGTTATTGTGTTTTTCGTTTTGATGCCGATACGGGCTCGCGTTTTAGTGTCTTCGGGCATCAATACACCGCGCGTGCTGGTGAGCAGGAATACATTACAGCAGATATATTTGGCTCCGGAGCTACTGCTATTTATGCCAAAGATCTAGAAGATAATCCAAATATGGTGGGAATTTTGGTACATGTTGATTCTGGTCGAATTAAATTTAAAGACATTAGAGTGGTGAATGCGGTTGCGCCTTTGGTGCAGGTTGGTGAATTTAAATCTTCAGACGCGCTCCTGAATCGCTTTTTTAAAGTCATGCTCAATATGCATACCCAAATCACTCAAGATACTTATACTGACGGCGCATCTGAAGGTAACGAGTGGGTTGCCGATGTATTCAATATTTCCCAATTTACCAAAGTTGCGTTTGCGGGGAAGAACTCAGATGGTAGTTTAAATTATGCAGATCGTAGACATCTTAAAAAGGCACTTCTAGATTTCGCGATCAGTCAGCAGCCGGATGGTAGAGTGAAAGCACATCATCCTTCGGATCGCTTCGATTTGCATTGGTTTATTGAGGATTTTGCCGCTCTCTGGGTAATGAGTAATCGCAATTATTTTGAAATGACCAAAGATGCATCAATTCTGGATGATACCTGGACGCCGATTAAAAAGCAGATGGAATGGTTTAAGTCAAAGGTAACGGCAAAAGGCCTGATCCAAGGCCGTGAGTGGATGACCTTTGACAATCCATATGCATATAAGGTCGGCGAAGGCGCAACCATGAATGCAATTGTTTATAAGGCGTTTTTGGATGCAAGTTACCTAGCAACTCTGATGGGTGATTTTGTTACCGCGGCTGATTATGCGGCATTTGCATCACAAATGAAAATCGCATTTAATGTTAACTTCTGGAATCGTGGCGAAGAAACTTTTAATGGCATGATTGAGGGCGAACCGAGCACCCATGTTGCCGTCATGAGTCTTTTTACTGGGATCGTTTCAGATGAGCATCGCGCTTCTGTGAGTGAGTGGTTACTCCATCGCACACAAAAGAAAATTATTTATCCGCTCGTTCACTTGTTCTGGTTCAAAGATCTATATGAAATGAATAACGATCAAGCTGACCAGCAAGTGCTCAGTATCATTCGCAGCCAATATGGAAATAAATGGAATGCATTGAATGCAGGCTTTTTGACTTCCGAAGGATGTAAGTCTGGACGTAATTTTCACAACTTCGGAATGGTGCCGGGTTACTATATGAGCGCTTACATTTTAGGTGTGCGCACTCAGGGACCAGCGTGGGAAAAGAAGGTACTCATCGAGCCTCGCTTAGGTGATTTAGAATTCGCTTCAGGTATCGTTTCTACCGAAAATGGGCCTGTTACTGTATCATGGGATAGAGGGACAGCGCCAAGTGAGAATAAGAAAGAATTAAAGTTCTCCGTTAAGGTCCCAGCAACAGTTACTGCGCGTATCGGAGTTCCATTTCATGGGCAGCCTAAGGACTTAGTTGTGAATGGTGAAAAGGTAATTGAAAACGGGGTGGCTAAATCCAATCTTGTTCGGATCACACCTCGATTTATCTATCTCGAAAATCTCACTGCACCTGAGTACACTGGAATCCTTACTGCATATTAAATGTAAATCGCTTAATTAGTAAGGCTAATGTAAGAATATTATATATTCCAAATATAATAAAGACAGTGGATCGTGTATTGTTCTCATTATCCTATGAAACGATTCTTGCCACTTTGTACTGCTTTCTTCCTGACTATTCAGGTGTCGCTTGCTCAAACGACTAGTGATCAACATCAAACTGTAATGATTAATACCGCTGAAAGCCAAGCATTTCATTTTACCGGTGGGTTGGGAGTGATGATTGATGCTTATTCTAAAGCGTTGTCCGCTTCGATTAAAAGTCGTTATCCAAATATGTCGGTTGTAGTTTCAATGCCGTTTTATATGAGCTTTTACGATCGCGCTGGTTTGGTGGAGTCATTCACCGATGAAAAGCGGGACATTGTAGTTGATCTTGATTACCAGTTCGATGCAAATTCGCAATCGATGCGTTCAAAAAGGGCCGAAACATTTCATGTTTATTCTAAATTTGTTGGCGAAAGAAAAGTGTTGTTCTATCGGCATATGAATAGGGCTGGAGAAAGGAACTATTTTGATAATCAAGTTTCTCCTGGCGAACGAAAACGCTATGCTCCCGATGATCTTGAAAAGGAAGCATTTGCAGTTTATAATAAGGCGCTCGCAAAAGACATTCTTCTTAATCAGGCTGAAGTAAAGCTTGTTGTGGAGAATGATTGGCATAGTGGAATGAATGCGTATTATTTAAAACACCCTGAGTTCTTCGGTGCAACCGCCAGGTCTATGCCTAAGATTTTAGGGATCATCCATAATTATGCTCACCAAGGTGAAGTCTATGATGATTCATTCATGGATCGTTTGGGAATTGATCGACGCGATTTTCATCAAGAGGGTGTAGCACATGGTGCGCCTGAGTTAGGTAAGCAAGATCATCTTAATTTCTTAAAAATGCTTCTCAACTATTCTGACATGACTGCTACCGTTTCTGCACAACACGCACTTGAAGTTCTTAATCCCGCATTTGGTAAGTCCCTAGAGGGTACGAATAATAGAAATGCGCTTCAATTTAAGAAGACAGGTGCGCTGAATGGAATCGATTATCAAGTTTGGAATCCTGAAACCGCTTCAGAATTCATCCTTCAGGCTCAAAATAATGAGCCAGGACGTTCCACTGTTGATTTTCCGATTGAAGAATATAATTTTAACGAGAGTGATCTTTCAGGTAAAGCCAAAGGTAAGGCATTTCTCCAGAAATTCTTCAAACTTCCCGTCTATTCAGACGCCATGGTGCTCTCGTTTACCTCGCGTCTTGATGTTCAAAAGGGTTACCGTTATATCCCAGACGCATTAGTAACGGCCTTAACGGCTAATCCTTATCTTCAGGTGATTATTATTGGTGATGGTCCCGATGATTATCGTTTGCCTATTATTGAACTTCAAAAGAGATTTCCCCATCAACTACGCTTTGAAAAATATTCATCACTTAAGGAACATTTGCTGGTGAGTTATTCAGATGCTTCCGGCAACTTCTCGGAGCATGAGCCATCTGGTCAAGTACATACTGCAGCGATGAGAATGTTTACGGTCCCGTTTGCTACGGCATTAGGGGGGCATGCAGAGGCAATTGTAGATGGTGTTACTGGCCTACTGACTCACACCTACCTCCATGATGATGCTAAAACGGTGAATGCAGAAATGACCGGGAAGAGAGTGCAGCAACTCATTCATCAAGCGTTTTCATTGTATCAAAATGATCGAACCCGTTGGAATGAGATGGTTTTAAATGTAGGTGGTGAAGATTTTTCTTGGCAGAACCAAATTGAACACCATCTCGATTTAATTGAATTTACCCTTAAAAATGGCCCCTCTGCTCTGCATGCAGCACTAGGCAATGCACCCAGTGGTGTGGTCTTAAAGCCTTCACAATTGTTGGAGCTATGGAATGCAGCTCAAACCGGATCCGTAGATCATTGTTCGAGTATTCTTCATGGCTTTGTTGCTGACGCTATTAAATGAAGATCATTTATACGTGATAAACAGTGTATTGTTGTATGGATTGCGGTAAGATCCGCAGCGGAGATTATAGATGAAAAAAAGCTTACTAGTATTTGGAATTTCGCTCGTAACGGCCTCCCATTCTTTCGGCTATGGTTCACAAGGGCACGAGGGGATTGCTGAGTTTGCCCATACCCATTTGAATCCTGCTACCAAATCAATCATCGATGATATGCTCGCGCATGATTCCTTTGTATTGAGCATGAAGAAGCAGATGCAAGCGGGAAAAAGTACAGTCCAACATGCAAGCACGGATGGAGATAACTCTGCTGTTCAAGAAACCAATATTCCGGTGGATGATATGGGGAAAATTGCGGTTTGGGCGGATGATCTTAAATTTTTGAAAAAAAATATGGCAGCCGGTAATGTTCTAAAGAGTGATCCGGCGGTGTTAGCAGAAGCGAATCAATTCAATCTTAATTTTTTCAATAATGGGAATTGGCATTTTTTAAATCTGCCTATCGGAACAGACAGTTTTGAAGAAGATACCGTGTTTAATCCCGACAGTAATAACGTAGTGGATGCAATTAATGGAGCCATTGCGGTACTGGAAGGTGGAAAAAGTGGTTATGGGACCGGAAAAAATAATAATGCTGAATTTACCAAGAAAGAAGCTCTACGATTGATTGTTCACTTTGTGGGCGATATTCACCAGCCCTTGCATGTAGGCACAGGGTTTTATGACATCAAGACTGCTGCCGGCACAACCATTAAAGTCGCTACCAATGCTATTTTAATTTCTGAACCAAGTAAGATCTTAGACAATACAGGGCAAAAGATTGTTTTGCAAAATGACACTGGTGGAAATTCGGTGCATACGAGTGATACGAATAAGGCACTTGAGCTTCACGCGCATTGGGACAATATTTTGGTTGAAAATTTTGCAAATGGCTCTAAATCATCACACGATTTGGCAAACAAGATGACCAGTAAAGTTGGATCGCAAGTTGCTTCTGTAGATACTTTTAATACTCCCGGTGATTATCATTCTTGGGCGGCGGCATGGGCCACCGATTCGGTAAAGGAGTCTAAGGGTGTGTATGATGGCCTGACTTTCAACAGTGTTACCTTTGATGCGAATGGAAAAATTCAATCAATCCAAGTTGATAATTTAAGTGGCTCATCCTATGACCAAAATCAGGCCCAACGTGCGGAGGCACAGCTGGAGAAGGCCGGCGCGCATTTGGCACTACTCCTAAATAGCATTAAAATAAAATGGAGTTCAGTAGACTATGCCGAAGACAAAGCTGGGCAGACCAGTGTTCCTGCGGTGAAAAAACCTAGATCTCCTGCAACTCCAAAACCGCCAAGATCTCCAAGAACATCGCGCTCATAATGCGACGGGGGTTTGAAAACACAATGGTGTGAACGCCAAGTAATGCTTGGCGGGTGTCAATAATTGCACAGTCATAATTTTTTGGAGTGCAATGAATTTTAATTCTGTTTCAATCAAAAGCAAACTAACATTGATTGTTATATGCAAACAACAATCGCGTTACTGGTGTTTATTTTCTCATGTGAAGTACATGCAGGTGAACTACAAAGTCAAACCTATCTCGGTTCAGGCGCGTTTTCTGAAGGGATAGCGTACCAGGGAGATTCAAAAGATGAAGGTACGAAACAAAAAGAGTACTGGGACTGGGATTTAAGTTATACTTATAGCGCTTTGCAAATTGGTGCTACCGCTATTGGGGCCGCTCCCCCGAAGCAATCTGATTCCGATCATACATCAGCAATCACGGGAGGGTTTGGATATAACTCAAAGTGGGAAGTTGGCTTTGATCTCAATTATTCCAAAACACCGGAAGAAGGTTTAACGAGTTTTGGGCCCAGTCTGCGTCTCGGTTATACTTTTGAATTCGGTGATCAGCCGGTAGCGAAAAAGCAACTCAAAAAAGATCAAAAAACTACTCCAGAGACGGAAGAAGAAGAGCCATTTGTACCCAGCTTAAAGTTTTTGCTCACCGGAGGAAGTACTCAATACTCACAGGGGGCGCTGGCTGTTCGGCCA
>CAIMWN010000337.1 GCA_903845155.1 Oligoflexia bacterium
ATTTAGGTGAAATTGAAAAAATGAAAGGAAGTGACTTCTATCCAGTAGCCCTTCACCGCTCGGCATGGAGTCATTTTAATCTTGGCAATCACGCTACCGCTCTCGATTATTTGAAGAAAGAAGCTGCCTTTTACTTTTCCAAAAAAGACATCAACAGCGCTGAAATCGCATTTCTTGAAACGGTCTTCAACGATGCGGCACTCTTCTATTTTGAAGCTATTAATAAAAAAGCAGATTTCGCTACAGTTGACCATGCCATTACATACTTTAAAAAATTAGATCAAAAGGCTTATTACGGTCCAACCGTTTTTAAATTCGCAAAATTGCTAAAAGCCTACAGCTTGCTCCCAGAACTCGAGCACTTAAAGGATCGCTTAGTAGACGACGATATTCGCCTTCCAGAAACAGCAGAAGTCGCTCTCCTCATTTTTCAATATCAATTTGAAAAGAGAAACTTCAAACCCCTTGAATCGCTCATGGGTGACTTAGGAAAAATCAAAAAAGCACACAAAAACCCTGAAATCGACCAAAGAATTGAAACCACACTTACCACTGCACTCGACGAATTGCACAAACTCGTTCTCAAGAATAAGCTCGCCACCGAGCGAATGGTCTTAGTGAAACCACTCATTTCACTGACTGATGGAGTTGCAGACCTCCTTGGCTCCGACAACACTACTACTTTGGTTGCTCAGTATTCCTTAGCTGAAACATCATTTGAATTACAAGATTACGAGCGTGCGACTCAAAAATATTTAGAATTGATGAATCCAAAGTATGTCCCCATGCTTGAATCAAAAAAAGTAACTCCTCAGATTCTTTCACTTAGATTGATCTCCAGCCGCTATCGGGAATTGAAAGCACTTAACTTGATTTCAGAAAAATTAACCATTCGCTCGCTCAGTGAAACTACTGCGGCACTCCCAAAAGAACAGCAAAAAAAGGTAGAGGAATGGGTCGGTTGGGTCGACTTCCACGAACAATACGTTACCAAAACATCTAGCGCAGAAGATCGTGAATCCTACGAAGCATTTGCACTCGAAGCCGACAAACTTGTTTATGAACATGTTAATATTCCGCAGGCTCTCGTTCGCTTGGAGAAATTCGCCTTCGATCACTCTGACAGCAAACAGGGTGTAACCGCAGTGACTATTAATCTGGATACTTATTCCAAATCGGAAGATTGGAATAAACTTTATGAATTGAGCATTAAGATTACCAAAGGTAAGAAATGGAAAGACAAGGCTTTCGTGGAAAAGGTATATGAACTCGGGGCTGATGCCCACTTAAAGCTCACCCTGAAGCTTGACCTCTCTGATAGCCCTGAACAAATTGCCCTGGTAAAAAGCCGTACCGCAAGTTGTATTGAAGAATTCGCGAATTCAAAAGTTGCCCAAGAATGTGCTTTTATTCAAGCAAAACTAGAACTCAAACATGGTAGCGTTGAAAAGGCCGAGAAAGACCTGGGTCAATTAATCTTAAAAACAAAAGATACTTCACGCATTGAATCGATCTTGCTCTTACGTGCCGACGCCAGAAATAAGCTCGGCAAATTTGATGAAGCAATCAAAGACTTGTCTCAATATCAAAACCTCACCGAATACCAAGACGCTGATGTTACTCAAACCATCCTCCAGCACTATTGGTTTAAAAGAGATGATAAGAATCTTTCGGCCCTCACCCAAAATAAAAAAGTATGCTCAGGAAAGAATGCCGAGATTTGTGAACGCTATCAAGCAGTTCAGGTCTTGAGCGAAAAACGGCCTACCAAAATGAGTTATCAAGCGATCTTTAAAAACTCCGTTCATGCTCCCAAATCACTTGCGGCCGTGTGGGCCTTGGCGGCCCTCAAGGAACCTAAAAAAGTACCCTTCAACGACCGACTCGTTCTACTTCAACGCGTGGCAAACTCGTGGGAAGATTTGAATCCCCTTTTACAAATTCACCTGCTTTCACTGATGCAAATCCGCGTTAACGACGCACTTGAATCCATTCGCACATCGTCTTCCGGAATTGCTCCCCTGACCAGTGATCCGAACTCTATCGTAAGACGAATGACGCTCACGAAAGAAGTGGACACCACTTTTGCAAAAGTAATGAAATTGCCTTGGTTCACCATCAAAATGAAAGGCGCGACTGAGCTTGGGGTCATTTATCAACGCCTCGTTGAGGATTTGAGAAAAATCCAAACTCCCGAAGATCTTTTGAAACCTTTTATTGTTAAAGGCGCCGAAGTAAACCAAGCGATCACTAATCTAAAAGAAATGGCCAAAAACTTTAATACCACTCAACCAGAAGCCATTGCGGCTGGCGGTAAACCGGTCGATCGTAAAATAACTTCTGACCATCCAACAGTATTAGCGACTACTGAAGTGAAATCGACTGACCTTCTCGTTTCAAAGGAAATACAAAACCTCATTCCTACTCAACTTTGGGGTGAATGGACTGAAGGCGTGAAAGAGCAAAAAAGTGATTACCTTTTTTACCTACTCACACTGATTGAATCCACTAAACCAGAATTTAAGACAGTGAGCCCTGTGCTCAGAGGTCTCGTGCTTTTAATTGGAAATGCGGCTCCAACTGAAGCATATGAACTAGTAAAAGCAGCTCCCAACACACCACTCCAAGCTGATGTCTTAGCGAGGTTTCAAAGCCCCTAGAGGTAAATAACGTCATGAAGACCACTCAACAATTATTATGTGTTTTTTTAGTTCTGTTCTCGATGGATGTAATGGCTGCCGAAGGCACCAAACGTTCAAAAAGTTTGAATTTTGAAGACGAAATGGTTGAAGGAATCAACCGCAAAAACCTGGATTCAGTGAACCAAATCAGTGAACGGGATCAGAGAAATTTACAACATCTCTATCGAAAGCGTGCCACTTTTTGGGATCGCGATCAAGAACTCATGAATGAGATGAGGTTAAGACAATGAAAGTTCACTTAAGTAGGCCATCACTATTAATCCAATACACCAATGGATCGAAATCCCCCATTCAGTTCAAGCGCACCTGGGACGGTCGCTCGCTACTCACTTTGGGATTCCCAACGCGTTTCGTACTCCAGCAAAAGAACGATCAAATCCTCGTCAGGGATTTCTCGCAAGGCACAGGAATTAAAAATAAACTAAAAACGATAGACCTTGGTGCCAGCAGTTATGGTAAAAAAATTCTACTTTCTGCAGATGGCACTGCAAGTGTGCAAATAGACTTGCTTCAGGAAATTTTTCCAATCGACTTTACCAAAATTAGAGAGATGGCTGCCCCACTTTTAGACAAGGCAGACACGCTTCCTATTGAAGATCAAATTTTTCAAAAGTATTTGAAACGCGCGGGAGCAATTGTTGCTGTACTTTTCTTGGCGATTACTACGGTCAATTTAATGGATAAAAGCTCGACACCCAATGAAGAGCTGATTCCTAAAAAGTTTGCAAAAATCATCATGACCAAACCCAAAGAAACTAAAACCCCTGCTGCAGGAGCTACCGCTAGTCAGGCACAAGTGAAAGCCATCGCCAGAGCATTTAAATCGAAAACGGTTCAACAAAACATGCGTAGTATTTTAAAAGGTGGACTCAGTAAATACTCTATTATGGCCACAGGAAAATCTATTCAAAACCTTGCACAAAAAGTTTCTGGAAACACTAACGTGACGGGCGCAAACCTTCAGGGGAAAGCATCCGATATACTTGCCGCTAACAATAAAGGAAATCTTCAAATTGGAAGCGATTCTGGCTATGGAGCTGGTGCCGGAGTAAACGTGAAGGGACAAGGCCACGGCCAAGTAGAAATCGGATTGAGTTCACAAGATGCAACGGTAGATGAAGGCTTATCGAAAGATGAAGTAGCGCGAGTTATTCATAGTCACATCAGTGAAATTCGCTTTTGCTATGAATCCGCACTTCTCCGAGATGCCTCCCTTGCCGGAAAAGTGTTGATTGATTTCAAAATCAGTCCATCTGGAATCGTGCAAACGGGTAACGTTTCTGAAACTACCATTACCGATCGTCAAGTCGGCAGTTGTTTGGTTGGAAAACTTAAATCATGGAAGTTTCCACAGCCGCGGGGCGGAGTCATCGTAGCCGTATCTTACCCATTTAACTTTAAGAGCCTTTCGAGGTGATAAATATGATACTCATCAAGATTTTTAAAATTACTTTACTGATCGTCACCCTCGTTTCCGCAGCGACCAGCGATTCTTTGGCGACCGATTTCGACGGAAATGCACTCAGTGGCAAAAACCACTGCAGAAGCAGCGAAACTTGGAATTACACTTCGGGGAAATCCCCAGCGTGGCTTGACCAATATAGAGGCTTTCTCGCCGGCAAAGCCTCTTCGGGCTATAGTTTCTCTGAGGCGGTTCAATTGAAGCGGCTGAGCATATTGTTAAAGCAAGGCATCAACGAACGCGACTTTTCCGAATATTGGGTTGGTCGAATCCTATTTGACCTTAAACTAGATCCACTCGCGCATCAGGTTTTTAAATCTGTTTACGATGGCAGCGAAAATAAAGCGATTAAAAAGGCCAGTCAAATTTGCATGAGTGAAATTCAAAAGAGAAGCCCTGACTGGAAGGCGCCAAGCCCCCTCTCTGATGACGACCCTGACGCTGTCTTTCTTGCTTCACTCGGTAAAACTACAGGCGTGAGCAAGAAGCTACCCGCAGCTTATCGTGAGTATCTCCTGGGTGTAGAACAATCGCTGAATCGCCATTATCCTGAGGCAATTGAACATTTGACGTTATTCCTGAATGATCTTGAATCGAGCACTAACCCACTCCTTAAAAAACACATTGATGATGCACGCCTGATGTTGGGTCGCGCCTATTACACCTCCGGCAAATACAGGGAAGCGATCAAAGAATTTCAGACTGTTACCAAAACATCTAATCAACAAATTGATGCCTTGAGTGATCTTTCATGGGCCTATCTTCAAGCCAAACAATTTGATGATGCGGTGGGTGTATCCATGCAGCTCCGCGTGGGCTCACTGAGAAACACCTTCGCGCCAGAGCCGCTCATGGTAGCAGCAATGGCTCTGAATGAACTCTGCCTCTATCCTGAGTCGATTCGCATGATTCGCGCCTTCGTGAATGACTACGCAAAAAGCCACCAATGGCTCAACGACAACAAAAGTAAAACTGATTTTTACGACGAAACACTAAAAGCCCTGAAGAAGCAATCCACTGTACCGGTAAAGATTTCTACTGAGTGGATGAAAAGTCCAGAGTTCTTGGTTCGTCAGAATGAGCTCAACACTCTTCTAGATCATCCTAAGATCATTTCCAGAACCCAAGACTTGGCAGTAGCTGAACAACGAAAACTCACTACGCAGTTTATCAATGCCGCCCAGGTTTTTGTGAAGGACGTTAAAATTGCAAAATTCAGACTCAAACCAGGAGAGGAGCTCCGCGATTCTTTGGGCGATCGATTTTTTGTGCTCAAAAAACAATTGCGGAAACTCAGTCGCTACTACCGGGCCTCCAGAACCTGGAAGGCACTGGCAAGGATGTACGAAAAAAGACTTCCGGAGACTCGCGCGGGCTTGAAGAATAAAGTCGACGTAGACTTAAAAGCTGACACAGCGAAACTTTTAACCAAACTCGATAAAATTAGAGAAAATTCAGATTTGATAGAAATTGAAATTTACAATGGCGCCAGTCAGGATATGATTTGGAAGAACGCACATAATGATTTTGATCAGGCCAATAAAGAAATGGAAGATGATAAAGAAAAACCAAATCATGCACAAGTTTGGAGCTGGGGGCGGATTGCTTCTAGCGAGATTGAAGATGCAGAAGTATGGGAAGATGAGATGGGCGCACTGAAAGCGGACATTTCTGACCAGTGCTTAAAAAAGGAAAAATACTTACATCTCAAACTCATGAAACGAGACAAATGAAAAATCAAAATCAGTACTACTTATTTAAACATGGAAAAATCGTTGGACCCATCACGCAGGAGAAACTCGAAACACTACGAACCACGGGCGATCTGCTTCACTATTCATGGATGATCGATGAGTCCAATCAAAAATGGCATCCGGTCGATGCACAACCCACCGAGAATCCATTTACAGCGACCAAAGAGACGCTAGGAGAACGAGTGGTTTCAGCAACGTTCCTTTATATGAAGCGACCCTTTATTGGGCTCGTCAAAGGAATTCACTCTTATGGTCTTGAAATCATTGTTGATCATGATATTAATAAAATATTAGGAATGTCGCCCAATACCGTGATCCAACTCAATTTGGTTGATGAAACCAATGAGCAATGGATCAATACCAAGGTAGTATTTCAAAGTCAGGAACAGACGAAACTAAGCGTGATACTGAGATTTGGATGGCTGGAAGGGCCCGTAAAAATTTAGAAACTGTAGATTTAAGGAAGAAGTAAAATAATAAATAGCAGGAGGCTATATGAAATCAACCAGAAATATAATTTTAATCGTTCTATTTACCTTACTCACCCACTCACTTGCATTCGCAGAAAGCAAGAAGCATAAAAACGTAGAAGCTGAACCTACGCCCACGGCAGACGCTCAAGCAACACCTGCAACAGGCGCAGCAGAAGCATCTGAGGCAGTAGATGTATCAAAAATTACTGAGAAATACTGGGCGCAAGGCAAAGAGAGCGAGCTCGGGGTTGTTCAAAATCGGAAATATACTACTGCTGATAAAATCGAGATTGGTTTTTTCAATGGAGTGATTTCAAGCGATCCATTCCTCTCCGTACATGATTTTGGATTGTCCGTGGGTTATCACTTTAACCCCTATTTCAGTCTTCATGCAAAGGCATGGCGCTCTGTTAGTAGTGATTCTGATGCCTATACCACGTTTATCAGCCAAACCAAAGGTACGGCTGCAACTAACCCAGATCGAAATCCGCCCACCGGCTTTTACGGCATTGAAGCCAATGGAAATATTCTCTATGGTAAAATGAGCTTATTTGGAAAAATGATTATTTATGTCGATCTATTCGTACTCGGTGGTTTCGGAATGACGGGTACCCAATCAGGCAGTTACTTCACCCCCTTCCTTGGTTTGGGACAAAAAGTATACCTCAGCCAACATTGGGCACTCGATATCGATTACAGAATCATGCGCTATAACGAAGCGATTCAAAGCAGTAATCCATCTCTTCACAGTGCGGTGGTTGGGAATCGCGTGAACTCCAGTGATGCCATCAATCTTGGAATCTCATTCCTATTTTAATGGAGTGAATCATGGAAAATGCATTGCAGCGGCATTCGGTGAAATTAATGTTCATTCTATTTTGCACTCTTGCATCGTGTGCTAGCGATCAAAGTAAATGGATTGATAAAAATTGCAATGAAGAGAGCGCCTACCGGCAAGGCTCGGATGATGCCCGCAATAACAAAAGAAACGACGTAGACCGCTATGCTCTCTTTTGCGAGAGAAATGAAAAGGATGAGATCGCTCGAGAATACCGAAAGGGCTTCGCTGAATATTCAGTCGAAGCCAAAAAAAATCAGGACCAGCCCCATCATTGGTTTTGTGAAGTAAGCACATTTAATGATCACTTTGAGTCTTATGCCACTACCGAAGCGGAAGCGAAACGAATTGCGATTCAAAAGTGTTCTGCTGAATCGGCAGAGGCCCACTGTAAGGCCGTTACCTGTACCTTAGTTCATTGAATTGCCTATAGATCAAATGAAGCAATACGAATCAGTTCACGTCCGGCCTTGCTTGATAAAACGTCTTTACGGTAACAAACGAATATCTTGTCTTCAAAAACAGGAAGGCTTTGGTCATAAGGAACTAGATCGGCACCATCAGCTTTGGCTACTCGCTCAGGAAGTAAACCGATTCCTTGTCCAGAAAGAGTCAGTGTTCTAATGAGCTCCAGGCTTGGACTATTGAGTAATCTCCACTCTTTGAAGTTTTTAGAATGAGTTTTTCCGAGAATCTCTTGAATCTGAGCTAAGGTTGAATCTGCAAGAATTATTTTAGGTACGGTTTTCATGCCAGCTTTCTTCCAAAACATCACTCTATCTTCACCAATTTTTTTTAAGACCAGATCTGGGTGTCTAACGGGATTAACTACAAATCCAATATCTATTTGAAAGGAGACGACACCTTCTGTGATTTTTCTTGAAAAATCATGCGTCAGTTCGATTTCAATGAATGGCGCTTGTTGACGAAGTCGTTCCAAAAAACTAGGTAGCGAATATGCTCCGACACTCTGGTGGCATCCAACTTTAAAGCGACCTTGGATTTCCAACGTGGAGTTCTCCAGCCCTTGATGAATGCTATGCCAACAATCCATTAAAGCATTGGCTTTGCGATAGAACAGGGTTCCTGGGTCAGTGGGAACGACACCTTGCTTGGTTCTATGGAACAGCTTCACCCCCAGTTTTTCTTCAAGCTTTTGCAGACTTAAGGTCAGCGTTGGCTGTGTGACACCAAGCCTGATCGCCGCGCGGGAAACGTGGCGGGTTTGATAAACCTCTACAAAATACTCAATCTCAGTTGCCGTCGCTATCATAAATTCAGGCTATCATAAAGTTATATATTTATAATTATATTAATATCTTGGTTGGTGACATATCTCTATTCAGAAAAGGGGGCTCAATCCATGCCAACATTATGCAAACCAGCGGTGGCCGTACCAGAATTTATCATTACTAAAGAGCAAACATTGGATCTCTGCAAGTCCATTCATGCAAATCATCCCCAATTAGCCCTTACTCTTCGGCTCTTACGAAATACTGGCGTCCAGAAACGCCATGTCATTCAGCCAATCGAAGAGGTGCTCAAACATCCTGGCTTTGAGAAACGAAATGCAATTTATGTAGAACAGTCAAAACGCCTCACCCCACCCGTCATTCGGGAGGCCCTCAAAAACGCAGAACTTACTGCCAAGGACATAGATGCGATCGTTTACGTTTCATCGACAGGCTTTATGATGCCGTCCATGACAGCGTGGTTGATCAACAATATGGGATTTCGCTATGACACTAAACAAATTCCGATGGCGCAAATGGGTTGTGCTGGGGGTGGTGCTGCGGTCAATCGTGCTCAAGAATTTTGTATGGCTTATCCTACTGCCAATGTGCTGATCGTCGCTTGTGAGTTTTGCTCACTCTGCTATCAACCATCAGATCTTGCAGTCGGCAATTTACTTTCAAATGGCCTCTTTGGCGATGGTGTCGCAGCAGCAGTAGTAAGGGGGGCTGGTGGAATTGGCCCGCGCTTAGAAAGAAACGCATCGTACTTAATTCCAAACACCGAGGACTGGATCAGCTATACAGTCAAAAGTACTGGCTTTCATTTTAATCTCGACAGGCGCGTTCCTACGACGATGGAACCTCTCGCACCCGCCATGAGTAAACTCGCAGAACAGCATGGCTGGGATGCCGCAGAACTTGATTACTATATCATTCACGCAGGGGGTCCGCGAATTCTAGATGATCTTTCAAAATTTTTGCGCGTGAATCCAGAGAAATTTCGCTTCAGCAGAGCTACCTTGGCAAATTATGGAAACATAGCAAGCGCTGTTGTATTCGATGCATTAAAAAGAGCGTTTGAAGAGGACGCGATTGCTGATGGCGAAAAAGGCATGATTGCCGGTTTTGGCCCAGGAATTACGGCCGAAATATCGGTGGGAGCCTGGTCTAGGAACACAAAGCCAAATCACATTCAAGAAAAGAGAAGAACAGTTTTATGAAGATCAATAAATTTTTACTCCATTTTATTAACGGTACTCCGGCCATCCCCAGTACAATTGAACTCGTTCTTCGCCTCTGGCTTGGATACGTAATGATCAGCAATGCTCCCATCGGAGTAACGATTCCTCTTGAAAGCCTAGGCCTACCGGACCATGGCTATCAACTCATCAAAGCATTGTGGGATACAGGGTACCTCATGCATATAGTGAAAGGAATTGAACTAGTGTGCGGAATTGCACTCGTCCTGAACGCGTATGTTCCACTGGCACTCATCATCCTCATGCCTGTTTTGATCAATATTGCTGGGATCGGAGTTTTCATTTTTCACAGTGCGCACAACTTAAGATTGGTCTTAGGAGCGTTTATCTTGATGCTTTACCACGTCCAAACGTATGTGCCTTTGCTAAAAATTAAATGGAATCAAGAATGGGATGCTCCCAAATTCGACCGCTAGTGTTTGGGTACCAAATTACTTCCAGCTTTTTGTTGAATAATGAGATCAATTTTCTTTTGAACATCCGCCGGAGGAGTTTTCTCTACTCCCTGATCAAAGTACTTGATGGTTCTAATGTTACCGTCCTCACCATAGTACGTCCAGATGCCCGATTTTCTGCCTTCGTTGAACATCCCCTCAATGGCGACCTTGCCAGTGCTTTGATAAATTTGATTGAATGCTCCATGATTCACTACTCTGCCGTCTTTCAGCTCTTTTTGTTCGCAGCGCTTATCGCCGATGATTTTTGGATTCCAAGTAACATCGCCACCTTCCGAACAGGGCCTGGAAATAGAACATGCTGATAAAAAGATGAAGACGAAAGGAAGAAATTTCATAAAACTAGTATAAGGCATTTTGAATTAGTTTGGAATCTACTTGTGCTTTGGGCACCTTGAAGTCAAACCACGTGCGAACATCTTCCTCAAGCCCGATACCAAGCATATAGTTGTAAACGGCTTTCCGTAGACCAAACCCATAGCGGCCATGATCCAAGCCGGTTTCGTCTGTGAATTCAAGATCATTTTCCGCAAATGCAATGTGGGGATCTCGCTTTAGCGTGACGCCATAGTCCTCGGGGGCATGCCCCACTAAAGAATGTGCGGTTGCCGAGAAGCGGTGCCAAAACGCTGAACTCAGGCAGCCATGCAGAAATAACTGCCGCACCATTTCTAAACTATCGATCGTTTCCTGTTCAGTTTGTGATGGGAAACCATACATCAGATAGGCGTGCACCATGATCTTCGAATTGGTAAAATTCTTGGTCACTTTGGCAACCTGTTCGATGGTTACTCCTTTTTGCATTTTCTTTAATAAGCGATCTGAAGCGACCTCAAGGCCACCCGATACGGCAATACAGCCTGCATCACTCATGAGCTCGGTCGTTTCCTGATTAAAAGATTTCTCAAATCGAATATTTCCCCACCAGGAAAACGAGAGTTCTTTTGTGACGAGTTCTTTTGAAAGTTCTCTCAATAAGTTCGGGGGAGCGGCTTCATCCACAAAATGAAATCCACTTGAACCACTCTCGTCTTTTAATTTCTTCATTCGTTCAATGGTCATTTGAACAGGAGAGATCTCATAGCGCTTAATGTAATCAAGATTCACATCACAAAAACTACACTTATGCCAATAACATCCATGTGCAAGCATGAGTTTATTCCAATGCAGATCCGACCAAAATCGGTGCATGGGGTTTAGCATCTCCACCATCGAAACATAACTCATCATCGGTAGGCCGTCGAGGGTTGGAAACCCCGTTTCGCTCTGAGGAATATCGTGTTCGGCGCTATCAGTACAAAACTCAATGCTCGATTTCAATTTTTCTGAAAGTAAAAATGTACGCAGTAAATTTGAACGGGCTCGCTTTCCTTGCCAGTACTCCAGCAAACACTCTAGCGGTCTTTCCCCGTCGTCCAAGGTTACGGCATCCACAAATTGGAAAAGCCTCGCGTCTTTCAAAGAACGAAGCTCGGTATTCACATAGCCACCACCCAGAACAATTTTGATTTTCGGCGACACGAGCCTCGCAATTTTTGCTATTTTCAATGCGCCCAGCACACAACCTGGAAATGGCACGGTGATAATCAAGACATTGGGATTTATATCATTTAATGCCGCTAAGGTCACCACGCGTAAATATTGGTCAACTAAACTCTCTTGCTGTGAAAGCGCCTCATAAAGTGGATCAAAGGTGGCTTGACTTGCTGCAAGTTTTTCACCGTACCGAGACAAGGAAAACTGCGGGTCAATTCCCTCAGAGATGACATCAGTTAAGTCATCAATATACAAACTTGCTAAATGTTTAGCATGATCATGAACGCCCATCGTGCCAAACGCCCAAGTGAGATCGGCTTCATCTACGGCTTGAAACCTGGGCCCCTCGGGCAGTAAAGTGCGACTGGCAATTCGATGCGCCATGGCTGGGTCATGTCCCTGTAAAAAAAGAATAACCCCGTCAATGGTCTTTTCATAATCATGATAAGCTTCTAAAAAAAATTGGGTACTCGGAGTCGTCATCATGAGACGGCTCTTGATCTGAGCCAAACCTTGAGCCGACAAAAGCTTGAGTACCAATGCTAGTCCCAAATCTCTTTGTTCGGCATCGAATCCGCGCGACCGAAGAAACCCCGTAATAAAACTGGTAGCGGGATAAGGAGTATTAATTTGCACCAAAGGTGGAATGATCGAGAGAATTTTCATAAAGCGGCTTAGTCTATCAATAATTCGCACTGTTTACAAACAACGAAAATCGTTGATATTTTAGAAAGTAAAATTCACTTTTGGACAAGCTTGTTTCAAAAATACAGCGAACGCTTCATCGGTAGGAAACAAAAAAGCCACGATGCTACTTGGGTCTTGGTCAAACAACTGCGCGCTACTGACTTTACAACGATGCGAACCCTGAGAAATAGTAGCCACGGTACCTAATCTCGGATCATTGCCACGTCGATCAACTCTGATCATTACGCCTTTACCCGTGTACTCAATTCCCGCGAACTTTCTTGAGAAACGATCTTCGTTCATATCTAAGGGCCTGGTCTCTTTTAGAACTCCACCCATCATTACTTTTGTTTCTGTATTAAATAGAACTTCCTCGCCAGTCGGAAGAATCACTTTAAATACTTTTTCAATAGCGCTCTTTGCAGGCCACTGAATTGCCGGTAAATAGGTCCGAGGGAAGAAGTAGAAGTAACTCTCCATAAACTGTGAGGTGGTTCCATTGGCCATATCCGTAATAGAAAACAAGATGTTCTGCCTAGCCCGATCTTTAAATTCAAAAGCAAAATCTCTTTCGGGTCCGCCCCCCGCTCCACGATTGTGCATTTCTACCGATTGATTGCCACCCATGTTAGCAAAACTAAACCCACAAACGAGGGGCGAGTCTCCTTGGGTCGTCCAGGAGAAATCGTGAATAGAATCAGACCGAGTGGAATCATAGGTGATTTTACTCACCACTGCATCTTGCTCTGGTGGCACGAGCTGCGTTTGCGCAAATACAGATTGAATCGATAAGGGTAGAAGGACTAACATGATTACTTTTACGAAAAACATGCCTTCTTATATACTCATTATTTAATAAATGCAACGAATTTCGTTGACCTTAAGTGAGAGAGAAGTGCTCAATTTTATAAACACCCTGCCCCTTCGGGGCTGCCTGATCTGAACTCACGGTTTGGATAAAAACACTCATCGTTTCGGGCTTATACACCTTCGCCATGGCAATTAAGTTCTTGGGTTCATTTTCAAAACTAGCCACCACTTCGCCAAATCCCATGATGGTCAGGGCAGCTTGAGCCTTAAACTCTAAATCGTCGATATGCCGTTTAGGCTTCAGAATGAGCCTAGAACGCTCGACTTCAATCGGAAAACCCTTGTTTTTCAATTGGTCAACAGTACCAAAATACATGAGTGGTACATCTCTGCCAGTCAAGTACACGACCTTCACGCCCATTTCATGTAAGCGCTTTACAAAAGGTAGGGCGCCCGCTGTAGGTTCATCATGCTGAAGGTATTCATTTCCAAAAAATCGTTTACGCCAAAAATTCTTGGCATGTTTCAAATGATCCAAATAGGGTTCATCTTGATACGGGATTTTATGGTGCTCCCAAACATCTTCGAGGGAGTATTTCATATGCGAACAATTTACACCCTTGAGTTGTTGAATGGTTTCAGAAAACGAATGGTGATCGGGGTGAACAAGCCACTCCCGCAATATTTCATATGATCGTTTTGAAACATCGAAGAGTGTGGAGTCCAAGTCAAATACCACTACCGGAAGTTTACCCGCCTTTAAAACATTTTCACAACGAGTGACCACTTCATTTAACACTTCTTTCGTCGTGTGAGGATGAAAATCACTTTTTTGAATCCATTCGTCTCTAATAAACATATTCGCCTTATCTGAAAGATTCAATTTTCTTGAAACGAACACGCTTCGGAATGAGTGCATCTGCACCCAAGCGCCGTTTCTTATCTTCTTCGTAATCCTGATAGTTTCCTTCAAAGAAAACCACACTGGAATCGCCCTCAAAGGCAATAATGTGGGTAGCAATACGATTTAAAAACCAGCGATCATGCGAGATCACCATCGTGGTTCCTGCAAAATTAGTAATCGCTTCTTCTAACGCTCGAAGCGTATTGATATCAAGATCGTTGGTCGGCTCATCGAGAAGAAGAACGTTTGCGCCTGATTTTAGAATCTTAGCAAGATGTAAGCGGTTACGCTCTCCACCCGATAGAATTCCAACTTTTTTCTGCTGATCTCCACCCGTAAAATTGAATCTCGCAGCATAACTACGAGAAGACACTTCGCGATTACCGAGCATGATCATTTCATTTTTGCCGTCCGCGATTTCTTCCCAGACGGTAAGGTCAGGGCTCAATGTTTCACGCGATTGATCGACGTAACCAAGCTTCACGGTCTCCCCTACTTTAAATGACCCAGAATCAGGAGTTTCTTTACCCGTCATCATTTTAAAGAGAGTGGTTTTACCGGCACCGTTTCCACCAACAATGCCTACCGTGCTTCCTGGTGGAATTTTGAAGTTTAGATTTTCAAAGAGGAGTTTATCGCCAAAGCTTTTAGAAATATTCTGTGCATCGATCACGACTCCGCCCAAACGAGGACCGGCGGGAATGAATATTTCTAAGTCTTGATCTTGCTTTTGAACATTTTCATTCAACATTTGCTCGTATGCATTTACACGCGCCTTGCTCTTCGCCTGTCTTGCACGCGGACTCATCCGAATCCATTCTAGCTCACGCTCCAAAGTTTTTTGTCGCTTGGTTTCAGTTTTCTCTTCTTGAGCCAAGCGTCCTTGTTTCTGTTCAAGCCATGATGAGTAATTGCCTTCCCAGGGAATACCATGGCCGCGATCAAGTTCCAAAATCCATCCCGCAATATTATCGAGGAAATAGCGATCGTGGGTTACCGCAATGACCGTGCCTTCATATTTTTGAAGAAAATCTTCTAACCAATGTACAGACTCTGCATCCAAGTGATTGGTCGGCTCATCAAGTAGTAACACATCAGGGCGTTCAATCAGAAGCCTACAAAGCGCGACACGACGGCGTTCACCTCCTGATAAATTTTTAATCACTGCATCTGGTGGTGGGCAACGAAGCGCCTCCATCGATACTTCTAACTTACGATCAATATCCCAACCATCTTTCGCTTCGATGCGCTCTTGGATGGTCGCCTGCTCTTCCAGGAGCTTATCCATTTCATTCGGATCCAAATTTGGATCTGCAAATCTTTCGCCAATCGCCTCAAAACGTTTCAAATCTTTACCGAGCTGACCTGTACCTTCCATCACCACTTCGCGAACTGTTTTAGCTGGGTCGAGTTCTGGCTCTTGCTTCAAATAACCAAAAGTAATCCCATCACTCGGCAACACTTCTCCATTCACATTTTTTTCTTCGCCCGAAATGATTTTCAAAAGTGTCGATTTGCCGGCGCCATTCAAACCTAAAATACCGATCTTGGCTCCGTAGAAGAAAGAGAGGGAAATGTCTCGAAGTACTTGTTTGCTGGGGGGGTAAATTTTGGAAACGCGACTCATCGAAAATGCGAACTTTGGTTTTGCCATAGTTCGCAATCATACCTTTTTCTTGCGATGATTTCAATCTTGATCCACTCACACTCCTGCTCGTCTGACTGGGGGCTATAAAAGTGAAGACAGAGCTCCTGGGGACTCTTAAAGTCGCAGTACCATTATTCTATGAGCACCTAGCCAGATGCACCCATAACGTCAACTGAATGAAGATTAAAATCGTCACAAAAGTAGTGTAGGCGGGTCAATTTTTAAAAAATCCGAGACTTCCACAAACACAAGGATGTTACTTTACTTGTGAATGGCGCGGACGGCTGAGAAACCCTTTATCTTTCTTAAGTCTTTTGCAAAGAGGGCATAAAACTGAAAGCGAGGAAGAATTTTTTCAGGGATGGAAAATTCCACAATTTCAGAGGTAAGCGATCGAATATAATCGGGGACAACTCCATACCCACATTTCTTTTCAATCATCCGCATCAGCATTCGCCAATCCTCTACCCCCGCTCGAACGTTTGCGTTTTTGAGTTGAATTCCAACGTGCTTAAAAAGCTCTGACAAAAGATGCCCATCGGGCAGATAGGTAACGCACGGAACATTCTGCAAAAAATCCGGGTCGAGGTACCTTGATGAAAGCGTGCCCTTTTTATCTTTAAGTAGACTTTTGTGGATAGCAATTTTCGCTCCCGATGAAATGAGCTTATTTGCGTTGAAATGAAGCGTATCCGGAAGATTTGGGGTGATCGCTATGTCGATTTCTTGCTTCAGTAACTTCTGGACTGCGTCTTTACTGCTCATGGGGTGAAATTCGGTTTTACCAGGGAACAGAAATGAATCCGAGAGGGATTCCATCATCTCCCCCCGCCCGCCCACACGAATCGTAAGGAATTCGGCCGAAGCGTATTGACGGTGTAACGATTCATATTTCTCGTGAAAATCATTTTGTTGAGTTTTTGCTAATTTATAAATTTCCTGCGCATAGCGAGTCAGCACCTTCCTTTTTCCTTCCAACTGGAACAG